>DATBDZ010000295.1:0-5390 GCA_036276235.1 Humisphaera sp. | reverse complement strand
ATGGGACGCAGGCGTGATTGCCGAGCGACGAGGCAATGGGGCGCTGGTCTGGATAATGGTGTGGCGCATCGGGTTGAATCTCGCTGGGTGCCACAGGTCGCGGTACTCCGAGACCTGTGCCTTGCACCGCAAAAGCACAGGTCTGCGAGTCCGCCGACCCTGTGGCATCCCAGACCAACCCGTTACCTCACATAAACGATAAGTCCGTCATGTTCCCCATAAACCGAAGGCCAATCTGCCGTCCTATAATTCCGCAGACTTTTCGCGACCTGCGACGCCTTTATGGCCGATAATAAATGCAGGCGTTTGGCCCGTCGGTTGCTTCTGTCCGTTTGGTTGAAGGAGGCTTTTCAGGAGATGCATATGCACCTGAGCCGCTGGATCAAGGACCCGTTTTGTGGGTTGTCTCATTGGTTTGGGGCGGGGCTTTCGGTGGCGGGGTTGGTTTTCCTCTTGCTGATTTCAAAGGGGCCGGGATGGCACGCCGCCGTGCTGGCGCTTTACGGCACGAGCCTCATCGTCCTGTATGTTTCCAGTGCGCTGGCGCACTCGGTCAAATGCTCACAACGGCTTGAGGATCGCCTGACGCGATTGGATTACGCGGCGATCTTTCTGCTGATCGCCGGCACCTACACGCCGGTCTGCACGATCGCCGTCGGCGGGGCGTGGGGGTGGGGAATCGTCATCGGCGAATGGACGCTGGCAGCCATCGGAATTCCATTGGTATTGCTCGGCCGCGGCACTTCCAATCTCGCCCGCACGATTCTCTATTTATGCATGGGCTGGCTCGGCGTATTCGCCGCAGTGCCCGTGCTGCACGCGCTCTCGATGAGCGGCATCCTCTGGCTCCTCGCCGGAGGCGCGGCCTACTCCATCGGCGCCGTCATCTTTGTCACCGACCGCCCCAACCTCTGGCCCGGCCGCTTCCATGCGCATGATCTGTGGCACTCGCTAGTGCTGGTGGGAAGCGTCTGTCATTTCATTTTGATTCTGAGCTTCGTCGCGAGCGCTGCACACAATTAACCGATGCGCAACATTTCCGACCGAGCAACCCAAGACCGCAGCACCTTCCATCCTGATAGCCGAGGGCGGAAGCCCCGGACACGTTCGATCGACGAAATCTGCTCGACGAAACAGGAGACAACAGCGCGCTCAGAACCCTCTCCCCTGTACTCAGGGGAGAGGGCAGGGTGAGGGGACAGCGTGTCGCGATATGGCGCGGTTCGCAAGTCGATGCGTTCGTCCCCTCACCCCAACCCTCTCCCCTGAGTACAGGGGAGAGGGAGCAATGCGCTGCATGATCGTGTAGTCGCCCTGCATCAATGGACGCACCGCGCCCCCATCCGTCATAATCCCCGCGCGTGACGACCAACGACCAAATCCGCGACGCCATTCAGCTCCACCAATCCGGCAAAATCGCCGAGGCCGAAACGATCTACCGTCGCATCCTCGACACCGAGCCGCAAAATCCCGCGGCGTTGCACATGCTGGGCGTGGCGATCGGCCAGCGCGGCGATCGGCAGCAGGCCACGCAGTTCATCGCGCGGGCCATCGCGGCGCAGCCGACGGTTCCGGAATTTCACATCAATCTCGCGCTGCTTTATCTCGAATTGGGCGACGGCCCCAAAGCCGCCGACGCGGCTCGCGGGGCGCTGGCCATCCGGCCCAACGATCACCGCGCGCTGGCGCATCTCGGCAACGCGCTAAAGATGATGGATCGCGCCCAGGAGTCGATCGAACCCTTCGAACGGGCGATCGCAGTCAAGCCCGATTTTCTGCCGGCGATGCGCCATCTGGCTGACTCGTTGCGACGCCTGGGACGCGATGCCGAAGCGGACAAATGGCTCGATCGCGCGTTGGAAATTCGCGCTGACGACGCGGAGTCGCTGGCGACCAAAGGCGAAGAGCTCGGCCGGCGCAATCGCCTCCCCGAGGCGGCCGATATTTTCCGCCGGCTCATTGCGGCGCATCCGAATCACTGGGCCGGCTACAACGGCCTGGCAACGTCAATGCTTTATCAGGGCCGCGTTGACGAAGCCGTTCCGCTTTTTGAGAAGGCGATCGCCCTCGCGCCTAACCAGGCTGGCCCGCGCAATAACCTCGGGCACGCCTACACATTGCAACGCCGCGCTGATTTGGCGATCGCAAGTTTGCAGGAATCGCTGCGGCTTGATCCCAGCTCCGCCGATGCGCACAATAATCTTGGGTATGCGCTGGTCATCGCGGGCCGCACCGATGAGGCGATCGAATCGCTCCAGCGCTCGCTGAAGCTCGCGCCCGATGCGTGCGAAGCGTGGAGCAATCTGGGGAACGTCTTTGCCGCGAGGTTACAGACCGCGCCGGCGATGGAAGCCTACAACCGCGCGCTCTATTTCCGGCCCGATCATTCCGAGACGCATTGGAACAAGGCGATGCTCGCTCTGCTGATCGGCGACTATCCAACCGGCTGGCTGGAGCATGAATGGCGTTGGAAGAAATTCGCCGACCAGCGCCGCGATTTCCGCCGACCGCTCTGGGACGGCGGCGACATCGCCGGCAAGACGATTCTCCTGCACGCAGAGCAAGGCCACGGCGACACGATCCAATTCGCGCGTTACTGCGACGCCGTCGCCCGGCGCGGCGCAGCGGTGATCCTAGAATGCCAACGTCCGCTCTTTGCGTTGCTCAAGAATCTCCAAGGCGCAGCGCTAGTAATCGCGCGCGGGGATCCGCTGCCGCCCTTCGATTTTCATTGTCCGCTGCTCTCTGTCCCGTATGCACTGGGAATCGATTCGCCGAACACGATTCCCGAGCAGGGCGCGTATCTATCACCATCAGAAGAATCGCGCGAGAAATGGCGGCAGCTTCTTCCGCCCGAAGATGGCCCATTGAAGGTGGGACTCGCCTGGGCCGGCGCTCCCAAGCATGGCCGCGATTACGATCGCACGATGGACGCCGATCTGCTTTCTCCGCTGGCGGATGTGCCCGGCGTGCGGTTCATCAGCCTGCAAAAGTCAGAGGTTCCCCGGCGCAAACCCGCCGGCCTCAATCTGCTGGATCTCACGGCTCATCTCACCGATTTCGCCGAGACTGCCGCCCTGATTTCGCATCTGGATCTGGTCATTACAGTGGATACCGCGGTCGCGCATCTCGCAGCCGCGATGGGCAAGCCGGTGTGGACGATGCTGTCGTTCTACCCCGACTGGCGCTGGCTCCTCGGCCGCGACGACACGGCTTGGTATCCGACGATGAAATTGTTCCGCCAATCGCAGGCAGGTGACTGGCCCGGCGTCGTTACACGAATCGTGGCGAAGCTGCGAGAGAGGACCAATGCAACTGGGGATCATGAAGCGTGAAAACGTGGGGTCATGAAACGTGAAAACGTGAAACGTGACCGAACGGCGGCTAACTGCCACGTTTCATCCACGTTGTGCCGGATCATTTAACATGCCGGCGCGTTGGCATTCCTCCCTCATCCGTTCAATAATTCCTCGCCGATGGACAAACGACAGAAAATCGCCCAGCTCCTTCCGCAGGCGATGCGACATCATGAGGCCAACGAGCTCGATCGGGCGATGGCGTTGTATCGCCAGATCCTCGAGCTCGATTCGCGCGATGCCGATGCCAATCATCTGCTGGGCCTGGCGCTGCATCAGAGCGGCAACGATGAACAGGCAATTCCGCTCTTTAAGCGGGCGCTGATGGCTTCGCCGCGCAACCCGTTTTGTCACGCGAATCTTGCCGAGCTGTGGCGCAAGCAGGGGAAGACCGAAAACGCGCTCGAATGTTACCGCAATGTGCTGTCGATCAATCCCCATGACATGGCCATTCGGCATCTGATGGGCGAAGCGCTGGCCAAGCTCGAGCGCAATGCCGAGGCTGTCGCCGAATACGAAAAAATCATCGCGTCCGGGAAGGCCACATCGGCGACATATTGGGGCATGTCGGAAGTTTTGCGGCAGGTCGATCGCATGGACGATGCGGTGGCTGCCGCGCGGAAAGCGATCGAGCTTGATCCTAATTCCGACGGCGCGTGGCATGCTTACGGGTGGAATCTTGTGCGCACCGGAAAGGTGCGCGAATCGCTTCCGTGTTTCGAGCGCGCGATCCAGTTGAACTCAAAAAAGCCGCTGCTCTATTGGCGCCGCGGCTGGGCGCGCCTGCTCCTTGGCGATTACGAGCGCGGCTGGCCCGATTATGAAACGCGCTGGGATGATGAAGAAATTCAGCTCAAGGACCGCCGCCCGTTTCCCGGCCTCATCTGGCGCGGCGACGATGTCAACGGCAAAACCGTCTTCGTCCACATGGAACAAGGCGCCGGCGACGCGCTGCAATTCCTCCGCTACGTCCCGATGATCCAGGAGCGCGGCGGCCGCGTCGTTCTCGAGTGCTACAAAGATCTCGCGCCGCTCATCGCCCGTTCGATCCCCGGTCTGGAGCTGCGCACCGATCCAAGCCAGCCGCCGCCGCAATACGATTTTCACGTTCCGTTGCTGAGCCTTCCGTACGCCTTCAAAACCACGCTGGCGACCGTTCCGGCGAAGGTGCCATATCTGCATGCCGATCCGGTGGCCGTCGAAGTCTGGCGAGCGCGCCTCGCTGAAAAGCCCGGCCTGAAGATCGGGCTCACCTGGTCCGGCAATCCCAAGCACAAGAACGACCGCCATCGCTCGATCAAGCTCGCGCAGCTGGGCGCGCTGAAGGACATCGCTGGCATCCAGCTCGTCAGCCTGCAAAAAGGCCCTGGCTCCGAGCAGATCGCGCAAGTCCCCGAGTTAAATCTTCTGAACTGGACGGACGAGCTAAAAAACTGGGACGACACGGCGGCGCTCGCCAGCGCGCTGGATGTGATCATCACCGTCGATACGTCGGTCGCGCATCTGGCCGGCGCGCTGGCCAAGCCGACATGGATGCTGCTCCCCTTCGCCCCCGATTTCCGCTGGATCATCGACCGCGAGGACACTCCCTGGTATCCCACGATGCGATTGTTCCGCCAGCAAAAGTTCAACGATTGGCAGCCGCCGCTCGCGAAGTTGTTCGATGAAGTCAAAGCGCAGGCGGGCCGCTCGAGCGGATCGTCGCGTGACACTTAACTCACTCCTCCGGTACTCTCAACGATTGTGTGGACGCATCGACAGCTATGCGCGTCCCCAGTCGAAGCTCGTCGGCGACAGAAGCTGTCATGGTGAGTGGTTCACGTGCCGTCGGCGCACCCGCGAAGCATGAAAATCGGCGGGCAGTGCCCGCCCTACGATGACGCCGCGCGTAGGGCGGGCACTGCCCGCCGATTTTTCAGAGCAGGTACTCGCAAGCTCTGGCCGGATTGCGCGAAGGGGCACAGATGCTTCGGAGTACCTGCTCTGAAAACGTCGCGATTTCGTGTAGGGTGGGCGTACTCGCCCACCACGTCG
>DATBDZ010000294.1:0-7435 GCA_036276235.1 Humisphaera sp. | reverse complement strand
CGGAACAGGCGGCCCACAATATCGCCCATGAAGAGCAGCGGGATCAGCACGGCGATCAGCGAGACCGTCAAGGACACGATGGTGAAGCCGATCTGCTCGGAGCCTTTGAGCGCGGCCTGCAGCGGCGATTCCCCCTGCTCGATGTAGCGGTCGATGTTCTCGATCATCACGATCGCGTCGTCGACGACGAAGCCGGTGGAAATCGTCAGCGCCATCAGCGAGAGGTTGTTGAGGCTGTACCCGAGCATGTACATCACGCCGAAGGTGCCGACCAGCGAGAGCGGCACCGCGATGCTGGGGATGACCGTGGCCGCCAGATTGCGCAAGAACAGGAAGATCACCATGACGACCAGCGCCACGGTGAGCAGCAACTCAAACTGCACGTCGTTCACCGAGGCGCGAATGGTGAGCGTGCGGTCGGTGAGCGTTGAGATCGCGATCGTTGCCGGCAGCGAACCCTTAAGCTGCGGCAGGAGCTTTTTTACGCGATCGACGACTTCGATGATGTTGGCGCCCGGTTGGCGCTGGATGTTGACGATGACGGCGGGGGCGTCATTCATCCACGCCGCCAGCTTCACGTTTTCGGAGCTGTCGGTGACATTGGCCACATCCGAAAGCTTGATCGGCGCGCCATTGCGATAGGCGATGATCAGCGGCTTGTACTGATCGCTCGATAGAAGCTGATCGTTGGCGCCGATGGTGTAGGCGAGGCGTTTGCCGTCAAAGCTTCCCTTCGCCTGATTGACGTTCTGCGCGGCAATCGTCGTGCGCAGGTCTTCCATGTTCATGCCGACCGATGCCAGCAGCGATGGATTAGCCTGGATGCGCACCGCCGGCTTTTGCCCGCCGCTGATGCTCACTAAGCCGACGCCCGGCAACTGCGAGATTTTCTGCGCCATGCGCGTGTCGGCCAGGTCCTCCACCTTTTCCAGCGGCAATGTCTTCGAAGTCAGCGCCAGCGTCAGAATCGGCGCATCGGCCGGGTTGATCTTGCTGTAGACCGGAGGATTGGGCAGATCGCGAGGGAGATACGAGCCGGAGGCGTTAATTGCCGCCTGCACTTCCTGCTCGGCGATGTCGATGTTCAGCTCGAGCGTGAATTGCAGCGTGATGACCGAACAACCCTCGGAGCTGCTGGAGGTCATCTGGCTGAGGCCGGGGACTTGGCCAAACTGGCGCTCCAGCGGCGCGGTGACGGCAGATGCCATCACATCCGGGCTCGCGCCGGGATAGAAGGTGAGGACCTGAATCGTTGGGTAATCGATCTGCGGCAGCGCCGAAACCGGGAGTTGCCGATAGGCGACGGCTCCCACAAGCAGGATAGCCACCATCAGCAAAACCGTCGCGACCGGCCGAAGAATAAATGGCCGTGACGGACTCATTGCGCGCTCCTGGCTCCGCGAGTGGCGCCCGGCATCGTCGCGGGTTGCGAAGCGGAACCGCCGCGACCGCGGCCGCCTCGTCCTCCTCGGCCCCCGCGTGCGCCGGAGGCGGCGACTTTGTAGCCGCTCTGCAGCTTATCCATTCCGGCGGTCACGACCGTTTGGCCGGGAGATAGCCCGCTCGCGATGACTGTCTGCCCGCCTTCCGAGGGGCCCACCGTCACGTTCTGCAATTCCACCGTTTGATCTTCCTTGACAACGTACACGAAGATGGAGTTGTCCGGGCCATGCTGAATGGCGGCATCCGGAACCTGCAGCGCGTCCTTGAGCGTCTGCACCAGCAGCCACGCACGCACAAACTCATTGGGAAACAGCGCGTTATCTTCGTTGGGAAAAACCGCCTTGAGCCGGATCATCGCCGTCGTCGGGTCAGCCTGGTTATCGATGGCTGACAGCTCGCCGGTCGCGATTTTTTCCTTGTCGTCCCGATCGTACGCCTCGACGACCAGTTTCTTTTGCGGGCCATTTTCCTTCATGACGCGGCTGATCTCATCTTCGGAAATCGAAAAGATGACCGCGATCGGCTGCACCTGAGTAATGACTGCAAGCCCCGTCGCATCGGAGGCATGAACGATGTTTCCCTGATCGACCAGCCTCAGGCCAATCCTTCCGGCGAACGGTGCCGTGACGTGGCAATAGGTGAGCTGAAGATTCGCGCTGTCGATCTGACTCTGATCCGACGTCACCGCACCTTCAAATTGCTTGACAAGCGATTGTTGTGTGTCCACCTGCTGCTGCGTGACCGACAGGTTCTGCTTCATCAAATTCTGATAACGTTTCAGATCGAGATTGGCATTTTGGAGTTGGGCCTGGTCCTTGGCCAGTTGTCCCTGTGCTGCCGTGAGCATCACCTGGAAGGGGCGCGGATCGATCTCCGCCAGGAGCTGGCCGGCTTCCACATATTGGCCCTCGGTGAAGGCGACGTTAATCAATTGCCCATCGACGCGCGTGTGAACCGTCACCGTATTGAGCGGCGTCACTGTTCCCAACTCTCGCAGATAAAGTTCCATCTCTCCGGGACGGGCGACGGCAACATCGACCGGATAAGTGCGCCCTTCGGCGCTTGGCCGCGCCGGCGCGGCTACAGGGGGATGCATGAGGCGATGAACGATCAAATACCCAAACCCGCCGGCCACGACCAGCAGAATGAGCCAGACCCACGGGAAATGCTTGCGCGGCGGGTCTTCGGTAAATCGTGGTGTGTCACTCACGACGGGGCTCGGTGTCGGCGGATGCCCATTGGTCTTTGGGGAAATCATAAGCGTAATTGATTCTAGCGGCGACTTCGCGGTGCGTTGCGGGAAGCGTACTGCCTTTGGAATGAGACTGGCGAGCCTCTTCCACCATCGTCAATTTCCATCGTGCCCGCAAGTGATTTGGAGCAGTCGCAAAACTATGCCGATCGGCATAGCGCTGCATGCCGCCTCTCGCAGTATCTGTTGATGACTCATATAGTAAAGCATCATGACTATTGCGAGCAATCATCGCGCCCGAAACAGCATGGCGGCGCTTATGCTGCTGATGATTGTAGCATTGCCCGCGCGCGTATTCGCGCTTGATCCGATCCGGTCGCTCACACAATATTTTCATCGTGTCTGGCAGATTCAACCGGGCTTGCCGCAGGCCTCGATTTACTGCGTCTTGCAAACGCAGGACGCCTATTTGTGGCTCGGAACGCAGATGGGTCTCGTCCGATTTGACGGCGTGCGCTTCGCGCCGATCACCGAAGTTGGGGGCACTTCAATTGGCACGCCGTGGATTAATGATCTGCTGGAAGATTCGCAGCACGCGCTGTGGGTCGCGACCGAAGGCAACGGCATCATTCGCATCACCGGCGATTCTGCAAAGACGTTTAGCCGCGCCGATGGTCTTCCTTCGGATGTCGTTCCGTGCCTGATGATGAGCCGCGACGGCTCGATGTGGGCAGCCACATCTCTTGGCCTGGCGCAATGGAGCAACAACGCCTGGCGCGCTGTCGGGCACGATGACCCCGGCGCACCGCGCGAGCCTCGGGCGCTGTGCCAGTTACCGGACGGAAGAATCGCCGTCGGAGGCGATGGACCGAGTCTGGCGATCTGGAACGGCACCCACTTCGAGTCTCGCGCGCTGGCATCGCTCGCGCCTTCTACCTCAGCCCGCGCGATGTTGTCGGCCCATGACGGCTCGCTCTGGATCGGCACCACCGAAGGCCTGCTCCGCATCAAGGACGGAGTCGAACGGCTTTTCACCATCGCCGATGGCCTGGCCGACAATTGGGTGCACGACGTCGCCGAGGGACGCGATCAGACCATCTGGGTCGGCACGAAGGACGGATTCAGCCGCTATCAGGAAGGGCAATTCGAGAGCTTTCGTACGCGCGACGGCCTTTCGCAGAGCACCGTTTACTCGGTCACCGAAGATCGCGAAGGAAGCATTTGGGTTGGCACCAAATACGGGCTGAATCAGTTCATCGATCGCCGAATCATTCCGTTTACCGCAAGCGAAGGCTTGCCGAGCAATGACACCGGCCCCGTGTTTGAGGACCGCCGCGAGAATTTGTGGGTCGGCACCCTCGGCTCGGGCTTGAGCCGATTTGACGGTCGGCGCTTTACCTCGCCGCCGGGCGTTTCCGATTTAGCTGCTAGCACGATTCTGTCATTGGCGGACGACCAAACGGGTTTGTGGATCGGATCGGATCGCGGCCTGGTGCATCTACGCGGTGCGCTGGTCGATCAAAAGCTGACCGCCGCCAACGGGCTTCCTTCGGAGATCATCCGCTCTCTGGAGTGCGACGAGAATGGCGTCTTGTGGATCGGCACCGCCGCCGGATTGGTCGAGCTGGTGGACGGCAAGATTGTGCAACCGCGATGGGCAGATGAGTCGGCCAAAGCAGCGGTGGTGGCATTGGGTCATCATCGCGGCGCCATAGTGGTTGCAACAGAAGGAGGGGGGCTGCATCGCCTGATCGACGGCGTCTTGCAACCCCTGCCACAGCGCGCCGTACCCGGCCGCGAGATCGACGCCTTCTACGAAGACCCCGCCGGGCTGCTCTGGATGGGAACGCGCGGCGACGGCCTGCTTATGTTTGACGGCAAACGCCTCGCCAGCTTCGCAATCCAGGAGGGGTTGTATGATGACGATATTTATGGAATCGCCGGCGATGTGCAGGATCATCTCTGGATGGCGTGCAGCAAGGGGATTTTCGCGGTGAACCGGGCCGATCTTCTGAAGGTTGTGGCAAGGGGTGGAAGAGTGCCGACGAGTACGACGTTCTCACCGACGGATGGACAGCGGACGGTGGAGTGCCAGCCGGGCGTGCAGCCGGCGGTGTGGCGCACCAAGGACGGGCGGCTGTGGTTTTCGACGATTCATGGGACATTAGTCGCCTCTCCCGATCGAATGGATCGCAAGCTTCTTCCGCCGCCGGTTGTGCTCGAAGATATTATTGTTAACGGCAGCACCGCCCGACCGGAGCAGCTTGCGAAGCTTTCGGCCGCTCAGACCAATTTTGAATTCCGTTACACCGCGCTCAGCTTCCGCATCCCGACACGCATCACGTTCCGCTACAAGCTCGATGGGTACGATCGCGATTGGACGGAAGCCGCCGCGCGGCGCGAGGCGTACTACACCAATCTCCCGCCGGGGACCTATCACTTTCATGTGGCGGCGGCCAATGTCGATGGGCCTTGGGCCGAATTGGCCCAGCCGCTCAGTTTTACGATTCCGCCGCGCTTCTATCAGCGCAGCTGGTTCTGGCCGCTGTGCGCGGTCCTCGCCGCGAGCGCCGCGTGGACGGTTTACCGCGGGCGCGTGCGGCGAATTCGCAGGGCGCTGGCGCTCACGCTGGCCGAGCGCAGCCGAATCGCGCGCGAGCTTCACGACACGCTCATGCAGGGATTTTCCGGCGTCACCATGGAGATGCAGGCGCTCTCGACGCGGCTGGCGCCATCGCCGGAGCGACATACCCTTGGCGAAATCATCCGCGATGCCGGCGTCTGCCTCCGCGAGGCCCGCCGCTCAGTCGCCGGGCTGCGCAGCGGAAATGTTGAGGGCCTCGCCGCTGCAGTGACGCGGGCTGCGAAACATGTCACCGATGCGAAAGAAATCCATCTGCGGCTGCGCGTGAATGATGAACTCCCGATGCTGGAAGCCGAGACGCAATACAATCTGGTGCGCATCGCGCAGGAAGCGGTATCCAATGCAGTGAAACATTCAGGCGGGCGGAATGTCGATGTGGCGCTCGAGCAAACGCGCGAGGCCGTGTGTCTGCAGATCAAGGATGACGGCCGCGGATTTCCTGCCGACGGGACCAACGGAATCGCCGGGCACTACGGCCTCATCGGCATGCGCGAGCGGGCCGCGCAGATCGGCGCCCAGCTACAGATCGAAACCGGCGCCGGCCGCGGCACCAGCGTGCGCGTCACGCTGCCGCTTTCAGCGCGAGCGCAGCAAACGGGCCCGCCGCGGCCTCAAGTAATGCAAACGGAGCAATCATGACGACTTCAACTACAACCACGCAAACACCCATTCGAGTTTTATGCGTCGATGATCATTCCCTCGTGCGAAAGGGCCTTGCCTCGATCCTCGCCAACGAAGCCGACATGAAACTCGTCGGCGAAGCCGAGAACGGCGAGGAAGCGCTCGCCATGTTTCGCGAGCATCAGCCCGATGTCACGCTGATGGACCTTCGCATGCCCAAGCTCGACGGCATCGAAGCTACCCGCAAAATCCGCAGCGAATTCCCCGACGCCCGCATCATCGCCCTCACCAGCTACGACGGCGATCAGGAAATCTACCGCGCCCTCGAAGCCGGCGTGCGAGGATATCTGCTCAAGGAAATGGTCCACGAAGAAGTGCTAAACGCCATCCGCTCCGTCTACAGCGGCAAGCGCCTCATGCCGCCGGAAGTCGCCTCGCGGCTGACGGAATATTTCCCGCATAGCGCCCTTACGCCGCGCGAGATTGAAGTGCTGGCGCTGGTCGCGAAAGGGTTGGCGAACAAACAGATCGCCGCGCAACTCGGCACCGCCGCCGGCACAATTAAGATGCACGTGCAGAATATCTTGGAAAAGCTTGGGGCTTCGGATCGGACGCACGCGGTGACGATTGGGGTTCAGCGCGGGATTATCCGGCTTTAGTTCGAGGCCGAGAAGTCAAAAGCGGATTAGGATTAAGACGAAGATTAGGATTAGGAATGTGATTAGGAGCAAGAGTAAGATTAAGATTATGATTTCCTGCTCTTAATCGTAATCCTGCTCCTAATCTCATTCATAATCCTAATCTCAATCCCGCTTTTCCGATCGCGCAAGCCCGTCATTCCATCGAAAACGCAATCACCGAATCCTTATCCTTCACAAAAACCTGCTTACCAGAAATCACCGGGTAAGCGTATGTCTCCGTATTCGACAGCTTGTACTTCGCCAGCTCCTTAAATCCCTTGTCGCTCGGCTCAAAAGCCGTGAGCTCCGCCTTTTGCGTGAGCATGAAGATCACCGGGCCGGCGGCGACAAGTGAGCCGAAGCCGCGCGCGTTTCGATTCGTGTTGTCGGTCCAGAGGGTGGTGCCGTCTTTCTCATTCAGGCAGAAGATCGTGCTGCCGCTGGAGAAGCCAAAGAGCATTCCGTTGTCGAGCACGGGCGTGTTGTATTGGATCGAGGCCTGCGCATTGTTCCACAGGTCCTTGGCCGCGAATGCGTCGCCCGACTTTTCAACCTTGATGGCCTTGGTGCCGCGGCCACTGACGATGACGGTCGATCCGTCGATCACCGGCGTTGCGGTATTGTTGGACATTCCTCCTCCGCCGCCACCATAGGGAGTTTGCCACAGGAGTTTCCCATCGGCGGCGCTGATCCCGACGATGTTCTTTTCAGTTTGCTCGACGATTTGTTTGACGCCTTCAATGGTTGCGACGATCGGCGAACCGTACGCCGGCCCGTCTCCCTTCCATTGCCATTTCACATGGCCGCTCGCCAGGTCGAATGCCATGATCGCGCCGTTCCCCTCGGCGCCCAGAT
>DATBDZ010000293.1:0-9243 GCA_036276235.1 Humisphaera sp. | reverse complement strand
CGGGTTTTACCGTGGAGCGATCGATCAGGTTGGAGCCCGCGAGGAGCTCGATCATGCGTTCGTAGTCGCCATGAATATCGCCCAAGGCGTAGATGTCTTCGGTAGTGGTGATCTCGACGATGGCGGGATGTGATATCCAGTCGCGCGGCGCGCCAGCCGCTTGGCTGATCGGCCCTCGCAGCAGCAGGCAGATACCAACGACAAACAGAGAAGCGCGGAGCTGTGGAAGACGTTGCATCGCGCTATGGGAAGCCGAGGCGTCGTCACCGTCAACAGGAGTCCCTGACTCTTAACCAAAACTTCATTCCGCCATTTGGACCTCACTGAACGTGCTGGTTGACGGATTTCACTCAATCCGCCGAAGCTGGATCGTGTCGATCACCTTTTCGTGCGCCAGCGCATTGGTAATGACGACGAGCCAGGTGCCTTCGGGGCACCAGTCGCGGCGTTTGAGGTAGGCGATCGCGTTGCGGATTGTGTCCTCGGGGTTGGGGCTGAAATCCATCAGGAATGGTTCCACGCCCCACGGCAACAGGAGTTGGCGGAAGAGAGCCTCGTCATCGGTGAAGGCGTAGATCGGCACGCCGACCGCGCGCAAGGCGGCCAGCGTGTAGGCGAGGAAGCCGCTGCGGGTGAAGACGACGATGCCGGACTGGCCCAGCTCCTGCGCGAGCACCGCCGCCGAGCGGAGCATCTTGGCTTTGGGCTCACGGAGCTGGATGACTTCATTGATCCCGCGCTGCTCGGTCGGCTCGATGCTCCGCAGGATGTTCTTCATCACCTCGACACATTCCAGTGGATAGATGCCGGTGGTGGTTTCGCCCGAAAGCATGATCGCATCCGCCCGCTCGCGGGCGGCGTTGGAGACATCGGAGATCTCCGCACGCGTCGGCATCGGGGCGCGGATCATCGATTCCAGCAAATGCGTGGCGATGATGACAGGCTTGCCTTCGGTGAGGCAGGTTTCGACGATGCGCGTCTGCACGAGCGGCAGCGTGTGGTAGTCGATCTCGATTCCCAGATCGCCGCGCGCGACCATGACGGCGTCGGCCGCCTTCACGATCGCCTCGAGATTGCGCAAACCGCTTTGATCTTCTATTTTCGCAATGATCCGCGCCTTGGAGCCCAGCACATCCAGAAAAGTCCGCAGGACGATGACATCATCGCTTCGCCGCACGAACGAGAGCGCGACGAAATCGATTCCCGCGGCAACGCCGACGCGAATGTCGCGCTCGTCTTTCTGGGTGAGCGAAGGAAGATTCACATCGACGCCCGGCAGGTTGATATGCCGCCGCGAGCCGAGGCTACCGGGCGTGATCACGCGGCAGCGGACATGGGCGGCGTCCTTCTCGATCACCTCCATGCGGATCAAGCCGCTGTCGAGCAACACCATCGTGCCGACATTCACATCGCCGGGCAGGCCCGGGTAGTTCACATCGACGCCGCGAATGCCCTCGGTTGGAGAGGATGTATAAAGCTCGAAGATTTCCCCGGCCTTCAGCTCCAGCGGCTCGGCGACAATGCCGGTGCGGATTTCCGGGCCTTTCACATCCATCATCACGGCGACGTGGCGCGACTTCTCCAGCGAGACTTCGCGAATTCGTTTGACAACTGATGTGACCCATTCGCCGGTGCCGTGCGCCATGTTCAGGCGGATGACATCGACGCCGCTGGTAATAAGCTGGCCGAGCTTCTCGCGCGTTTCGGTGGCGGGCCCGATCGTCGCAATGATTTTGGTATGCCTGTAATAGCCGCGCATCTGCCGTCCATTTCCGGAGGGCGCGGTTGGTTCCATGTCCATCGTGGGAAGCGATGGCGGGTTTGAGTCTAGCAGGGTGTAGTGGATTTACAAACGCGACTTCAACGACGCAATGACGCAAATCCAAATCTGGTTTGACGAGATGCGAAGATTCAGCCGGCGATGGCCCTTAGCGAATCCGATCGTGCTCTACCCATCGACCTTGCTTCCTTCGTCCGTGCGGTCTTGATCCAATCGAACAATCTCCCACAACCGTTGCAACAACGGCTGCAATCCCTGATGGCTCGCGCCGGAAATCGGGAAGACTTCTCCGTCACCTAATTCCTTTTTGAGATGATCCAGCGCGTCAGAATCGATCGCGAGGTCCATCTTGTTGGCGGCGATCACTTCGCGCTTGTTCGCCAGCTCCTGACTGAACGCCTCCAGCTCGTGGCGGATTTTGCGATAGTTTTCCGCCGGGTCGGAGCCATCGAGCGGATAGAGGTCCAGCAGATGCACGATGATCTTGGTTCGCTCGATATGCTTGAGGAATGCGATGCCCAACCCCGCGCCGTGCTGAGCGCCTTCGATCAAACCGGGAATGTCGGCGACGACCAATCGCCGATCGGCGGAGAGCTCGACGATGCCGAGTTGCGGATCGAGCGTGGTGAACGGATAGTCGGCGACTTTCGGCCTCGCCGCGGAGATCGCGCGCAGCAGCGTGCTCTTGCCGGCGTTTGGCATGCCGACCAGGCCGACATCGGCGATGAGCTTCAGCTCAAGGCGAAGCGTGCGTTCCTGCCCATCGGTTCCCGGCTCGGCGAAGCGCGGCGTTTGATTGGTCGGCGAGCGAAAATGCCAGTTGCCGCGCCCGCCCTTGCCGCCGCGGGCGACGGTAATGCGCTTTCCGGGCACATCCAGGTCGGCTAGCAGAATCTTGTGCTCGTCATCGTAAACAAGCGTGCCTGCCGGCACGGGAACGATCAGATCCTCACCCGTCAGGCCCGCCATTTTCTTGCCCATCCCCTGCTCGCCGCGCGGGGCTTTCCAGTGATGTTTGCCGGCAAAGTCGAGCAGCGTGTCCTTGGAGCTGTCGGCCAAAAGGATGACGCTGCCGCCATCCCCCCCATCGCCGCCGTCGGGCCCGCCTTTGGGGACAAACTTTTCGCGCCGAAAGGAGACGCATCCCATTCCGCCGTCACCGGCTTTTACTTGTATGACTGCTTCATCGACGAACATGTTGGAAGGTTATGCGGGGCGGAGGAGGAAAGACAGGACGCCGCCCTCACGGCCGCGCAATCAGCATCGCTTCAAATACAATGTGCTATCCCCTGCTTATCCTTTGCGGTCCTTTTCCCGGTCTCCGTCCCGGCTATATGGACCAATGGTTTTACGGCGGGTTGGTCTAAAATCTATTCATCGCTTCTTCGTCTCCCGAAGTGCCGGAGACCGCGAAAGGGTGAACAGGATCACTTCCTCTCCGGTCATCGTGCTGATGTCGTGATGCAGGCTGATGACCTCCGTGCCGGTCAGGTCGTTGATCATCGATTGCAAGAGCGGCCTTGCCGTTTCGACCAGATGGGTTCGCACCTGCTTGAGAAGATCCCGTCCCTTCTCGGCAGGCAATGATTTGACAAGATGCTGTTCGGCCGCCGTGAGCACGCCTTTGAGGCGGACGACGAGCAGATCATCGATGAGGTGAGCCCGAATGTCCTTGGGGCCACGTCCCATAAAATCCTGCTCGAAGCGGCCAATACCTTCGCAGACGGCAGCTTCGATCTCTCCCCTGGTGCTTATTAATTCTCTTGGCGAAGACGGCGACTTATCAGCCTGCGAAGGTTCCGCGGGCAGGATATCCATATTTAATGATTGCTTAGTGGGCACAGACTCCATACTATACTAGAGTTCGTCGCGAGCTGTTAGAGGTCGCGAGATCAATTCAGTAATATTCGGATGACTAGATGAAGGGCAGCCCGGTTTTTCCGGGAGGCCCGCTGACGAGTAAGCCGACGTGGCCGCACCTTTCACGGTGCCAGGCCACGTCGGCTTTTTTTTGCCACATAGTTTCACCGCCACCGCCGGAGCGCAGATGAGCATGTTGAGCATGACGATGGCCGAGCAGGTGGCGGAGGCCGCCCGGGATTTCCAGCATCAGCGGACGGGCCATCCGCCCAAAGCCGTCACAGTTGTTCTCAGCGACGACACGCTGGTGATCACCCTGCACGAAGCCCTGACTCCCGCGGAACGGGCGATGTCCAGCAACGCCGAGGGCGCCGCGAAAGTGCAGGAATTTCACCGCCAGCTCTTTGCCAACTCGGCCCTGGGCCTGCGGCGGGAAATCAAGCGAATCACCGGCGTGGACGTGCGGCAGGCAACCGCAGAAATCGAGACGACAACCGGCACCGTCGTGCAGGTCTTCACGAGCGGCACGATGGTACAGGTGTTCCAACTCGCCCAGAAAATCCCATCGGAAACATGGAACGGAAGCTCGCCGCCCCAGAAGTCGTAACGGACCTTTGAAACGAGAGATTGCATGAAAACCCTTGAAGCCCAGACGACCCGGGAATTGTTCGCCTCCGTCGGCGAAGGCGGCGTGCGGTGGATGTTTTCCCTCCTCCCTGATGGTGTGTGGGAGATCACGCGCAACAGCACCCGTGTTGACGCCGGGCCAACCGCGGGCCGCGCGCTGCTGATCGGGCTGGAGAAATTCCTGACGCTGTCGCGCAGCAGCGCCGGCAAGGCGGCGTGCGATCCAGTGGTTCAAAAGCACGTGGATTGGATCGAAGACTCGATCGAGCAGGAGGCCCGCGGTGAAGCCACCATCGGGATGCCGGCGCGCGACTCCTATTCCACTTTCGCGGCGCTTCCGCCGTATCCCACACGAAGATCGAAAGCGAACAGGAAACTTCAGACACAGATGAAAGACCTCCCATGAAACCAAAACTGAGCGGCTCGCACAGAACCACCTACGACGCGATATTCCGGCATCCCGCCGCGCACAACCTGCATTGGCGCGATGTGCGCTCGCTGCTGCACGCGCTGGCTGAGGTCGTCGAAGAGCCCAACGGAAACCTCAAAGTCACGGCCGGCGGGGAAACACTCGTGCTGCACCCCGCGCGCGAGAAGGACGTGGCGGAAGTCAAGCAACTCATGGAAATTCGCCATTTCCTCGAGCGCTCGGGTGCAGCAGCGCCCGACGAGCAGGCGGCAGCCGGCGCGCATCTGCTGGTCGCCATCGATCATCGCGAGGCGCGCGTGTACCGCACGGAAATGCACGGCGCCGTGCCGCAACGGATTACGCCGTACGACCCACAGGGGTCGGGCCGTTATCTGCACAATGTGGGAGACGATTCAAACGGGCAGCGCACCCCGGAAAACAAAAGCTTCTACGAGGCGATCGCCAAAACGCTCGGCGAGGCCCAAACGATCCTGCTCTTCGGCAGCGGCACCGGCGCCAGCAGCGCAATGGAAGAACTGCTGCGCGAGCTGAAGAAAAATCATAAGGAGCTGGCGGCGCGCGTGATTGGCAGCGTGGTGGTGGATCAAACACACATGAGCGAAAACCAGTTGCTGGCTCAAGCGCGCGAATTCTATGCAAAGGATGCGCGGTTCACTCTCGCTGAAACAATCTTAACACGATAACACGGGCAATTATTTTCAAGTCGCGACGTGTGTCGCGCTCGAAGGCCCATCCTGGCAATTCTGATCTTTAGGAGATCTCATGAAAGCGATTCATAGTTTGGCGCTGGCAGCAATGCTGGCTCCTTGTTTCTACACCCTGGGTTGCGAAACCTCCCATACGACAACCGACAAGCCGGGTCTGTTTGGCGGCACCACGCACGAGGAGACCACAACCACGCATAACCCGATTACCAACACGGACGACAAGACCAGCGTCGAGAAAAAGACGCCATAGGCGGCTGGAAATCCAACTCGGGGAGGCCCGTTGAAATGGGCTTCTCTTTTTCCTTAGACGTACTTTAGAGGAGCTTCTTATGGGATTGGTACTACTCATCCTCGTGATTTTGCTGCTTGTCGGCGGCTTGCCGCGCTGGGGGTACAGTCGCAATTGGGGTTACGGGCCAAGCGGCGGGTTGGGGCTGGTTCTCGTGATTGTTCTGGTGCTCATGCTCACCCACGTGATCCAGCCGGGCTTTTGACTGGCCACGCCGATGTCGTGAATCTCAAAAGTCAATTTGAAGAGCAGGAATTGACCATGCGATTTGTAATCACGCTCATTCTGTATGCCGCTGTCCTTGACGTGCTCATCGATCTTTTCCTGAGGCGGTTACAACGATGGCACGACTGACGGAAACACGGAACGGCGTGAAGCTCGGTTTGATGCCGACGATCTTCGCGACCGTCGCGGCCCTATATTTTGCCCAGGCGGTGCTGGTCCCGCTGGCGGTCGCGGTTCTGCTGGGCTTCGTGCTGGCGCCTGCCGTGACATGGCTGGAAAGATTTCGGGTCGGGCGGATCGCGGCGGTGCTTATCGCGGTCGGCGTGGCGCTGGCCGTGCTCGGGGCCGTTGGCTGGACGGTGGAGCGGCAGTTTGTGGAGGTCGCCGAGAAACTGCCGGATTATGGGGTGACGATACAGAGCAAATTGCATCGCTTCCGGGGTGCCGCGGGCGGCAGCTTTTCCAAAGCGGCCAAGGGCGTGGAAGACACCATGAAGAGCATCGCGGGGACGCAGCCTTCCCTCGCGACGACGGGGATGGGAAAGCTGACGACCGCGGCGCAGCCACCCAACAGTCGCCCCGGCGAGCCTGGTCTTCCGCAAGTTTCTCCGCAAAACCCGCTGCCGGTCCGGGAATATTCCGAGCCTTCCTCTTCGCTGCAAATCGTCGGGCATTATCTGGGACAACTCCTGGGCCCACTGGCAACCAGCGGCCTGATTGTCGTCTTTCTGATCTTCATGTTGTTAAACCGCCGCGACCTGCGCGACCGGATGATCCGGCTCGTTGGCCACGGACGACTAAACTTGACTACGCAGGCGCTGGACGACGCCGCAACGCGCATCAGTCGCTACCTGCTGATGCAGTCGGTCATCAACGTGAGCTACGGGATCTGCGTCGGAATCGGGCTGTGGATCATCGGATTGTCTTCCGCCGAAGGCCGCTTTCCCAATGTGCTCGTGTGGGCGTTGCTCGCGGCGGTGTTGCGGTTCGTCCCGTACCTGGGCCCGATCGTCGCCGCGGCGGTGCCGGTGATTCTCTCGTTCGCGATCTTCAACAGCGCCGCGGTCTTTGCGGCGACACTGGGCATGTATGTGGCCATCGAGCTGGTGATAGCCAACGTGCTTGAGCCGTGGCTCCTGGGATCGAGCACAGGTTTGTCGATCATGGCGATCCTCGTTTCCGCGGTATTCTGGACATGGCTGTGGGGACCGATCGGGCTGCTGCTCGCCACGCCGTTGACCGTCATCGTCGTCGTCCTGGGAAAGTATGTTCCACATCTGTCGTTTTTTGATGTGCTTCTGGGCGACGAGCAGGCTTTGGAGCCATTCGTCCGTGTCTATCAACGGCTTCTTTCGATGGACCAGGAGGAAGCCGGCGAACTGCTGCACGACTATCGAAAGGATAAGGGTCTGGAGTTCGTATACGACCAGATCATGATTCCCGCGCTGGTGATGGCGGCGAAGGATCGTCATCTCGGGCAGTTAGACACCGAGCGCCAGGTTTTCATCCACCAGGCGATGCGCGATCTGATCGAAGAATTGGGAGAGGCGCAGAGCGCGGAGAACGCCACTGCCGCGCCGGCGGAAGCGGAGGCCCAGCCCGGCAGCGCGGCCAGCGTAGCGCAGACGCCGATTCGGCCGTCAAATTCGGGGCAACCGATTGTCAACGTACTGTGTCTGCCGGCCCACGGCGAGGCCGACGAGTTGGTCGGACTGATGCTCGCGCAGCTTCTGGAACTTAAAGGACAGCCTGCCATCGCCGCATCGCAAGTGTCGCTAACCGGCGAGGTGCTGGAATTGGTGCAGACGCATGATGCGGGCGCGGTTTGCATTTCGGCGCTTCCGCCTGCCGCCTTGACCCACTCGCGATATCTCTGCAAGCGGCTTTGTGCACGATTCCCCGAATTGCCGTTGGTGGCAGGCCTGTGGACGAGCAATGCGGATCGCAAGAAGGCGTTGGCACGTTTGCCGCGGGATGGCGCAGTGAGCCTGACAACGACCCTCGGCGCGGCGATCGCGGAGATTCACCAACTGATTCAGCCCGTACTGATTCGGCGCGCTCGCGAGAATGCGAAAGTCGAGGCGCAGCCGCAATCGCAGGTATTGGCCGCGGTATAGATCGAGAGCTTGTTATCGGGCGCGATTGTCGAGTGATGCGATTCGTTCGGGCGAATGGCCGTCCGACGCGCCAGCCATCTTTAAAAAACGAGAGGCAAGGGCCGCCAAGACCCTTGCCTCGTTTTCTGATCTCACCTGCGCACCCGGTTCAACGGCAGGTGCGGTTCGTCACTGATCAGTCCCGAAACAGCAGCGGAGCAAACGCATACAGGCTGCGCCGCCACGATTGCCATTCGTGGGCTGTGCCGGGGGAGACGTAGGAAACTCCCCAGATGCCGGCCTCGTTCAGCGCATCCGCTGCGGCTTTGACGTTGTTAGCGCCGCCTTCGACGCTGCCGTAGCTCATGAAGACCAGTTTCACTTTCGACTTGTCGGTGATTTCCGTCGGCGCAATCGTGCCGCCGCTGAAGATGCCGATGTACGCGAACTTGTCGGGGTTGGCCAACGTGACGGCACGAGTCTGCATGCCGCCCATCGAAAGGCCCGCCATCGCGCGATGATTGTTGTCGGCGATGGTGCGGAAGTTGGCGTCGACCCAGGGGATGAGTTCAGCGGTCATGAATTGGCCGTAAGCGCCGCCGCCCGGCCCGCCGATGCCGAACCCGCCGCGCCCGCGCGCACCGCGTCCCGCGCCCGGCGCGGTTGTCGGGCCGCCGGGGCCCGCTGCAACTGCGGGGGCAGTTGTCGGTCCGCCCGGGGCACCCGGTCCCGCGCCCGGTCCACGTGCGCCGCCCGGTCCACCGCGTCGGCCGCCCGGCGCGCCGCCGCCAGCACCTGGCACCGCACTGGTTTCCATCACCACGATCATCGGCTTGACTTTCCCCTCGGCGATCAGGTTGTCGAGAATGACATTGGTGCGGCCCATCTCGATCCAGACCCGTTCATCTTCGCCGCCGCCGTGCTGGAGATAGAAGACGGGGTAGCGAGTAGCGGCGTCGCTGTCATAGCCCGGCGGCGTGTACATATAGATGTGCCGCCATTGACCCGTGGATTTGGCCCTGTAATTTTTGATCAGCACGTTCCCATGGGGCACATCCTTGAGTTCATACCATGTGACGCCCGGCTCGGGGACTTCAAACCCGTTGCACATGTGGCCATAACCGATGAACGCGTTGGTGCCCGGATCCAGCGTGACTGCCCCATCCACAATCATCCAATAATTGTGATAGCCCGGCGCCTGCGGCTGCGCGGTGGTGTAAGTCCATGCG
>DATBDZ010000292.1:0-37404 GCA_036276235.1 Humisphaera sp. | reverse complement strand
GGTAACTGTTTACCGTGCCGCTGGGATTTTGCCAGGCGCGCGTTTTGGGCCGAACGGGTAATTTGCGGGGGTGATGGATCGCCGCGAGTTTTTGCAGTATGAGCGCTTCAAGGAGGAGGCGCAGTTCCTTCGCTGGGAGGTCCGGCACCTTCAGCGGGAAGTAGATACCTATCGCCCCTCCTGGTATCGCGCTTCGGTGCGGATCGATAAGCTCAGCCAACAGGTGCAGAAACTCAAAGCCGAAAACAAATTGCTCAAGCAGAAGGTGAAGGATCTGACGCTTGCCGCCGCAGCGGCAGAGCAGGCCGCCGTTGATGAATCCTCGTCGGCCAAGACCCCAAAACCTTCGGTGAAAAAGCGGCGCAAGCGTCCGGGCCGCAAGGCTGGTCATCCGGCGGCGCTGCGGCCGATGCCCGATCATGTCGATGTGGATCAACAGGTCCCATTGCCAAAAGATCCCGATGGCCGCGAGTCCTGTCCTTGCTGCAATGCTTGTCTGCTTGAGTTGGAGGATCACCAGCGTGTGGTGGAGGACATCATTCCCGCCAAGGTGGTGGTCAAGCGTTATCACACGCGCAGCGGCTGGTGTCCCTGCTGCCGCAAGCGTGTGGAGTCGCGCGCCATCGAGCAGCCGCCGGCGGCGAACATTCCCCACGGCCAGTTGGGGCTCAATGCTCTTGCGACGGCGATGGTGCTGCGGATCGCGCATCGGCTGCCGTTTCGCCAGGTGACGGCGGTGTTCGCCCACCTGCCGGAATTGTCGGTCAGCCCCGGCGCCATCACCCGACAGGTTCAGCGCGTGGCGGAGTGGTTTGATCAGGACTATGAGAAGCTGATGCTGCAGCTGCGCTGCGCCCCGATCGTGCATGCCGATGAAACCGGATGGAGGGTCGCGGGCAAAAATGTCCAGCTGTGGACCGTGACCAACCCGAGCCACACGCTGTATCACGTGGACAAAAGCCGGGGAGGCAAAGTGATCCAGAGTCTGTTGGGCAAGGCCTTTGGCGGCACGCTGGTCAGCGACTTCCATTCAGCGTATTCCAAGATGGACTGCAAAAAGCAAAAGTGCCTGGGCCATCTGCTGCGTGAACTCAAAGTGTCGGCGGAAAAATCGGAGGCCTTCGCCAAGGGCAGCTTCCTTGTCGACTGCAAGCGTCTGCTCCAAAGCATGCTGCGGCTCAAGCAGCGGTGGGAGAAGCTGGAAGATAAGGAGTATGACCGCCGCGTCCGTCGCCTGGAGGCAAAGCTGGGGCAACTGGCCAGCGCCCGGCATGAAGAGCCCAATGCAAAGCGCCTTGCCAAGCGGCTGCGCAAGTATCAGAGCGAATTGACGGCGTTTCTGTGGACCAGGGATTTGGACGCGACCAACAACGCCGCCGAGCGCGCGTTGCGGCCGGCGGTAGTGGCCCGAAAAATCAGCGGCGGCAGCCGCAGCAAAAACGGCGCGAATGCCTGGGCGACTTTGGCATCATTGATTCGAACAGCAAGCCAGCAAAACCGAAATCTGATGGACACGATCCGCTCGATGCTGGTGGCGGCGTGGGCCAGCCAAAGACCACCAACCATCCCGGCGGGCCCTTGACGGCCGCGGCACGGTAAACAGTTACCGTCTGAGTCTGCTGGCCGTATCCTCCTCAACTGCCGCGCTCATGCCGAAATCACTCATTCGATCATGGTAAGATGCTCACCGTGAAACGTCTGCGACGGCTCTCGCTCAATTCCTTAGCCGTATTCGCGGTTTTGCTCTGCGTGATCGCCTGCGTGCTTTGGATTCGCACGTACTCGCTTTCGGAAGAGATATGGTTCCATCTTCGTCCGCGCCCGTATTTTGACCCTTACCTTCAAGTTGGTACGTGGAGGGGGCAGGTGGCTCTTGTCTATATACACTACGATTATAATCCCAACCTCGGCTGGTATCCCTATTCGATTAGAGGCTCGCTTCGTTATGACCAAGACATACCAAAGAACGGCTCATACGGTGTGTTCGGTTTTGACCGGCTGATCTTCGATAGCAAGTGGATAACAGCACGCGGCGTGTACATTCCCTTGTGGTTCATCGTGTCCGGCTCCGGAGCTCTTGCGTACCTCGCACTCAAGTGGTGCCGATTGCAAATCCCAAAAGGAAAATGCTCAAACTGTGGCTACGATCTCCGCGCGACGCCAGACAGATGCCCGGAATGTGGGTCGGTCGTGAAGCCCAACGGGAAGAATTGAAGCGGTTTGGACGGGCGCGTCGCGTTGGCCACCAGAAAGGATCGGCCGCTATGCGGCTCATGAACAGGCGGCTGAACCTTCGTGCCGAATTTCGGGCAACCGCGATTGCCATCCTCATGGCACTGCCCGCCATTGGCTGTAGCAGCTACACGCTGAGGCCAATCACCGCGGCGGCCCAAACAAATGTACTTATCCCCTTCTCCGTTCCTCTTTTCCGTTCCTATCCCCTTTTCCGTTCCCCCCTTGTTCAAGTTGCGGCTACGATCTGACCGGAAATGCTTCAGGCACGTGCCCGGAATGTGGCACGGAGATCGGCTGGTCAGCACCGCCGTCGAACGGTCGCGTCAAGATCCCAATTGACCCTCTGGTCGTGCTGAGCGTGTTCTTTGGTCTGCTGGCGTTCTTGGCGGTCGGTTCCTTGATCGGTGGGCTGATCTACATGATCCGGCGGTGATGTGCTCGCACCCCAGGTTTTAGCCCGCTTCGATAACTTTGCTCATCATTTCTTCCAGTCTGGCCGCCTCTTCGTAATCCGCTTCGAGAACCGCGCGGTCCTTTAGGTCTTCCAGCTCGGAAATCTTCGCGCGCAGGCGAGCGGTCACTCCGGGCCGTTCCGGGATGGCGTCGCGCTCCCGAAGCCGATGCTGGTTGAGCTCCTCGATAAGCTCCGGCAATGACAGGCCGCTTGAGGCGAGTCTCGTTGTGACGGCGAGATCCGATTCCAATAGCCACAAAAAGACATCCGCCTCCGTCACGAACTTGGGACTCGGAGCCAAGGGGTCGGCGGCAGCTTTAGCCAGAACACTATCGATAAGATCTTGCGAGACCCCAGACTCCCGTATACCGGGTTCATGTCTAGTGAGCGGTACGGCACCTTCAACAAAAAGCCGCTGAACCGCGATCCCTTTGCTTTGAAGGATCTTAGATATTACGCCGTCCACAATGAGAGAAGCACTTAACATTCCTTGAAAAAAATCCTGCCCGTTCACCGCACGACGCCGACCTTCAACAGCATAAGACCTTGCGAAGTCAATCGCCGTTTCAACGGCAAAGTCGAGCCTCTTTTCGTTCTGTTTCATAATCCAGGTCTCCTGAACTCGTCATCCACGCGTCGCGCAGAGCCGATCCGATGCAGCCGTCCGGCGGCCGAGCAGACAGCATAGCGGCCGCTCGATGTGCGAAAAGCGATCTCGTGATAATCGCTGAGCCAGAGTCCGATTATGCCGACGCACAGCAGGGCGGAGGCAGCCGCAAATCGATTCCACGCAATTATCCGGCCGCTTTTCGCCGTAAGTAGTTTACCTTTTGCATTTTTTCCTTGTTATCAGGGGCGCTCCCGCTAACATCGGGCGGGCGGATTTTATTCGCATTTCGATACGCTTGGGCTCGCTTAGCGGACTTAGCCTGGAGTTTTTATGGCTGTGGGTTTCCCGGTTCGTCATCTTCCGGGTCGAAAAAATGTCGTTGCGCCTTCTCGCACGAACGCGATCTTGTCGCGGTGCTCCCGATCGATCATCGACGCACTCGAACGGCGCATGCTGCTTTCGGCAGCACCGTCCGCAACTCTGGAGCTGAAGAACACGGCGGCGGGTGCGCCATCGATAACGCTCCAGTTGAATTCTTATCAGTTTGGAATCGAGAACGCAGCGACGATTGGATCGGTCGGCGGGGCGGGGGCAGGCAAAGCGAAGCTCGCCGACCTGCATGTGACGACACCAATGAGCGAGGCCTCGCCGCTCTTGCTTTCCACGGTCGTGAACGGCGCTCACTTTGATTCCGCCGTCCTTACGCAGCTCGATGCCAACGGTAACGAAGTTGCGCACTGGTCGATGAACACAGTCTTCGTTGACACCGACACGATTCAAGACAGCTCGGCCCGCGTACCCAGCGAAGCACTCAATCTACAATTCGGCGCGTTGACCGAGTCTATCCCCGGCGAAGGCGACGGTTCGACGTCGGGCGGCGATGCTTCCGCGTCTGAGCCTTCCGTGCCGGCTTCGCCAGTAACATTAGAGTTGCAGTCGTCTGACCCCACTCTGCCGTCAATTACGATTGGGCTGAACTCCTACAATTTCGGCATTGAGAATCCGATCACCATCGGCTCGGCCACCACCGGGGCAGGAGCGGGCAAAATCAAGTTCGATGATCTGTCGGTGGCGACGGCATTCTCCGGCGCTTCGCCCAAGCTCTTCGCTGCTGTGGCGCAGGGCAGCCACTTTGATACGGCGGTGCTCACGCAACGCAATGCGGCGGGCGACCCTGTGGCCCAGTGGATATTGGGAACTGTGATCCTGACCGCCGACAACATTTCCGGCGGCAACAGCTCCCCCGCGCCCGCCGAGGCGCTGACGGCAGTTTTCGGCTCGGTGAGAGAACTCACGGCTGGACAAAATCCACCCCCCAGCACCCAAACGTTCGCGCCACTGCCTGCTCCGGGCAATGGCGCGATGAAGTTAGAACTGCATCCTTCCGACTCGACTTTGCCGGCGGTAACGCTCGGGTTGAACTCTTATCAGTTTGGTTTCGCGAATCCGGTGACCGTCGGCACGGGTGCGGGGACGGGCAATGCCACATTCGATGAGCTGCTCCTCTCGACCACGCTGAGCGATGCCTCGCCGCAATTGTTCAGGGGCGTGGCGAGCGGCGGCTTCGACAGCGCGGTACTGACCCAGACGAATGCTGCGGGGATCCCCATGGCGCAATGGGTTTTGGGCGGAATCTTCCTGACATCCGACGCCATCAGCGGGGGCGGCGTCGCCGTGCCGACCGAGCAGGTGCACGTGGCGTTCGGATCGGTGAGAGAATCAACCGCACAGCAAACCGCCTTCTGGAACCAGGTACTGCACGATAACGAAGCTCCCGGGGCAACCGGCGACTCGCTCGCGCCGCTGCCGCCGACTGCAGCGCCGGCGGTAACTTTGGAGTTGCAGCCTTCTGACGCCACTCTTCCGTCGTTGACGCTCAACTTGGACAGTTACAGTTTTGGATTGGACAACCCCCAAACCATCGGCTCGGCGAGCGGCGGGGCGGGAGCCGGCAAGGTGAATCTCCGCGACCTGATCGTCTCCACGCGACTGAGCGACGCATCGCCGCAAATGCTTGATGCGCTGGTGGTCGGCGGGCATTACCAGAAGGCCGTACTCACGCAGCGAAATGCGGCCGGCGACCCGGAGGCAGTGTGGAACTTCGGGCTTGTCTTCGTAACTTCTGATGTGGTGAACTCCGACGCGCTGCTGCCGTCCGCCGCTCCAGTTGAACAATTGCACATGGCGTTCGGCTCGCTGAGCCAGGTGCTCTCCGACCAGAGCGAAGTGCCGCCAGGCAATGGGCTGGTGCCGCTGCCTCCTGCGCCCGCGACCGGCTTGACTTTGGAGTTGCAGCCGCCGGATTCGGGCCCAACGGGCGAGAGCTTTGCGAACACGATCACGATCGCGTTGGACAATTACCGATTCGGTTTCCAGAACACCGGCAGCCTCGATGTGACGGGTGGACAGGGAGCGGGGAAGGCCAAATTCGATGAACTCGCGGTGGCAGCCGCCTTGAGCGCGGAGTCGTCGCCGCTGCTGAGTGCCGCGGCCGCTGGCAGCCATTTTAAAACCGCGACCCTCACGCAGCGGGATGCCGCGGGTAACGCCATCGCCCAATGGGTTTTGGGAACCGTCGTCGTCAGTTCGGATTTGCTGAACTCCAATGCGCTCGATCCAGCCGCCGTGCCGACCGAGACGCTCGGATTGGCTTTCGCTTCGGTGACTGAATCCACCGCTGGCCACACTGCATCCTGGGACCAGACCACCAACACCAGGGTTGACCCATTGCCGTCCACCGATCCGCTCTCGCCGCTGCCGACTGTGGCCCCGCCGGCCATCACGTTGGATCTTCATCCTTCGGACTCGAGCCTGCCGGATGTGATACTGGGGTTAAACTCTTATCAATTCAGCTTCGAGAATTCGGCGAGCATCGGCTCGCAGTCCGGCGGATCGGGCGCGGGAAAAGCCAAGCTCAATGATCTCATTGTTGCACTGCCGCTGAACGATGCGTCGCCGCAACTTTTTAAAGCGCTCGTCAACGGCACCCGATACGACACCGTCGTGCTGACTCAGCGAAACGCGGCGGGACAGCCGGTTGCTGAGTGGGTTTTGGGCCCTGTTGTTCTGTCTTCTGATGGAATCCTGAGCAACGGCACCCTGGTGCCAACCGAGACATTGCAAATGGCCTTCGGCGCCATCACCGAGAGGACGGCGGACTTCACCAAGTCCTGGAACCAGTTGTTAAATACGAATGGTGGCCCCGCGCCGACCGGCATCACGCTTGCGCCGCTGGGCGCGGTAGCGCCCGCAGTCAGCGTCACCGATAACGGCGGCATCTATAACGGCACGCCGCAGGGCGTGACCGCGGCGACAGCCAAGGCAGGCAGCACGACACTCGCCACGCTCGGCTCACCCTCATTGAGCTTCACCTATTACATCGGCTCGCTCCCGGCCGGAACCGGCTCGGCGACCGCCCCCACAAACGCCGGCACCTACACCGTCGTCGCCCACTTCAGCACCACAGACGCCACTCTTTTCGCCGATGCGAATAGCGCGCCGGTTGTGTTCACCATTTCGCCGGCGCCGCTGACCATCACCGCCAACAACCAGACCAAGATTGCCGGCGAAGCCAATCCCGCATTCAGCGTCGGCTACAGCGGCTTCGTCCCCGGCCAGGGGCCCGCAGTGCTGGGCGGCGCGCTGACCTTCAGCACGCCGGCCACGAGTAGCAGCCCTGCCGGCCTTTACGCGATCACCCCCGGCGGCCTGACTTCCAGCAACTACGCGATCAAATTTGTCAGCGGAACGCTCACCGTCATTAGCCCCAGCCAGGCGGCGAGCAATCTTCTCGCTCAGGTGAACGCCGCGAGTATTCCGCCCAACGACAGCAGTTCTTTCGCGAGCCAAATCCAGGCCGCCCTCGATTCATTAAACCGCGGCAAGACCGGTCCCGCGATTAACCAACTGTCGGCGTTCATAAACCATGTGAACGCGCAGAAAGGTAAATCATTAAGCGCCGCCACGGCCAACGCGCTCATCGCCGCCGCGCAGCGCCTGATTAACGCCCTCAGTTGAAGCGGTCGTGGGTCAGTTTAAGTTGGCGATGGGTGCCACAAATGCGACGCGTCGCGGTACTCTAAGTCGTCGCGCGGCTGCGCCATACATGCAATGCACGAAGACGGCGGGCAGTGCCCGCCCTACGCGCTGTATTCGCCCGTAGGGCGGGCAGTGCCCGCCGCATGTTCGGAGCAAACGCATGACGTGATCCGACGAGCAGCACAGGTCTGCGAGTACACCGACCTGTGCCACCCAGAGTTAAAACCGGAAATTGCGTCCCTTTTGCCGGCTAATTTTCGCTTCTGCTCTCACAGGGACTTTGCAGGCGGACAAACTTGTGCTGAAATGCCGACTCGGTTGAATCTCATCCGGCTTCAAGAGCCGGTTGCGAGTCATACGGCATTCCATTTCGTGCGGGGTAGTTTTTAGGAGGACGACGGCCATGCCTAAACTGGCTTCGGTGGCGGCGTTGTTGGCGCTTGGATTTGCAGGCGCACTTTCATTGGCTCAAAACCAGCCCACTCCGGGTGGGACTAATCCCGCCGGAGGCGCCGGTGCGCCTGCTGCTGGTGGGCAGGGCGCCCCCGGTCAAGGCGCGCCGCGCGGCAGAGGCCGAGGTCGAGGGAATGAAGACCCCGACATGGTCTTCACGCGCCCCACTGATTCGCCCGGCCTCGGAAAAGCAATGGAATTGCCCAAGCCCGACGCGGACGGCTTCAGCTCAATGTTCAACGGCACGGACCTCACCGGCTGGGATGCCCTTCCCAAGTTCTGGTCTGTTAAAGATGGAGCGCTCGACTGCGTCGAAACCGGAGAGCAGGGCGGAAACATCCAGTCCGACCTGATCTGGATCGATTCACAACAGCATCCCGAGAAATACGCCAACTTCGAGCTACGCTTAAAATTCAAATTCCTCTCCCACAGCGGCAATTCCGGCGTTCAATTCCGCAGCGTCATGGAAAAGCCCGACACAAAGCATATCGGCGGATACCAGGCCGACATGGACCCCGCCAACCAGTACACCGGCGGCATTTACGATGAGTCGAGCAAAGCCGGCCGGCGGCAAAAAGATGTGCAGCACCTGCTCATGGCCCCGCGCGGTTTTACCGTCCATTACCCCGCCGATGGCAGCATCGGCAAGGCAACTCCGCTGGCGGAAAATGCCCAGACACTGACTGCCGCCATCAACCCCGTGCGCGGGGAGTTTAACGACATGATCGTCATCGCCGACGGATCTCACATTACTGTGAAGATTAACGGTCATGTCACCTGCGAGATGATTGACGAAGACCCCCGGGCACTGACGAGCGGCATTATCGCCCTCCAGCAGCACGCCGGCGCGCAGATGGAGATTCAGTTCAAAGATATCAAGATCAAGATGCTGCCGGATAAGAAGTAACATGACGCGCCGAATGCGCGGCGATTGCGAGGGGGCTCAGCACAAAAGTGGCACGGGCGTCTCGCCCGTGTTTTCTTCGGATCACGGGCGAGACGCCCGTGCCACTTATAGGAGAGAATCCGAATGGCAACCGCACGACGATTGCTCTGCTGCCTTGCCGTCATTGCTTCGATTTTTGCGTTCTCACTTCCGGCCCGCGCGCAGGGCCGGCGCGGGGCCGGGCAAGCGTTGCCCGAGAATCCGGCCGATGTCATCCAAACGCTCAACGGCTTCAAACTGGAGCTCGTGCTCCGGGCCGACCCACAGCGGCAGGGCTCCTGGATTTCGATGAACAAGGATGACAAGGGCCGCCTGCTTTTGGGCGGACAGGCCGGCCAGCCGATGACCCGCCTCACGCTGCAGGATGGCAAGGTCGTCAAGCAGGAAGAGCTCAAGCTTCCTGTTTCGGAAGTGATGGGAATCCTCTGGGTGAATGACGCGCTTTACGTGGACGGCTCGGCGACGTTGCCTGGCGACCCCGCCGGCCCGTACGGCGGGCAAGGTCGCGGCGGTAATGCCCGGGGCGGCCAAGCCGGCGCGGCAAATCCTGCGACTCAACCCGCCGACGCACGCGGCCCGGCCAACGGTGGCCCGGCGACGCAGCCGGCGCGCGCGGGGCGCGGTCGAGCGGGCGGAGGCGCCGGCGCTGGCTTGGGCGGGCCACGCGGGACTTATGGCCTCTACCGACTTCGCGACCCCGCCGGCGACGGAAGCTTCAGCTCCGTCGAGCGCCTGCGCACATGGCCGCGCGGGTCCGGCGAGCATGGCGCTCACGCCATCGCGCTGGCTCCCGACAAACAGCATCTCTACGTCGTGCACGGTAATCAGGTGCCGCATCCGTCCGATGCCTCGCCCAATTCCCCGATGCGCAACTTCGCCGACGACCGAGCCATTCCCCGCCGTGAAGGCGGCTTCATGGCCGGCGAACTCCCGCCGGGCGGCGCGATCGAGCGCATGGACCTCGACGGCAAAAATGACGAAACCTTTGCCTCCGGCCAGCGCAACACCTATGACTTTGCTTTCAATGCCGACGGCGAGGTTCTCGCCTTCGACAGCGACATGGAATGGGATTGGGGCCTCCCCTGGTATCGCCCGACGCGCTTCTACCATGCCGTCAGCGGCGGCGATTATGGGTATCGCGGCGGCAGCGGAAAATTTCCAACCTACTACGAAGACACGCTGCCGCCGATTCAGAATCTGGGTCTCGGCAGCCCGACCGGAGTCATGTTCGGTTACGGCACCAAGTTCCCCGCGAAATATCAGACGGCGATGTACGCGATGGACTGGGCCTACGGCCGGCTCTTTGCCGTCCATTTGCATCCGCACGGCAGTTCGTATGAAGCGACTTACGAAAACTTCGTCGCGCCAAAATCATTGCACAGCCAGAGCGGGAAAGTCCCGCTGAATCTCACCGACATGGTGGTCGGCGATGACGGCGGCTTCTATTTCACCTGCGGCGGGCGCAACACGCAGGGATATCTTTTCCGCGTCAGTTACACCGGCTCGGAATCGACCGCCCCGGCCGATTTGCACGATGTGCAGGGCGCTCCGGAGCGCGACCTTCGTCACAAGCTCGAATCCTGGCACGATCATGCCGACGTGGCGGCGGTCGATTTCGCCTGGCCGCACCTGGCCAGCGACGATCGCTTCATTCGCTTCGCCGCGCGGATCGCGATTGAGGCGCAGCCGGTGGATCAGTGGAAATCTCGAGCGCTCGCTGAAAGCAGCGATCCGCAAACGCGCATCGAAGCGCTGCTCGCGCTGGCCCGCTGCGGCGGGAAGGAATCCGCCGATGAAGTCTTCGCCGCCCTTGCCAAAATCCCGACCGCCGGATTGAGCGAAGATCTTCAGCTTCAAAAACTGCGAACGCTGGAAGTGGCGATCAGCCGGCTCGGCAAGCCGCAAGGCGACGCCGCCAGCGCGATCATCGCCGATCTCGATCCCCTGTTTCCCAGCTATTCAGCGGAGCTGAACAATGAGCTGTCGCAGGTGCTTCTTGCGATGGATGCTCCGGAGGCCGTCGCCCGAACGGTACGGCTGACGCAAACCGCGCGACTGATCGAGCAGCAAATCGCCTGTCTGCTTTATCTTCGACAGATCAAGACGGGCTGGACGCCCGAGCTTCGCCGCGCGTACTTCTCCTGGTTTAATGCCGACCACCGCGACGCGCGGCATCCCGAAGCGTTGCTTCGCTGGTTCGATGAAGCCGGTACGCGCTACAACAATGGAAACGAATTCAGTCTTTTTGTGAACAACATTCGCGGTGACGCGCTGGCCACGCTCACCGACGCCGAAAAGCAGGACCCTGAGTTGGCCGCGATCCTCAGCGCCTACGTTCCCGCCGGTCGCGGCGGACGCGGAGGCGGCGGAGCAGTCGGCGCCGCTGCCGCGCGCGGCGGAGCAAACGGCGGCACGCCCGCGGCGGCCGTCGCGCCCCCGGCGCCGCCGCGCCGGTTCGTCAAGGAATGGAAGATGGATGATCTGCTCCCATCGCTGGCAGACGTCAGCAAGGGCCGCAACTTCGCGCGCGGGCGGGCCGCGTTTGATGCCGCACAATGCGCGGCCTGCCACAAGATGGCCGACACCGCCGCGGCTGGCGGCGTCGGGCCTGATCTCACCGCCGTCGCCTCACGATTTCATCGCCGAGATATTCTCGAATCGATCCTCGAGCCGTCCAAAGTGATTTCCGAGCAGTTCGCCAACACGATCGTCCGCACGAAGGACGGCAACACCGTCGAAGGCCACATCGTCGAGGAAACCGAAGAAAACCTCGTGCTTCAACCCAACCCTCTGAAGCCGGACAAGGTGACGATCAAAAAAGCCGACATCAACGCCCGCGCCCTCTCCAAGCTCTCGCCGATGCCCGAAGGCTTGGTCAACATCCTGGACAAGGACGAGATTCTCGATCTGATCGCATTCCTCGAGGCCGGCGGCAGCGCGGATCACCCGGACTTTAAGTAGGATGAGCGTCTTCCGCGGAGATCTGAGAATGCCGGGAATTCGTAAGGTGTGCTTCAGCACACGCGGTTCGAACGTCAAGCGGTTTCCGCGTGCGCTAAGGAAGATGACTGATCCAATTCCCGTGTCGTTCACGTGGTCTTACGGGTGCCATGTCCCACGCTTGCGTGGGCATGTCTGTCATCAGCGGGTAGAGCCGTTCGCGATTCCACGACATGCCCACGCAAGCGTGGGACATGGCACCCAATGAACAGATGAATGGAATTTCAGCAGAGCAGGACATTCAGCAAGGAGCAACATTATGAAATTCGGAATTGTCGGGCGATGGAGTCGGGCGATCGCGGTGGGCGCGATCGTGTTCGGGTCGGCCACGGTATGGGCTCAGGACGCACGTCCAGCCGCTGCACCACAGGATGGGAAATTCACGGTGACCGTTCAACCGCCAACCAACGGCAGCGTGAAGATCACGCCCAAACTGCCGGCGGAGGGCAAAGTTGCAGCCGGAACTGTTCTCACGCTGACGGCCACTCCCGCCGACGGCTATGTTCTTGACAGTTCCTATTACTCCGCCAGCCGCGGCTTCAACAACGAATTTCCAACGCCGGAAATCAAAGTCACGGTGAACAGGAACGTAACCCTCGGCGCGTCGTTCGTTGAAAAATCCGCCGTCGAGAATCTCAATGTCATCAATAATGTCGTCTACGCAAAGCCCGGCGCGAAAGAACTGAAGTACGATGTCTTCTCCCCCAAGGGCGCGAAAAATCTGCCTTGCATCGTCATCATTCACGGCGGCGGATGGACATCAAACTGCGAAGATGTCATGCGCGGCCTCGCTCGCCAGCTCGCAAAAGACGGCAAGTATGTCGCGATCAGCATCGATTATCGCTGGATCGGCACCGGCGACGGCGACGCGAAGCCGAATAAAATGGTTGACCTTATCGAAGATTGCTACGGCGCGATTTTGCATATTCAGGAACACGCCGCCGAATACGGCGCGGACCCGACACGCCTTGCCGTCACCGGCGACAGCGCGGGCGGGCATCTGTCCGCCGCCATCATCAACATGACAACCATGATCGGCGACGGCGGCTTCGGCGCAAAAGAAGGCGTCTACCAATACAAGCCCACCTACATGCCCAAGGGCAAAACGGTCCAGCAGGCGCGCGATGAACTGACAAAGGCGATTCGAGCCGCCGCGCCCAGTTATGGAGTTTTCGCTGGGCAGACGCTTCGACGCTTCGCCGCCGACAGCCCCGAAGCGCTCAAAGCGATTGCGCCGATGGACAATATTCCCGATGTCAAAGAAAGAGCCGTGCCGCAGTTCCTCACTCGCGGAACAACTGACCCGCTGATCAGCAATGAACAGGTTCAGGCTTACACCGACGCATTAAAAGCCAAGGGTCAGACTGTGGAATATGTGCAAGTGCAAGGCGCTAGTCATGCCTTTTTCGATTGGAAGCCCGATGCACGAACCAAAGCCACCTTCATGCGATTCGGCGTGCCTTATGCCGCCAAGATGGAAGAGTTTTTTAATAAAATATTCTATCCCCAATAGGTGAACATCATGCATCACGAAGGAGCAGCGATGTCCAACCGCATCAATCGATCCGGCCGTCGTGATTTCCTGAAGCGGGGTGCTGTCGCCGGGGCACTCGCGATGGTCTCTTTGCTGATGCATTCTAGCGCCGCCGCAACGGCCGACGATCCGGCCAAACCAGCGGCAACCCAACCCGCCGATCCGAATGGCATGGTCGCGTTTCCCGACGCACCTGCTGGATTCAACGCCGCGCGCGACGCGATCCCGCACGGCGAGGTGAAGGTCGTCGACTACGATTCCAAATCGCTCGGGACGCGCCGACAGATGCGCGTTTACACGCCCCCCGGATTCAGCGCCGACCGCAAGTACCCCGTGCTTTATCTGCTGCACGGCCTGGGGAATACCAGCACCGAATGGACACAACGGGCGCGGGCTCCGCAAATCGTCGATAACCTGCTCGCCGACGGCAAAATCAAACCGCTGATCATCATCTTCCCCAGCGGCGATGCCACCGCCACGGTGGACAACCCCGGCGGCGGAGGCCGCGCGCAGGCCGGCTACGGGATGCCGTTCGAGAACGACTTGCTTAACGATGTCATCCCCTACGTCGAGTCACATTATCCCGTGCTCGCGGATCGCAGTCATCGCGCGCTGGCGGGCATGTCGATGGGCGGCGGCCAGACCTTGAACATCGGCCTCTCTCACGTCGATACCTTCGCCTGGATCGGCGCCATCGCCGCCGCCCCGAATACCAAACCCGCGGCCCAGCTCATTCCCGATCCGGCGGTGGTCAAGAAGCTGAACCTCCTGTGGCTGGCGGTGGGCAGCAAGGATGGCCTGATGCGCATCAACCAGGGCGTTCACAACTACCTCCAGGAAAAAGGCGTCGCCCACGTCTGGCGCCTGGATGGCAACGCCCACGATACCGCCGAAATGAGCAATAATTTGTATTATTTCGTCCAGCACATTTTCACGGAGTAGAAGTGACTCGCGGCGCTGGGCCAAAGATCGTCAGCCGTCGAAACGGCCAGCACGAAGACGGCGGGCAGTGCCCGCCCTACGGGAAATGCGGCGTAGGGCGGGCACCGCCCGCCGCATTTTCGGAGCAGACCTTGTCTTCGCCTCGCCAACAGACACAGGTCTGCGAGTACGCCGACCTGTGGCACCGAGAATGACCCAACGCCGATGGCCCCACAACGATCGGGCCGCGCTATCGGTAATATTCGTACCTGAACTAAAGTCTAGGAGCACGCGTCGGAATGAACTCGCGGTAGCTCATCACACCACATTGCAGGAGAAGGCAGATGACACACACACGCTCAATGAGGTCGATTTTCGCCGTCATGGCGATCGCTTTGATTTTGCCGAACGCTTTTGCCCAACAGCCGGCGACGCAGCCGACCACGCAACCCGGGCGCGGCGGGCGCGGACGCGGGCCGCAGGGACCGGTCGTGATCTCGCCGCAGGTTTCGGAAGATCGGCACGTCACATTCCGAATTCTTGCTCCGCAAGCACAGTCCGTTCGCGTCACCGGCGGCGATATGCCGAACCTGGGCGGCCAGGCCGGACAGATGACCAAGGGCGAGAACGGCGTCTGGGAAATTACCGTCGGCCCCGTCGATCCCGGCTCCTATCGCTATAACTTCAATGTGAATGGCGTCACCACGATCGATCCGCGCAGCCCGGCCGTCAGCGAATCGCAGAACAATGTCTGGAGCGTGGTGAATGTTCCCGGCTCACCGTTCATGGATACCAACGATGTGCCGCACGGCGCGGTGGCGGAGATCTATTACCACTCGACAGCGCTGGGCCGCACCCGCCGCATGCACATCTACACGCCGCCGGGATATGAAGCCAATCAGGACAAGTATCCGGTCTTCTATCTGCTTCACGGCGCCAGCGATTCAGATGATTCGTGGACCAGCGTCGGCCGCGCGAATTTCATTGTCGATAACCTGATCGCCCAGAAGAAGGCCAAGCCGATGATAATCGTCATGCCCGCCGGCCACACGACTTCCGCCGGGTTCGGCGGCGGTGGGCGCGGGCGCGGCGGCGCGGGAGGAGCGGCACAGCGCGATGAGTTCACCGAAGACTTCGTCAACGACATCAAGCCGTACGTCGAGAAGAACTATCGCACGATCAATGATCGCGCGCATCGCGCCATCGCCGGCCTTTCCATGGGCGGCGGACAGACGCTCACCATCGCCTTCTCCCACCTTGATCAATTCAGCTACATCGGCGTCTTCAGCTCCGGCGTCTTCGGCGGCGCAGCCGGCAACTGGGAAACGCAGCATGCAAAGGACCTGGACGATGCCAGCCTCAAGCCCGGCCTCAAAGTCCTCTGGTTCAGCACCGGCTCCAACGACGGCCTCATCACGACATCCAAGGCAACAGTCGATGTCCTCAAAAAGCACGGCTTCAACGCCGAGTTCGAAGAGAGCACGGGCGCTCACACCTGGATCAACTGGCGGAACTATCTGAACAAATTCGCCCCGCGGCTGTTTGCGGAGTAAGGCGGGGACTGTGCGCGGTGCTGGCTCTGTGCGGTTTCGGCTCGGCTTTCTCACTGATGGCTATAGGCGTATAATGGATGCGCAATGACGTCGTTGAACCTTCAACTTACCCTTCCCGATGATTTGGCCCGCGAGGCGGAGCGCAGAGGATTGCTCTCGCCGCAAGCAATTGAAGGTCTCCTGCGCGAGAAGCTCCGGCGGGAGAATTCGGATCGCCTGGGGGACATCTTCGATCGTTCCGCGAGCGCCGCCACGCCTCTGACCGCTGAGGAGATCAACGCCGAGATCGATGCAGTTCGCCGCGAGCGGCGTAGAACCGATGCGAATCGTCCTTGATACCAACGTGACCGTGTCGGGACTTTTGTGGGGAGGGCCGCCTCGCCAGATTCTGGAAGCCGCCCGAGCCGAGCAGTTGGAGCTGTTCACGTCGCCCGCGCTGCACGCGGAACTAGCAGAAGTGTTGGCGCGTCCGCGGTTTGCCCGGCGCTTCGTGGACTTACAGACTGACCCGACAGAACTGCTCTTGGGCTTCGCTGCGTTGGCTGCCATCGTGCTTCCAGAACAGATTGAGCCCGTCGTCGTTGCCGATCCTGACGACGACATGGTCATTGCGTGTGCGTTAAAGGCCGGTGCGGACATTATCGTGTCCGGCGATCATCATCTTCTGGATTTGAAGATGTATCAGAAGATTCCGATTCTTGATTCAAGATTCTTCGTGGAGGAATACCTTCGCGAGGCCCAATGACACGTCTGGCCGAAATGCTCGTGGCCATCGGATCTACCTGTAGTAGAGGCAATTGATAAGCGATCAACCGATAGCGTCTTTTTGTAAAATGAATTGACAAATGACATGGGACAGGGTAGCTCGCGCTGGCCGTCCCGTCAACACCACAAGGCATTAATCAATAAGAGCTTACGTCACAATCGCACCAGTGGCGCATTGTAAAAAGCGCCCCGTTTTGTCCCAAAGCGCCCCAATGCAGCGGGCAGCCCGGCGAAAACGATCGTTCCGGGCTTGTCATCACCCCTTGTCAGAACTCGCTATCGCGGTATACTCCCCGATTCGTCTCATTGCGAGAGGCACACGGAGATTCTTCGATGGCTGTGAAGTTACGGTTGAAGCGGATGGGTCGGACGAACGCGGCGTTTTATCGTCTGAGCGCGATTGACTCGCGCTCCCCGCGCGATGGACGCGTGATCGAGGAGCTGGGTTATTACAACCCGCGCGAGAAGGAGCAGACCAAGCAGTTCGTCGCCAAGCTCGACCGCTGCAAGGATTGGCTCGACAAAGGCGCCGTCCCCTCTGAGACGGTTTCCTCGCTGCTGAAGCGCAGCGGCGTTACGCACAAACAGCTGCGGCTCCCCAGGCCCGGCAAGCCCAAGGTGGCCGCCGCCGCCCCGGCAGCCGCGGGCGCAGCACCCGCTGCAACTGCCGCAGCGCCGGCAGCCGAAGGCGAGAAGAAAGCCGAGTAGTAAAAAGTAAATCCGCTTGACGCCGCTCGCGGCTTCGCGCTTCGTTCATCGCGACCCCGCCAGCGGCGTCTGCGACTTGATTGCGAATGAGTAGGCAGAAGTCAGTAGGCAGTAGTCAGAAAAAAATGCAGTATTCCGTCTGACTACTGCCTTCTGACTTCTGACTACTTATGCCTTCTGACTACTTATGCTCCGAATCGACATCATCACGCTCTTCCCGGAATTGTTTGGGCCGTTTGTCGGCACCAGCATTCCCAAGCGTGCGGCCCAGAAAGGTCTGGTCAGCTATCATCTGACCAACCTGCGCGACTTTGCGACGGATCAGCATAAATCCGTCGATGACCGCCCCTTCGGCGGTGGGCCGGGAATGGTCATGATGTGCCAGCCCATGTTCGACGCCGTCGAGGCGGTTGAGCGGCTGGATGAGCGGCCGGCGACGCGAATCCTGCTCTCGCCGCAGGGCCGCAAGTTTGAGCAACCGCTGGCTGAAGAGCTGGCGAAAAAGGATCGGCTGCTGCTCATCGCCGGTCATTACGAAGGCTTCGATCAACGCATCATCGAAGGCCTTTCGCCGATGGAACTGAGCATCGGCGATTTTGTCCTGAGCGGCGGCGAGCTGGCCGCCATGATCGTGATCGATGCGGTTGTCCGGCTGCTGCCCGGCGCACTGGGCGCCGAGGACGGAGCGGCGGATGAAAGCTTCGCGGACGGATTGCTGGAATTTCCCCAGTACACCCGCCCGCGCGAGTTTCGCGGAATGAGCGTTCCCGAGGTTTTGCTAAGTGGCAATCATCAAAGCATCGCAGCCTGGCGGCTGGAACAACGCAAAAGCAAAACCCGTGAATGCCGTCCGGACCTTTGGCAGGAATATTTGAGAAAAGCGAATGAGTAGTCAGAGGGAATAAGTAGTCAGAAAGAATAAGATGGCAGGAGCCGATTGCTTCGTCTTTTCTGACTACTGACTACTCATTTCCTCTGACTACTTATTCCCTCCGACTACTCATCGAAAGAGACCACTCATGACCAACGCAATTATGGAAGCCGTTGAGGCCCCTCATCTCAAGAAGGACGTTCCGCAGTTCAACGTCGGCGACACCGTCGATGTGCACACGCGCATCATTGAAGGCGACAAGGAACGCATCCAGGTGTTTTCCGGCACCGTCATCATGCGCAAGGGCCGCGGAATCAACGAGACGTTTACCGTCCGCCGCATCGTGAACAATGAAGGCGTCGAGCGCATTTACCCGCTGCATTCGCCGTTCATCGCGAAGGTGAACGTGAAGCGCGGCGCTCGCGTTCGCCGGGCCAAGCTCTACTACCTGCGCGATCGCGTCGGCAAGGCGGTCCGCCTTTCCGAACAGCGCAAGGAAAAGCACACGCCGGCAGCGGCCAAGGAATCCAAGCCGCAGACGCCAGAGCTCGCCGCCTCGGCGACTTGAGTTGGCTCTTCGCTCGATCAATCTGATTAATCAAGCACGCCGCGAAACAATGAGTTTCGCGGCGTGTCCGTTGAACGGCACGGCACTCCACGTTGAACGCTATCGGGCTCCACGCTATCTTCGGCGCATGGTTCGTTGGCTGCAGTCGTTGTTCAAACCCGCGGCCCCGCCGCGCGACGCGCTGGGCGATCGCGGCGAGAACCTCGCCGCCCGCCACCTGCGAAACCTCGGCTACAAGATCATCGTCCGCAACTTCCGCTGCCCGGTGGGAGAGATCGACATCGTCGCCCGCGACGGAGCGACGCTCGTCTTCGTCGAGGTGAAAACCCGCGTGCAGGATGAGCCGACTCCCGAAGATCAGGTAAACCCGGAAAAGCGCCAGCAGCTCACCAAAGCCGCCAAAACATATCTCAGCCGCTACGGCATCCCGCAGCCGCCCGCGCGATTTGATGTGGTGGCAATCGTCTGGCCCGACGGCCGCGACCCGCAAATCCGCCATACGCCGCATGCGTTTGAAGCGACGTTTTAGTGGTGGATGGTTGTGGGTTGTTGGTAGTTGGTTGTACCTTGCGCGAGGAGTAGCAGTACACTCCGAGCGCGGCGAGCGCTTAACAACCAACAACCCACAACTCACAACCAACAACTTTTTCAGAATTCTCTTGCAGCGCCCCTCACAAATGATAAATTCTCGCCTCACAAATTTTTTTGGAGGATGACAAAGCAAGAGATGGCCCGCCCACTGCCTTCAGGGAACAAGCTCGCCCGCCTCTTTTTGCCCGCCTGGACGATCGCGGTTCTGGTCTTTCTCTACCTCCCGATCGTTTTGCTCGTCGTCTACTCGTTCAACAACTCGCAGCGCAGCCTTGATGTCAGTGCCGCCTGGCACGGCTTCACACTGCGCTGGTATCGCCTGATGTGGCTTGACGAAGATCTCGTGCAGGCGGTGAAAAACAGCTTGATTATCGCTGCCGCGACCATGTCCGCGTCGGTCGCATTGGGCACTTCCGCCGCGTGGATGCTCCATCGCTTCCGCTTTCCGGCACCGGGCGGGATTCAGGTTCTCGTGCTGCTGCCGATGATCATCCCCGAGATCATCATGGGCGTGAGCCTGATGCTGCTCTTCCGCGCGATCGGACTACAGCGCGGGTATCTCACCGTCATCATCGCGCACGTCACCTTCTGCTTCCCATTCGTGATGGCGGCGGTGCAGGCGCGGCTGGTGGGCCTCGATCCTTCACTGGAAGAAGCCGCGATGGATCTGGGCGCGACGCCGCGGCAGGCTTTTTTCCGCATAATCGTGCCTTATCTGCTACCGGGGATCATCGCCGGCGCGATGCTGGCGTTTACGCTTTCGCTCGACGAATTCATGGTGACTTACTTCACCTACGACGCCGGCTCGACGACACTGCCGGTTCGCATTTACGCGAGCGTCAAGGCGGGCATGAAGCCGACGCTCAATGCAGTCTCCACACTGTTCGTCGTCGCGACGGCGATTCTCGTCCTGCTTTCCGACGCCATCGGGCGGCGTGCCAAACGCTCGTAGTCAGTCCATTTGCACAGAGGGAAAATCAAGATGAAGCAACTATTTTCGCTGATGTTGGTCCTGAGTATCGCGCTGCTGGCCAGTTGCAACAAGACCGCCTCCACTCCAACCCTGCGGCTGTTCATCGTCTCCGAATACGTGCCGCAGGAAGTCATCGACGGCTTCACCAAAGAAACGTCGATCCCCGTCACCAAGGAATTGTTTGACACCAACGAGGCGATGCTCACCAAGCTGCAAGGCAGCCCCGGCGCATATGACCTGATTCAACCCTCCGAGTACATGGTCGAGCACCTGATCAAGCGCGGCATGCTCGCACCGATCGATGCCAGCCACATTCCCAATCTGTCGAATCTTCTCCCAGAGTTTCGCCAGCTCAGCAGCGATCCGGGGTTGAAATATTCCGTCCCCTACATGGCCGGCACCGTCGGCATCGTCATCAACACCGACAAGGTCAAAGACCCCGTCAACACTTATCAGGATGTCTTCAGTGCCAAGTACAACCAGCGGATCATCGTCATCGATGACAACCGGGAGATCGTCTCCTGGGCAATGGCGGCAAAGGGAATTCCGATCAACGATGTCACTCCGGAAAATCTGGCGAAGGTGAAGCCGCTGATCGCGGAATGGCTGCCGCGCGTGAAGATCTACGAAGGCACCAACCCTCAAGGCGCACTGCTGCGCGGCGACGTCGATCTAGGCATCGTCTACTGCGGCGACGCTGCCAAGCTGATCGAGCAGGACAAGAAATTCAAATATGTTCTGCCGGCCGACGGCGCGCATCGCTTCGTCGATAGCCTCTGCATCCCCAAGGACGCGAAGAACAAGGAGGCGGCCGAGAAGTTCATCAGCTACATCCTGCGTCCCGAAGTGAGCAAACTTATCTCCGATAAGTTTCCGTATACGAATCCCAACGCCGCCGCGCGAAAGGTGCTGAGCAAATCGCAATTGGACAACGGCGCCAGCTACCCGCCGAATGCGGAAAAGCTCGAGTTGTTCCGCGATATCGGAAAGGCCAGCAGCGATATATCAGCGCTGATGAGCGAGCTGCGGAAATGATTTGATGAACCGTTTTATTCCAGAGAATTCGTATGCTTCGGAGGATCCGATCTGGAAATGTTCCCAAAAGAGAGGGCATACTTTCAGAACCCTCTCCCCTGTACCCAGGGGAGAGGGCAGGGTGAGGGGACAGCGTTCGGCGAAATGGCGCCCTTCGCAGATCCGCAGTCTGTCCCCTCACCCCAACCCTCTCCCCTGAGTACAGGGGAGAGGGAGCAGCAACACCGCGCACTCCTAGTGCTTGAGGATCCGCAGCCGCCTCGTCGCGAGATATGACACGATTCAATGACTGCCGATGGCAGCCAGAAGAGCCCCTCACAGATGAACACACAAGCAGCAACACAATCAACTTCATCCCTTCGCCGCCCCGGCTGGCGGGGATGGGCATTGCTCTCGCCACTGGTCGGCTGGTTGGCGCTGTTCGTTATCGCGCCGACATTGATCCTTCTCATCTGCAGTTTTTTTGAAAACGCCGGCATGGGCGAGATCGACTACCGCTTCACGCTGCAAAACTTCGCAAGGATATTTCAAGGCGAGCATCTGCGCTTCTACCAGCGGCCATACATTCACGTTTTCATCCGTTCGATCGAATACGCCGGCGCGACGACGATTTTGTGCGCGCTGATCGGCTATCCGGTCGCCTATTTCATCGGCCGCTGCGACGAAAAATGGCGCGGGAACCTGCTCATGCTCGTCATGATTCCCTTCATGACCAGCTTCCTGATTCGCACCTACGCCTGGTTCACGATCCTCGACAAGGACGGCTTGCTCAACAGCATGCTCGAAGCTCTGCACATCATCCCCAATATCATCAAGCAGCCGATCGAGCTGCTCTACACGCCGGCGGCGGTGATGATCGCGCTGGTTTACATGTACCTGCCGTTCATGATCCTGCCGATTTACGGCAGCGTCGAAAAGCTCGATCGCACGCTCCTGGAAGCGGCTTCCGATCTTGGCGCGGGCCCGGTGCGCACATTCTTTCGTGTGACGCTACCGCTGACGTGGCCCGGCATTTCCGCGGGAATTCTGATGACTTTTGTCCCGGCGATCGCGATGTTCGCCGTCACCAGAATCATGAGCGGCGGCCACATCCGCCTGATCGGCGACGAAATTCAGGAACAATTCGAACAAGCCGGCGACCTGCCCTTCGGCTCCGCCCTGGGCATGGCCCTGCTCGCGCTGTTCGTCGTGATCTATCTCATAACCAACCGAAAGAGCGCGGCCGCGCGACCACTAATGTAATGACAGAAGGAGATGACTTGATGGAAAACATGGTCGAGCTTCGCTCGGTCAGCAAGCGGTTTGGGAACTTTGCCGCCGTCGAGAATGTCGATCTGCATATTCGCGCCGGCGAATTCCTCACGCTCCTGGGCCCGTCCGGATGCGGCAAGACCACGATGCTCCGCATGATCTCAGGATTTGAGATTCCCACCGAGGGCGTCGTCATGCTGGCTGGGAATGATGTCACGCATCTGCCGCCGTATCGACGTGACGTGAATCAGGTCTTCCAGAGCTACGCGCTCTTTCCGCATCTGAGCGTCGCGCAGAACATCGCCTTTGGATTGAAGATGAAGCGCATGGGCGCGGCCGATCAGCAATCGCGCGTGCAGCGCGCGGTGGAGATGGTTTCGCTGGCCGGCATGGAATCGCGCATGCCGCACCAGCTTTCCGGCGGCCAGAAGCAGCGGGTGGCGCTGGCTCGGGCGCTGGTGTGTGAGCCGCGCGTGCTGCTGCTGGATGAGCCGCTGGCGGCCCTCGATGCCAAGCTGCGCCACGCCATGCAGATCGAGCTCAAACGCCTGCAATCGCGCCTGGGGATTACCTTCCTGTTCGTCACGCACGATCAGGAAGAGGCACTGGTGATGTCGGACCGAATCGCCGTCGTGAACAAGGGAAAAATCGAGCAGATCGGCGGCGTTTCCGACATCTATCACCGCCCCGCGACGCGCTTCGTCGCCGACTTCATTGGGCAGGCCAATGTCCTGGAAGCTCCAATCAGATCCGATGGCGGCTCATCGCGGTTCCTGGATTTCGGTGAGTTCAAACTCGCGATCAACGACGCCCAATTCGGCACACAAGGCAGCGTAATGATCTGCGTCCGGCCCGAAAAAATCCGCCTCTCGTCCCGGCCAACACAAGGCAACAACAGCTTCGAGGCAACCGTCCGTGAAGAAATCTTTCGCGGAGCCACCGATCAGCTTCACCTGGAAACGCCCGGCGGAACTGAGCTGACGGCGGTTGTCGCCAACGAAAGCTCGTCGGAAGAATCGTTCCATAAGGGCGATCGCGTATTCTGCCAGATTCATGCGGATGATATTGTTGTGCTTCAGGCGGGAAGAGCAGATGGCAATGCCGGGCGGTAACATTAGTAGGCGATAGTACGATAGCATGGAGCGGTCTGATGCCGTGCTGGCAAAAGTTTTCCGCCCCGCGCGCACCACGTCATGCTGAGGTACTCCGAAGCATCTGGCCCATTTGCCCAATCCAGCCAGATGCTTCGGAGTACCTCAGCATGACGGTTGTTTGACCTGAACGACTTCCCCACCTAAACGTCGTCACAAATAAAAAATTACACCCTGGCCGAACATCGGCGGGATAAATCCCGCCCTACATGAATGCAACGCGGGTACTGTCACCCTACGCAAGGATTTCGCTCACGATCTTCCCATGCACATCGGTCAGGCGATAATCACGGCCCTGAAACTTAAACGTCAGCTTCTCATGATCGATCCCCATCAGCCGCAGGATGGTGGCCTGGAAGTCGTAGACGTGGACAGGATTCTCGGCGACGTTGTAGCCGAAGTCGTCGGTGGCGCCGTAGCTGGTTCCCGCGCGCACGCCGGCGCCGGCGAGCCAGGCGGTGAAGCAGCGGGGGTGATGGTCGCGGCCGTAATCCGTGGCGGTGAGTTTGCCTTGCGAATAATTCGTGCGGCCAAATTCGCCGCCCCAGACGACCAGCGTGTCGTCGAGCATGCCGCGCTGTTTGAGATCGGTGATCAAGCCAAAGGTCGCGCGATCGACGTCGGCGGATTGCTTGCGGATGCCGGCGGGCAAGCCGCCGTGATGGTCCCAGCCGGGATGATAAAGCTGGATGAAGCGCACATCGCGCTCCGCCAGCCGCCGCGCCAGCAGGCAATTCGCGGCAAACGTGCCGGGCTGTCGCGCCTGCGGGCCGTAGAGATCAAATGTCGCCGCCGATTCTGTTGAGATGTCCATCACCTCCGGCACGCTGGTTTGCATGCGGTACGCCATCTCGTATTGCGCGACCCGCGCATTAATCTCCGGATCGCCCAGGTCCTGATATTCCAGCGCGTGAAGATCGGCCAGGCGGTCGAGCATTTTCCGCCGCGAGTCGGCGGAGATGCCGTCCGGGTTCTTCAGATAGAGCACCGGATCTTTGCCGCTGCGGAATTGCACGCCCTGATGAATGCTCGGCAGAAAGCCGTTGCCCCAGAGCCGCGCGTAGAGCGGCTGATCGATCCGATCCTTGGAGATCAACACCACAAACGCCGGCAGATTTTCGTTGGCGCTGCCCAGGCCGTAGCTGAGCCATGCCCCCATCGACGGTCGGCCGGCGATCTGCGAGCCCGTCTGGAAAAAGGTGATCGCCGGATCATGGTTAATCGCTTCGGTGTAAAGTGATTTCACGAAACACAACTGATCGACAATACCCGCCGTGTGCGGCAGCAATTCGCTTACCCATGCGCCGCTGGCTCCGTGTTTTGCGAATTTGAAGATCGAGCCGGCAAGCGGAAGCGTTGACTGATTGGCCGACATCCCGGTGAGCCGCTGGCCCATCCGCACGCTCGCCGGCAGATCGCTGCCGTTCATTTGGTTCAGCAGGGGCTTATGGTCAAACAGATCAAGCTGCGAAGGACCGCCCGCCATGAACAGGTAGATGATCCGCTTAGCGCGCGGTGCAACGTGCGGCGCTGGCAAAATCCCCATGAAAGGGCTGGCGGCAGACGCCTCACGATTCAGAAGTCCCATGAGGGCGGCGCCGCCCACGCCGAGTCCGCAACGCCCGAGGAACTGGCGGCGGTTGATCGGACTGAATTGGTTGCAATTGGTGTTCATGTCCGCTTATGCGTCTTTGTACCCTCTCCCCCGTGGGAGAGGGCAGGGGGAGGGGATCAATGCGCCGATCGGCGTATTACGCCAACTCGCGCACCGCTGTCCCCTCACCCCAGCCCTCTCCCCTGCGTACAGGGGAGAGGGAGATCGGGTTTGGAACCTCGTTCATCGCCGCATTACCGCCTCGTCGTGATTCAGGATCGCCTCGGCCAAAACCGTGCCGGCGGCAAGATCCGCCTCATCAAGCGATGGATCATTTCTTGCTTCTCCGACCGCCAAAAGCTTCTTTGCACTAGCCGAATCGCGCCCAAAGAGCTCGCGTTGCTCGACGAACATCTGGACGAGAATCTGCATCTCTGCCGGCGCGGGCGATCGATTTGTAACAAGTTTAAACGCCCAGCTTACACGTTCCTCCAGAGTCGCGCCGCCTTCCTTGAGCATGCGTTGGCTGATGAACCGCGCGGCTTCCGTGATCTGCGGATCATTCAACAGCGCCAGCGCCTGCAGCGGCGTGCTCGTGCTCTGCCGGCGGACCGTGCAAATGCTCCGTTCGGCGGCGTCGAAAGTTACCATCGCCGGCGGCGGGATTGTGCGCTTCCAGAATGTATAGAGACTGCGCCGATGCAAATCGCCCCCGTGGCTCTGCTCGTATTTTGGCTTGCCCATTGCGACATCCCAAAAGCCATCCGGCTGATAGGGAAAGACGCTGGGGCCGCCCAGCATTTCGGCCAGCAGGCCACTGTCAAAGAGCGCCTGATCGCGCAACATCTCGGCGGTGAGTCGGCGCGAGGGGCCGCGCGCAAGCCATTGATTGGCCGGATCGCGCGCGAGCAAGTCGGCCGATGCCACCGACGATTGACGATACGTCGCCGACATCGCGATCAGCTTGAGCAGGCGTTTCATGTCCCACGGCTGATCCGCTGCATTTGCCGGCTGCGCGAATTCGACCGCCAGCCAATCGAGCAATTGCGGATCGGTCGGCGGCGAGCCCTGACTGCCGAAGTTGTCGGAAGTTTCAACAATGCCGCGGCCAAACATCTGCTGCCACGCACGATTCACGATCACCCGCGCCGGCAGCGGATTCTCCGCCGAAAGAAGCCAGCGCGCCAGCCCAAGCCGATTGCGCGGCTGATCCGCCGCGAACGCCGGCAACACCGCTGGCGTGTTAGCGACGACCTGCTCGCCATGCGCGTCATAAGCCCCGCGCCGCAAAATGTACGCCGGCTTGGGCTGCGGCAATTCCTGCATCACCATCACTTCAGGAATCGGATTGACCAGACCACTCTGCTGCTTGCGAAGCGCGTGAAGCTCGTCCGTCAACGCTCGCGCCGGTTCGTCAAAATTCGCTAGATAGAAGTCAAACAGTTCGCCGCGTTGCGATGCGGTCAGTGACTTGGTTTCCGTCGTGAGCGCGGCCGACAAATCATCGCGTTCCGCCTGTTGCGCGATTTCCAATGCACTCAGCGCGCGATTGAAGATGTGGAAATCGTCAATCTTCCCATCTTTGAATCCTGAATCGCGAAAGCGATATCCGACGGCCAAATCCGGCTCCCCGCCGCGCTCGTAGGTGATGTCCTTTGAGAGGCCGTCGCGGATGATGTCGGTCGGCGCGAGTTGGCCGTCAATATAGAGATGCACGCCAGCCGTGCGGCTCGATCCATCATACGTCACCGCGATGTGAACCCACTGATTTGCCGGCAACGTTTGCTTCGTCGCCACCTTCAGCGAATTTCCCGGCCACATGTGATGCAGACCAAACGCCACATGCCCGTCTTCCAGCAGCAGCTCATACCCACGGCTGCCGGCGTCGATCGGCGCCTTGCTGTGATGCGCCAGCACCATCCGCGGCAACATCGCCGGCACATTCACCAAGATCGAAAACGCGAACGGATCTGATCGCGTGAAATGCCCGACACCGGGAAATGTGAAGCCGTTATCTCCCGAGAGAAGCGCGCCGTTGCCCGATTTTCCTGGAAAGATTTTCGGATTCTCGATCGCGCGCCCCGGCTTCGCGGAGTCGGCCGCGTTGGCAATCTTTCCCTTGTCGATGCTCTCGAAATCAAACGATCCGACTTCGCCGGCAATCCTCACGGATTCCGGACGATGCTCGAGCCATTCGGCAAACCGAGGCTCCGCGTCGGCTGCGATATCGGATAACTGCTTTTGCTTCTGTGCGATCTGGATCTTCAACTCCGCCAGCTTCGCATCCTGCTGATCGGTGGACAGCAGCAGCGTCGGCACCGGCATCGAATCGGTGAAATATGTCGTCTGCCCTGATTCGTCGATGTTCTGGAAGAACGCGAAAAGTGAGTAAAAATCCTTCTGCGTGATCGGATCAAATTTATGATCGTGGCACCGCGAGCATTCGAAGGTGAGGCCAAGAAATGCCGTGCCGAATGTCGTCACTCGATCGACAACATAGCTGACGCGATATTCTTCTTCGACGATGCCGCCTTCTTCGTTTTGCAGATGCAGGCGGTTGAAGGCGGTCGCCAGCCGTTGTTCTTTGGTCGGGTGCGGCAACAGATCCCCGGCCAGTTGCCAGGTGATGAACTGATTGAACGGAAGATTCTCATTGAACGCCTTGATGACCCAATCGCGATAAGGCCACATCGCGCGGTAGCGGTCCATCTGGTAGCCGTGCGTGTCGGCAAAGCGCGCGATATCGAGCCAGTCGGCGGCCATCCGCTCGCCATAGCGAGGGCTGACGAGCAGACGATCGATCAAACGCTCGTAAGCATCCGGCCGCTCGTCGCGAACAAATGCATCCACTTCCTCAATCGTCGGCGGCAAGCCAGTCAGATCGAGCGACACTCGACGAATCAATGCATGTTTTTCCGCTTGCGGCGACGGCTTCAAACCTTGCCCTTCAAGATTCGCCAAAACGAATCGATCGATCGGATTGATCGCCCAGACTGCGTTCTTCACCGCTGGCGCATCTTGCCGAGCCGGCGGCACAAATGCCCAGTGCAGGCTCCAGCTCGCTCCTTCATCAACCCATCGCTTGAGCAAATCCTTTTGGACTGCCGACAGCTTGTGATTCGATTTGGACTTGGGCATCAGCTCGTCCGGATCGGTTGAGAAGATGCGCCGTACGAGATCACTCTGATCGCTATGCCCGGCAACGATAACGGCCTTGCCATCCTTCAGTCGAAACGCGCCGTCGCGCGTATCGAGCCGCAGGCTTGCCTTACGGGCCTGCTCGTCGGGGCCGTGGCATTGGTAGCAGTTGTCGGAAAGGATCGGACGGATGTCGCGGGCAAAGTCAATCGAGGCGGCCCGGGCCGCGAACGGGGACATCGCCGCCATCAGGAGCAGCGGGAGTTGATACAGCCTTGGATTCATCAAGTGACGGTACGGCGGAGTCACTCTTTCATACGTTCCGGGCTGGAGTGTGTTACGGATTTGTGTGACTCTCCCACCTTTTCGCCCAGCCCCTCGCGCAATAGCTGCTTCACCCGTTCTGAGCCGATCTCGCGCTTGCCGAAGCCCGCCAGCGCGCCGGCGGCTTTGGCTTCCGCCTGTGCATCGGGGTAATTGCTGATGAGCATCATGTTCACGTGCGGATAATACGGCCGCAACCTGCGGATCAGGCTGACACCGTCGGTTTCGCTGAAGCCGAAATCCAGCACGCGGTTGACCAATAGGAGCCGGACGCCCGAGTCGAGAATTCGCTTAAGCGATTCATCATCCTCGGCGGCGACAACCGCCACTCCGCGCTCGGCGGACATCGCCGCCATCCTCAGGTAGCTGCTGTCGGGCCCGCAATGTCCGACCAGCGCGATTGTTTTTTGCATCATTGCATTCCTCGTTACAACCTGTTGTGTCATGCAATGATAGCGCCAGAAGGACCAATCATCGGCAAATTCGAACGCATTCGAACATCATGGCTCGTTTGAATCCAAATCCCCTTCACGCGACGTGGCGGCCGAACTCTTCTGGTCGGATCGCCGAAAGATCGCCAGCACGCGGTCGATGTGAACGACGAACATCTTGTTGTCATGCTCCAGCTCGACGGGAATCGCCTCGCGCGGGTCGAACAGCACCTTGTCATATTGGCGGATCGTCTGATCCTCGTCGTTCTCGATGGCTTTGCTGATCGCGATGACGCGGCCGGTGATGACGGGAATCTCATGGCTGTCGGGCAGGACGATGCCGCCGCGCGTCTGGCGCTTGTTGTCATCCTTGCGCACGACAACGCGCTTGCCGATCGGCTCGATCACGTCAAATTCCAGCCGCCGCGCGGAGGGTTGTTTGGACATAGCCGCCTGATCCTACGTTGGCTCTGCCATCCGAGTCCACTCGACGACGCTGCTGGGCGGCAACGGCTTGACGCCCACGTGCCGCAGCATGTTCAGGCATTGGGCGCGGTGGTGCATGCTATGTGTGGCCACGTGAGTCAGCACCGCGCCGCGGGTGAATTGATACGTCTTTCCTTCGCGCACGCGCGTGACCAACTGGTCGAGCGGAAGCCTTCGCGCTTCGCCGGCGAAGTCACTGGCGGAGCTTTCGTGGATTTCGATTAATTCGGCCGGCGTCCGGCGCTTGCGATCCTGATCGATCCTGGGCTTGGGCTCCTGCAGCGCCAGGGTCTGCGTCCAAGCCTGCATGGCTGCAAACATGTGCGTCGTCGTATCGTGCAACGACCCGGGGCCTATTTCGAAGCGCTGATGGAATTGATCCTCGGTGAGCGTCGCGCAGACGTCGAGAATCTGCCGCGTCGCCCAGCGATCGTGGGCCAGAAGGATGTCCAAAGGGTTGCTTGTTGGCATGGGCGAATTATAGGCCAGAGCGACGATCAATTTGTTAAAATGGCGTTCATGCGGCGGCTGATTCGCCCACTCTTTCAGTTGTTGACGATGCTCGCGCCATTGATCTGCCTCGCGGCGGCGCTGTTGTGGGTTCGAAGCTATTATGCATCCGATGTCTGGGGCTACGGCAGCAACAGCCGTGATTGGAATTTCAGCGCGGTGCGCGGCAGTCTGCTTTTCACACAATATCGAAATTCATCCGGCAACGTTTTTCAAACGGGATGGCCCTACACGTACTACCGCGCGTTTGGTCCGCAATCGGCCCCGCTGAAAACATGCGACTGGAAATGGGCCGGCGCGGGCGGGTTCATTCATCGCGGTTCGCCATACAGTTCTGATCAATTACTGATTCCGTTCTGGATGATCGTGGCTGTCAGCGGCGTCGGGTCGATTCCATTTTTTCTGAGAACCAGACGCGTGATGGAAGTACGCCGTCGGCGCCGGCTGCGACGAGATTTACGGTGTCCAAAATGTGGGTATGATCTGCGAGCCACGCCGATGCAATGCCCGGAATGCGGCAGCAAATGAGTTTCAGGTTTGTAAATCCACCGAGAACCCGCTAATTTCCCTCCATCGCGCATCCAATCAAAACCGACTCGACGAAGGAAACACAACGTGGAACAAGGCACCTCTCGCGCAAGGCCATCTGATGGCCCGGCCCCGCGCAATGGCCTCTCGCGCAACGCGCGGCTGGGGCTCGTTCTATTTCTGATTTACTGCATCTTCTACGGAGGCTTTGTGGCCATGAACGCCTTTGCCGCCGAGCGGATGCAGAAGCCGGTGGAGGCGCTGGGGCAGATTAACCTGGCGGTCGCCTTCGGCATGGGATTAATTCTGCTGGCGTTTGTGCTGGCGATGGTCTACATGATGCTCTGCCAGGCATCCCATGAAGACGAGCAGGGGGGTGGGTTGTGATTCACCCTTTTTCGCTGTCGGCGTTCATCGTCTTTTGCGCGTTCGTCGGGATCGTCCTGGCGATCAGCTTCTATATGGGGAAAAAGGCGCGCAGCTCGCGCGGGTATTACGCGGCCCACGGTCAGATCCACTGGTTCGTCAACGGCGTCGCCTTCGCCGGTGATTATCTTTCCGCTGCCTCGTTCCTGGGGATTTGCGGGATGATCGCGTTCTATGGGTATGACGGCTTTCTCTATTCAATCGGCTATCTGGCGGGCTGGGTGGTGGCGTTGTTTGTGATCGCGGAGCCGCTTAAGCGATTGGGGAAGTTCACGTTTGCCGATGCGCTGGATAAGAAATTCAACTCGCCGGCGATCAAGTTCACCGCCGCCATCAGCACGCTCGTTGTCAGCATCTTTTATCTGATACCGCAGATGGTCGGCGCGGGCGCGCTGGTGAAGCCGCTGCTGGGGTTTCCTGAAGATTTCGGCGTCGTGCTGGTCGGCATCATCGTTGTGCTGATCGTCGTGACGGCGGGAATGGTTTCGACGACCTACGTCCAGTTCATCAAAGGCTCGCTGCTGGTGATCTTTTGTTTCGCGCTGACGATCATGATCCTGAAGCGCGGCCTGACGACCGATCCCGGCTACGCCGCCGGCAACTATCATCGCTATGAGCTGAAGAAAATCGCCGACGTGACGGCTGGCGGAACCGTCCTACCCGAAGAAGCAGGCTGGAAGGGCAAGCCATACGTTCGCGTGAAAAGTCCAGATGGATCGATCATCGCCTGGCGAAAATCCGCCGACCCGACGCGCGTCGCCGAGGCACAGATGCTCGGGAAAAGAGACGGGAAGCCGACAGTCAACGGACGGCCGCAGGGGACCGGCAAGGGCGAAGCCGATCTTTTTGCCGTCGGGCAGATCAGCAAGCTTCCTGATGGGCAGACGAGTACGGGGCCGCTGGGCCCACTTCAATATATCAAGACGCTGCAGAGCAGCGAGATCATTCTCTGGGGCTCGGAGACAATCGCCGAAGCGGACGGCTCCAAGACGATCGTCTATTTCCCCAAGCCAACGCCCGGCAGCGCGATCATGGTGCCCGGCGGCAGCCCGACATTCGCGGGAGTCAGTCCCAATTTCAAAGGGACGGCACGCGAACGCAATCTGAAGAAGATCGATTTTCTGTCGCTCATGCTCGCGCTCTTCTGCGGCACCGCGTCGCTCCCGCATATTTTGATCCGCTATTACACGGTCAAAGATCAGGCCGCCGCGCGCAAGAGTACGGTGGTGGGCATCGCCAGCATCGGCTTTTTCTATGTGCTGACGCTCTATCTTGGTCTTGGCGCGATGACCAGCGGATCGATCGACGTGACCAACAACGCGATGTCCGCGCCGCTGCTGGCCAAGAGCTTTGGCCCGCTGCTGTTTGCCTTCATCTCGGCGATCGCATTCACAACCGTTCTCGGGACCGTGAGCGGCTTGATCCTCGCCTCCAGCGGCGCGGTCGCGCACGATCTGATGAGCAACTTCTTCAAGATGGAATTGACCGATGCGCAGCAGGTGCGGGCCGGCAAGGTGGTGGCTGTCGTCGTCGGTGCGATCGCAATTTTGCTCGGAATCCTGTTCAAGGAAATGAACCCGACATTTTTGGTCGGCTGGGCATTCAACGTCGCCGCCAGCGCCAATCTGCCCGCGCTGGTGATGCTCCTCTTCTGGAAGCGCACCACGCGCAGCGGCATCGCGATCTCAATCACGGTCGGCCTGATCACATCGCTGGCGTGGCTCCTGCTGAGCGGGCCGGCGTATACATCCGTCTATCATCTCGATGCGGCCAGGGCTCCCGCCCCGTTTTCACAGCCGGGCATCGTGACCATCCCGCTGTCGTTTCTGGTGTTGATTGTCGCATCGCTGATGACCCAGGAAGGCCGCGCGGATGCGGTCGATGAGATGGCCGGTGCGATGCAGAGATAAGAGAAGACCAACTCGCGCACGCAATGATGAAAAGGGGACGCACATATTTTTAAAATATGTGCGTCCCCTTTATTTTCGTCTGGTTCCAGATTTTCTGTCGGTTACTACGGCTTGGCCGCCAGATAATAAAGCGCACCGGCGCTCAATTGATGCCCCGACATCTGCTCGGCGGACTGGCCAATTCCCATGTAAATGTCGCAGCGGCCGGCGGAGCGGATGGCGCCGCCTCGGTCTTGATCCAGCATAAATGTATCGAGCGAGGAGCCGCTCATTGAGGTGCCGGCGGACGATCCAGCCGGCAGGCTTTGCATTGCCGTGGCGGGTATCGGCACCGACAGAAACGCGGGCATGGCCGGCGGATAGACGGCTTTATCCGTGGCGATCGTCGCAAATGCAGTCACTGGCACATTAAGCGCGCCAAATGGACCGCCGGGCCGCTCGGTGAAGAAGACAGTGCGCTGATTGAGCCATAGATATCGATCCATCGCGTCAGGATGCCAGTCGAAATAACGGCGCATGGTTTCGAAGCTGAGGTCTTTGCGGTCGATGACGCCGTCGGCGACCATCCGCAGGCCGGGGCTGGTGTACTCGCGGCCATTGTTGCCGGCGTAGCCGACCTCCATGATCCGCCCATCCGGCAGGCGCAGGCGCGCCGAGCCTTGCACGGTGATCACATACGCATTCCAGCGGCTGGTGACCCACGCCAGCTCCTGGCCGGCGAGAAGGCCGCTCTCGATTTCCTGCCGCGTGGGGTATGGACCGGTTGTGCCATTGGGAAGTTTGCGATAGGCGGTATCGCCCGATTCATCGCTCACCAAATCCGCCGGCCGCTTGTAGATCGGAAATTGAAATTCCCCGCCGCGCGTGAGGCTGGCGTTATAGGTCGGCGTGAAGTAGCCGGTGAACAAAACCTTGTTGGTATATCCGCTCCCATCTGGCCGCGGCGCGCCGATGCTCTGATACACCTCAAACCGGTCGGCGATCATCTGATTAAACTGCGCCGCCGGCTGCGCAAAACCGCCGCCATCAATCAACGCCAGCATCGCCTGCAATGATGCAACCGCCCGATCATGCGTGATATCCAGATACGGATACTTCGTCTGGCTGCTGGGCCGCGAAAGATAAGCGAGGCTGTTCTGCACCGATTGCCGCAGATTCGCCAGATTCGTGCGGCCAAGCGATTTGGAAAAATCCGGATACTCCGCCGGCGAAATCTTCCGCAACGCGAGCTGCCCATCCGGCAGAGGCTGCGTGAAGTCAATCGCCTGCTGAGCGGTAGGACGCGGTTTGGGCGCGCAGCCCATTACAAGCGTAACGCAGACAGGCAAGAAAAACACAAAGTTTCGATAAGCCATCGCCAGGATTTCCTCCATGAAATTCGGCAGATGCGATAATACGCGATGAAAACGGAATTGGTAGCTTGTCGTAGCACAGGTTTCCAATCCGTGTGTCTTGGTACCTCAGGACTTGGCCGGTACTCCGGCCAAATCAGCAATGAGCGATGCGAGCAAACCTATCAAGCAACAAGATGCCGCGGAGTACCGCGGCCACGGGTTGGAAACCCGTGCCACTTTAAATCGTCCATGCCACGCTGCTAATGGGCCCTTTACCTCACGCCGATCTCCCCTAAGATTCGATTGAACCGATATGGGCTTTTCACTTGATCATCTGGTGATTTCCGAGCCGTTGCCGCGGCCGGGCGTGGGGCGCAAGCCTTCCTGGCTGAAGATGCGCATGCCGGCCGGCGAGGAATATGCGAAGCTGCTGAACCTCGTGAATCGCGAGAAGCTGCACACCGTTTGCCAGTCAGCCAAGTGTCCGAACATGGGTGAATGCTGGGCCGCGGGCACGGCGACGCTCATGATTCTCGGCGACGTCTGCACGCGCTCGTGCGGCTTCTGCCACATCGCGACGGGGAGGCCGCCGACGCTTGATCTGGATGAGCCGCTTCGTGTCGGCCGCGCGGTGGCGACGATGGGGCTCAAGCACACCGTCATCACCAGCGTCAATCGTGATGAGCTTCCCGATGGCGGCGCCGGTGTGTGGGCGGAAACAATTCGCCAGGTGCGACTGCAATCGCCGGGCACCAGCGTCGAAGTGCTCATCCCCGATTTCTGCGGCGATTGGTCGGCCCTTCAGCAAGTGCTCGACCAAAAGCCCGACATCCTCAATCACAACATCGAAACCGTCCCACGGCTCTACAAGCAAGTCCGCCCGCAGGCGAAATATCGCCGATCGCTCGAGCTTTTGCAGATCGCCAAGCGGCAGGGATTCATCACCAAGACCAGCATGATGCTTGGCCTGGGTGAAGAGGCCCACGAGATCGACGCGGTGCTGGATGATCTGGTATCGATCAGTTGCGATATTCTCACGCTGGGCCAATACCTTCAGCCGACGGCGCAGCATCTGGCGGTGGAGCGGTGGGTCCATCCCGATGAATTTGCCGCCTGGAAAACCCGCGGCGAAGAGCGCGGCCTACGCCACGTCGAAAGCGGACCACTGGTGAGAAGCAGCTACCACGCCGAGAAGCAGGTGGCGGCGCATTCGATGACGTGAACCATGAGTGGGTGACTTCTTTCTCCCTCCTGGGAGTACCGGAGGAGGGGACAAGACCGCACCTTGGTCGGATGAAATACCTTCGCCCCGCGTAGCGGTTGGACCGAAGGTCCACCTTCCAACGCGATCACCCACCAAACGGCGATCCACCACCCGGCATCCCAAATGACGGTGTCGGTGCGGGCGCCTTCTTTGTCTTGAAATCACCGTCGAACTTTTCGATCAGCGATCGATCCGCCTCGAAGACCAGATCGTCCAGATGGCCGATCAGCTTTCCGTTGTTGCCCGGATCGGTGAACGTGAACGCGTATTCCTTCCCATCGGACAGGTGAATCGTGAGCAGATAATTTCCCGCCGGCTGGGTGGTCGGCGTTGGGGATTCCAAATATTTATCGACATGCAGCGGATGCAGCGCGGCGAGCAGGGCATCGACCTGGCCCTCCTCGGCATCGCCCTGGCCGCCGGAGGCGAACATCCATTTTGATGTCGGCTGCGTCGCGGGCTGGCTGGCGGCGACGGGCTGCGTCGTCGGCTCGGTTGAAGCAGTTTGCGTTGAAGCAACTTGCGTTGGAGCCGTTTGCGTCGAGGCGGATTGCGTGCTCGCGGGCTGCGTCGCGGGAGCGACGTTGGGGGGAAGCATCGGCCCGAGCACGGCGGGTTCGACCTTTCGCCGCTCGATCGCATATTCATGCATGCTTGCGGGCATCGTGGTCGGCTGAGTGGTGGCGGGCTTGTTCACCTGAATCGTGAACCGCTGTACCGCTTGCGGATCGATGCTCACGATATTCTTGTCGCGCAAATCCAGCGGCGTCTTGTTAAACGTCTCCTCACTGGTGGCGGCGACTTTTGCGATCGGGCCTTGATCGACCTCGGCGTAGAGGATCTTGTTCAGCACGTCTTCGTAGTCGCCGAAGCGGATGGTGACGCCGCCGGTCGGCTGGCTCGTGGGCGCGGTCGTCGGCTGGGTTGAAGGCGCCGCGGTGCTGTAGGTTACCGTCAGGCGTGGGCGCGTCAGGCCGAAGTTGGCGGCCTTGGCCGCATCGTCGGTTACGAATTCCGTCGCATTCAGCCCGGTGATTCCAAACAGCAGATCGTTGATTGCCGACGTATCGCCCGGCATCGCCTTGGGCTCGACAATCTGCCACTCCGAACCCTTCTTTTCCAGCTTGATCGTGCTCTTGCCGCGCGTGATTGCAAGCTGGCGGATTTGATCCTGCGACACATCCACGAGCTGAGGCTTGCGATAGCTGCTGGCGGGCTTGTCGAGCGTTTTGTAGATCGTCGCTGCCACCACATCCAACTGCTTGTTGTTGTTAAGCTGCACGACCAGCGTGTCGCCGAGCGTCGGCTTGTCGCCGATCAGCAGCCTGGTGACGGCGGCGTTCTTGCCGGTCAGCTCGATCGTGAATGAAGGATGATCCAGACCGCTGGCGGATTTCTTGCTCGGGTCAATCTGCCCGCGCGATTGAAGGCCAGTGAGGTCATTCACCAGGGCATCCACCTCGAAATCCTTCGCCGGCGCCTTCACGGGTTCGAGCAAACTCCAGTTGGTGCCGGTCTTTTCGAGGACGGTTCGTTTGCCGTCGGCGTTGGTGATCACCAGCCGCGAGACATCCTTGGAATCAACATTGAGCAGCTTCTGCTCGTTGCCGGTTGCCTGTGCCGTCTGATCTTCGGACGCCTTCCTGTTGGTAAAGAAAAAGGCAACACCAGCGGCGACAACCAGGACCAGGAGAATAAGGGTGGTTCGGAAATTCATTTGGTGAGGGTTCGGGGTTCAGGGTTCAGGGTTCAGAACTGGGTTCCAGGAATTTCCTGAACCCCGAACCCTGAACCCTGAACCC
>DATBDZ010000291.1:0-8984 GCA_036276235.1 Humisphaera sp. | reverse complement strand
GCGGCAGCGCGTTACAGTTAGGGAAATAAATGGGTATTGAAACAGGAAAAAAGCCAGACCCTGATTTCGTTATCCGTCTCCATGGCGGGAACGTCAAACCGTGGCGCGTACCCTTGCGCGTGCTTGGCCGCATTCTTTCAGCGGTTCAACGCCTCGTAGATCAGCGCGATGATCTGGCTTATTCCGAGATGGATGATAGCGAAGAGGTATTAACTGAATCCCCCGATTTGGAAACCCGCACACTCAAGTTGTTGAAAGTCACGTCGGCCTCCGCTGGGTATGCCGTAGCGTCGACCGATCGCGAGCAAACGCTCGCCGTACTTGCCGAAACCGGTCGTGGCATACAGGCTCCCGATGATACGCGGTGGCATCCTTCATCTGTCTCGTCGATTGAGGAACTTAGCCAGACCGCGCGTCAACTAGGCTGCGTCATTGAATTCCGGAGACCGGCGAAAGGCAAGTTGCAGGGCGACGTAATTGCAATGATCCGTCCCGAAACGTCGGATGAGATTCAAAAACGCGCCTTTATCACCGGGCATACTTCGGTGTACGGGAAATTGGAGCGAGTTGGCGGCGCCACGGCGATGAGGTGCGGCATCCATGTGCAGGGCCGCCCCCGAATGCTATTTTGCAGTGTTGCGAATGCAGACTTGATAAGAGAACTGGGGAGGCACATATACGCCGACGTTGTGTTGACCGGCGAAGCGGTTTGGTACAGGTTCAATAATCAGATCAAATCTTTGAAGGTCACGTCGTTTAGCCCAGCAAAAACCGAGTCCTTTAGCGAAATTGCGAAGAAGCTAAGGATTGCCGGTGGCGATGCTTGGGACGAGATTTCCGATCCGACGGCATACATAAAGGAAATGCGCGGATAATGCCGCTCAGCATTCCCTCGATCGTTGCCGTAGATTCTATGACGCTTGTGTGGGGCGTTCGGGGTGATCGCACGGAAGGTGATGGCGCAGACGAACAGCGTCGAAACGCGAATTGGCTATTGCAACTGTTTTCTGCCCGAAAGACTCAAGTAATAGTTGCGGCTGTATCTGTCGCAGAATATTTAACGCCGCTAGCTTCCACGAAGCACCGCGCCGCAATTGATGTTTTGAATCAGAGGTGCCTGATTCAGCCGTTCACATCCGACTGCGCTGCACTTGCAGCAGAACTTTTTAGTCTCGGAAAGAAAATGCGCGTGGGCGGCGTGGCTGGCGGACGAGCTATCTTGCGCGCAGACACTTTGATAATTGCGACTGCGAGAATCCACGGGGCTGCCTGCTTGTACACAAATGACATCCAATGCAGAGAATTGGCTAATACAATCGCACCAGACTTCGGGCGCGATATCCCCGTCCCCCCGCTGGACATTTTTGGCAATCCAATATCCGAATAGGGCTATCTCGCGCCCCACCGTATCGCTGCCGCCTTTTTTGCCATCTGTTTCCGCTTCGCTGGCGACAGCGCCGCCGCCCGTGCGGGCCCGCCCTTAGCGCCGCCCAGTTTGCCCAGCGCGACCACCGCCGGGTTCTTAGTCGGCAAGCACAACTAATGGTATAGGAAAACAAAAAAAGACTTGACAATTGAAGTGTTACGGGGTGATTGGGGCGAAAATCGGAGAATTCGCACAAGCACATACGAATAAACGAGTTACGGCAGATCATCTCGCCTGCGCGCATCGCTGGCGCGCCACATTTTTATACACGTTGTAACATCGGCCCCTCCACAAGACTTTCGGTTAAACTCTCCTATCATGATCGACCTGCGCAGCGATACCGTCACCCAGCCCACGCCTGCGATGCGGCGGGCGATTGCTGAGGCTCCCGTTGGCGACGATGTCTTTGGCGATGATCCCACCGTCAATGAGCTGGAGCGGCTGACCGCCGAGCTTTTGGGGAAGGAGGCGGCGATGTTTGTGCCATCGGGGACGATGGCCAATCAGCTTGCAGTGCGGCTGCATACGCAGCCGGGCGATGAGGTGCTCATCGAAGCCGGCGCGCATGTTCTGGGAAACGAAGCCGGGGCGGCGGCGGTCATCAGCGGCGTCACCTGCCGCACTATCGGCGGGCGGCGCGGGATCTTTACCGCCGATGATCTGCTGGGCATGCTGCGGCCGCCCAATGTGCATCACTCGCCGACGCGGCTGGTGTGCGTCGAAAATACCCACAACGTCGGCGGCGGAAGTATCTGGCCTTTGGAAACACTTCGTGAATTGGCCGATGCGGTTGCCGAGCACGGCTTGGCGCTGCACATGGACGGCGCGCGGCTCTGGAATGCGTCGGCCGCCACGGGGGTGGCGGAGCGCGAGTACGCCGCCTGCTGCCATACGCTGAGCGTCTGCTTTTCCAAAGGGCTTGGCGCGCCGGTCGGGTCGGCACTCGCCGGCCCCGCGCCGATCATCGAGCGCGGCCGCCGCTTTCGCAAAATGCTGGGCGGCGGAATGCGCCAGGCCGGCCTTCTCGCCGCCGGCGCGCTCCACGCGCTGCGGCATCATCGCCAGCGTCTAAGCGAAGATCACGCCAACGCCCGAGCGCTGGCGGAGGGGCTCGCTGGAATTGATGGGATCGATATCGATATAGCCGCCATCGAAACCAACATCGTGCGGTTCAATTTCCGGGATCGCGATGCGATCGGGGTCGTCGATGCGCTGCGCGAGCAGGGCGTCCTGATGATGGCGGGGGGGAAGCATTCGATTCGAGCCGTCACGCATTTGATGATTAGTGCGAAGGATATTGATCAGACGATCGCGGCGATGAAGCAAGCGCTGGGGGCTGCGCCTCAGGAAGCCCGCCGCGGCGCGCTTGTTCCCTCCTCCAGTGCGCGGGGGGAGTGATAGGGTCGGCGTGATAGAGCTGAGTAGGCACGCATCTGAAGCCCACCCTCCGACGAAAACGCCACGGGCATGCTGTCGCAAGCCCATGACCACCCGACTTTGCGATGGTCTGGTCCACCGACTGGGGTGAGATTGGCACCGGGGGTGCCATGCCTCACGCTTGCGTGAGCATGTGTTTGACACTTCGCCAGCGAAATTAGCGATTAGAAGAACGCCATGCCCACGCAAGCGTGGGACATGGCACCCATCGCATCAAAACGGGTGGCATGGGCTTGCGACAGCATGCCCGTGGTGTTCGCGTCCGATGCGCCACATTTCCGATGGGGTGCTCCAGAGCATTTGGCTTGCCCGCCCGTAGAATCGCACCGCCCAGAAAATGCGAAATACAGATTGCATCCGCATTACTAGCAACCAACAACCAACAACCAACAACCGACAACCAACAACTAACAACCAACAACTAGCAACCAGCAACTTATTCTCCCCTCCCGCCATCTTCTTGGCCTGCAACTTGCATTCCCATTTGACCAACTTTGGCCGTTCACATCGTGCCGTCAGTGGCATCCGATGAGTTCGCGTGAGCGGCTAAAGGCGTGCCCCCACGATTCCTTGCACTGGAGTTGGTGCAGCGTGGCGGCACCGAAATTTAGCTGGGGATAGAGGTTATTCTTATGGACACGGATCGGACTAGCAATACGGATGACACGACGGATCGAGATACCAACCCAGACCCCATCACCGGCGCTCCCGGTTCGCATCCGGTCGCAACCGGCGTCGGCGCGGCGGCGGCCGGGGCCGCTGGCGCAGCCATCGGATCGGTCGTCCCCGGCGTCGGCACCGCAATCGGCGGCGTAGTCGGCGCGGTTGTCGGAGCAGTGGGCGGCGGGCTGGCCGGTAAAGCAGTCGGCGAAGCCGTTGACCCCACCGGCACCGATGACTACTGGCGCGAAAACTACAAGACGCGCGATTACGTGAAATCCGACGCCGATTACGACGAATATCGCCCCGCCTATCAATGCGGCGCGCGGCTCGCCGATCGTGTGGGTGATCGTACCGATACCCCCGCATTCGACGAGAAGGCCGCCCGCAACGAATGGGATTCCAACCCCGATCGCGGCGATATGGATTTTGACACGGCCAAAGACGCCATGCGCGATGAATTCACCCGCCGCATCCAGTTGCGCGAGGAGCAACTTCGCGTGAACAAGGAGCGCGTTTCCGGCGGCGAGGTCGGCGTGCGCAAGGAAGTCACCACGGAGCGCAAAACAGTCGAGGTGCCGGTCGAGCGCGAGGAAGTGGTGGTGACCCGCCGCGCTAATCCGGGGACGGCCAGGGATGACTCTCCGATCAAGGATCAGGAAATCCGCATCCCCGTCAGCGAAGAACGCGTGAATGTCTCGAAGGAAACCGTCGTCACCGGCGAAGTTGAAGTCTCCAAGCGCAAGGTAACCGACACGCAAAAAGTCAGCGATGACGTCCGCAAGGAAAACGTCCGCGTGGAAAAAACCGGCAGCGCGAAAGTCGATGACCGCACGAAAAACGCGTGAAGCAGCGGGAACGCCCGCTATTATCCTGGAAGAGGACCCCAGCCGCCTCGCGATGAGCGAGGCGGTTTTTTGCGCCCGTAAACGCCGCCGGCCGCGGCCTGATTTAGATGAAGGCTCCGGCCGTCGGTTTTAAATTCACAATTAAGCACCGTCATGCTGAGGTACTCCGAAGCATCTGGCTGGATCGCGGGAACGGGCCAGAGCTTGCGAGAAAACTGTTGGCGGTCTTATACGAACGCCACGGGCATGCTGTCGCAAGCCCATGCCACCCGAATTGAGTGCCACCGCAAAACCGGGTGGCATGGGCTCGCGGCAGCGTGCCCGTGGCGATTTTCATGCATCGCGGGTGCGGCGCAGCCACATGGCCCCTCAGCAAGACCGTTACGCTGAATGATTGCCAACGCTAGCTTTGACCAGAGCATTGGTGCAAAATGCTGTTTCTTGTTTGCCCACCGCCTGTTGCGGCAGCGTGCATAAACGCCGCCACCCGGCGCGGTGTATAATCCGCAGGTTCGCAGGAGTATCCCACCGTAATGCCCGCCACGTTGCAGGTTGAGAATCTTCAAAAACGATACGGCGATTTCCAGGCGGTGAACGGCGTCAGCTTTGCCGTCGCTCAGGGCGAAATATTCGGACTCCTGGGGCCCAACGGCGCGGGGAAAACTTCCACCGTCGAATGCGTCGTCGGCCTACGCCGCCCCGATGGCGGCAGCATCCAGCTCTGCGGCCTTGATGCGATCGCGCAGCCGGAAGCCGTCAAGGAGCGGATCGGCGTCGCGCTGCAAGCGACTTTTTTGCAGGACAAGATCACGCCGCGCGAGGCGCTGAATCTGTTTGCATCGTTCTACAAGCGGCGTGATTCGGCGCTCGTCGAGCGACCCTCGGGCGCTGAAAACGGCGGCCTGCCCTCCGATGCGCTGTCGAGTAGCCAGAAGCGGCCGGCGATCCCGCTGGCATACGAGCGGCGTGTGGCGGACCAGTTGCTCGAGCGATTCAGCCTTCGCGAGAAAGCCGACGCCCCCTTCGATTCCCTCTCCGGCGGTCAAAAGCAGCGGCTGGCGATCGCGCTGGCGTTCGTCAATGAGCCGCAGGTTTTGTTTCTCGATGAGCCCACGACCGGCCTCGATCCGCAGTCGCGCCGCGAGCTGCATCAGGCGATTTTGCAAATGCGCGCCGAAGGCCGCACCGTTGTGCTGACGACGCATTACATCGAAGAGGCTCACACGCTGTGTGATCGCATCGCGATCATCGATCATGGCAAAGTGATCGCCGAGGGAAAGCCGGATGATCTGATCGCCAAATCCAAAGCAACGCCGCGCATCGCCGTGCAGACCAGGCGGCCGCTCAAGAGCGAAGAGCTAGCGAAGATAGCCGGAGTCGAAAGCGTCGAAGCCAACGGCGACAGCATCGAGCTAAAGACTTCGCGGCTCAGTCATGTGATGATCGAGCTGGTCCGCCTGATCGAATCGCAAGGCAACGAGCTGATCGACCTGCACATCCGCCGCCCGACGCTGGAGGATGTGTTTATTGAACTGACGGGAAGTAAGTTACGTGAATAAGGAAATAAGTTGTCAGTTGCCAGTTGTCAGTTGTCAGTGAATGCGGGAGAAAATGAGCTGTCAGTTGTCAGTTATCAGTTGTCAGTAACAAGGACTAAGGAACACTTGTTTCCTTCTGCGTTTCTACTGACAACTGGCAACTGACAACTGACAACTAATTCAAAATGCCCGGCCTCCTCACCCATCTCTGGCTCACGCTCAAGCTGAATTTCCGCAGCAAGCAGGCGATTGTCTACGGCTACGTCGTGCCGATCTTTTTTCTGTACGCGTTCGGCAGCGTTTTCAAATCGGATAAGACGCTCATTCATGAAATGGGCCAATTGCTGACGGTGACGGTGCTCGGCGGGGCGTGCTTTGGAATGCCGACGGCGATGGTCAACGAGCGCGAGCGCGGCGTGTGGCGGCGATATCGCCTGCTGCCGACCGCCGTCGGAGGGATCATTCTCAGCTCGATGGTCGCGCGATTTGTGATCGTCGCCTCCGCGGCGCTCATCCAGATCTTTCTCTCGCATTGGTCTTATCAAACGCCCTGGCCGGCGTATCCGGGGCAACTGGCGATCGCGTTCGTCTTTGTCACGTTCGCGTTTCTGGGACTCGGGTTGGTGATCGCGATGCTCGCCGACACGGTGCCCGCCGTGCAAGCGCTGGGGCAGGCGCTGTTTCTCCCGATGATCATGATCGGCGGCGTTGGTGTGCCGCTGAATATCCTGCCCAACTGGGCGCGGCATGTGGCCGGATATTTCCCCGGGGAATATGCCGTCGAGGCGTTGCAGAATTGCTATAGCCCGCACGGCGGCCTCAGTGCCGCGACATTCAGCCTGCTGGCGCTAACGATCATCGGTCTGGCGGCGTGCATCACCGGCGCGAAGATTTTCCGCTGGGATGTCGGCCAGCGCGTCGCCCCGCGCGGAAGGCCGTGGGTCGCCGTCGCGCTGCTGGCGTGGGCGGCGGTGGGACTGGCCGCCGAGCATACGGGAAGACTCAAGAGCGTCACGAAACCGCAGAGCAATGATCTGGTCGCGGCTCTGACGGGAAATTCCGGTTCGACGCAACCTTCATCTGTCCCCGCGAAGGGCAAGCCGTTGGCGAGTCAACCGACGACCGTCGCGACAACCGAGCCCGCTGCATCACAACCCGCGCACCTCATCAATTCCTGGCGCGATGTGACGCTCGATGATCTCAACAGCATCACCTATGAAGACGTCCCCGATGACGGCGGCGCCGTCACGCCTTTCAATGCCAGCCTCGAAAATCTCGACAAGGACATCAAGGATCGTCTGGACGATTTGGGCACGGCACTGCTCGATTGGAAGCCGGGGCAGGTCGCCGATGTGGGCCAGCGCGTGCGCAACATACTGTGCGTCTGCGCGATTCCCGATGTGGCACAGGATCTGGTCGAATCGTATGTGCCGCTCGTCGTCTTCGATCATCTGAAGAGCGACATCCAGAAGGACGAGCTGATGAAGGCGCTGGGCTACGTGATTCTTAAGCCTGCGGACGGCAAGGTCATCACCAACATCAAGGAGCTAGGCTTCGACGCCGACATCGCCGAGGAGGCGGTGCGCGAGCGATCGTATCTCTACGCCAAGAAGATGCTGTTCAGGTTGCTGGGGAAGAAGGTGGCGTAGGGCGAACCTCGTGTTCGCCCAGCGTCGGTCGCGCAGGGACGGAGGGTGAACAGAAGGTTCACCCCTACGGGAGGTTGCTGTAGGGGCGAACCTCGTGTTCGCCCGGCGTCGGGTCGCGCGGGGCGCAAAGGGCGAACACAAGGTTCGCCCCTACACTAGGTGCCAATTCTGTCCGCCGCCCTGCAAATCCTGCAATTCAAAGAATTCCCTGTCTTCGATTTTCCCCGTTATCGGACCTGATTTATGAGGTATGATGACAGAGGAAAGAGGATCCCACACGAGGATCAACCGCCGCCTGTCGGCGTTCGATAATGTTTAAGTTGTGATGAGTGGAGAGGAACCAAAGGAGCGTCGCCCGCGCTGGCGGCTGTATGTGCTCGTCGCGGCGATATTCGCCGTCGGCGGGCTTGCCGCAGGCGCTGTCAGTTTCTGGGCCAAAGGGCGCGGATATCTGACTTTTGCGGTCCGCGTCGTCAATCCTTCATTTCGCGTTCCCTATCACGCGCCGCGGCCGACGGTCATGGCCAGCCGGCCTGCCGACCGCGATATCAACGTCCTGCCCGATGCCTTTGTCGCGGTTGATATTCATCTGCCAAACGCCGGCAAAGTCGTCGATGCCACGACGCTCAGCGACCAGACGGTGCGGCTCTATCGCAACGGCGATCATCAGATCATCCCGGCGATCGTCATCACATCCGGGGGCGGCGATGACATCGTCCTTCGTCCCGCCAATACGCTCGATCTCAATACGCAATATACGTTTGAAGTGACGCCGAACGTGAAAGACACGAGTGGCCGCGCGTTTGCGCCGTATCACGCGACGTTTACCACCGCCGCCGCCACGCGGTTCGGCAAATTCCCGGCGGCATTTGAACGCGTCGATCTGCCGCAGATGAATGGCCGCATGTACACGTGCGTGACGTTCGGCCCGGATCATCGGCTGTACGCCAGCGCGCTCACCGGCGAGATCTTCTGCCTGACGCTGAACGCCGACGGCACAATCGAAAGCAGGCGGCAGATCGATTCCGTCATCGAACATAATGGCGGTCCGCGGCTGATCACCGGCATCACGTTCGACCCCGCATCCACCGCGGATCATCCGCTGCTCTGGATCAGCCACGGCCAGCTCCCGCCGCGCGGCGAGCAGGGTTTGCAGGCGATGGACGGCGCGCAGGATTGGACCGGAAAAATCAGCCTCCTTTGCGGCGCGAATCTCGATGAGTATCGCGATGTGATCGTCGGCTTGCCGCGCGCCACCAAGGATCATCTGAACAATCAGATGGCCTTCGGCCCCGACGGCGCGATGTATTTCTGCCAGGCGAGCAACACCGCGATGGGCGCGCCCGATCACAAATGGGGCTTTCGACCCGAGCGGCTGCTCAGTAGCGCGATCCTGCGGCTCGATACGACCGCGGCGCTCGCGCAA
>DATBDZ010000290.1:0-9027 GCA_036276235.1 Humisphaera sp. | reverse complement strand
GACCAGACCAGCGTTTCTCGCTTTAGCGTGCCGGCGGTGGCTTTGTCGGTCATCGCGGCGACGTCAAACGGGCCGGCTTGCTGGTCGTTGATCGCCATGTAGTAGCTGGCCTTCTTGGGGATGGGCGGAGGGCCGGCGGGGGCGATGCTTTGCTGATCGTGCAAGCCCTGCGAGACGGCGTTGGCCATGCTCACGCCCATCGCCAGGCTCGCGCCGGCGCCGGCGAGCCCCCCGCCGCCGGCCGCGGCGGCTTCGGGAATCGCGTTGGCGGTTTGGAATTGCGTGTACGCGCCGAGATTTCCGATCACACCCATGCTGGTGCGCTTGTCCATCGCCGCCTCCACTTCGGGCGGCAGCGAGATGTTCTCGACGAACAGGTTGACGATCTGCAGGCCGAACTGATCAAAATCAGACTGAATGCGCGAGACGATGAAGCTGCCGAGCTGCGCGTAATTTCCCGCCAGATCGAGGGCGGCAATCTTGCTCGCGCCCAATGCGTCGGCGAAGCGCGAGGTCACCATGTCGCGCAATTGGCCGTCCAGCTCTTCCAGCGAGAACGCGCCGTTGGTACCGGCGATCTGCTTGAGGAAGTTGGCGGGATTGCTGATGCGCACGGAGAAGTTGCCGAACGCGCGGAGCCGCACCACGCCGAAGTCGGCGTCGCGCAGCATGATCGGATTCTTCGTGCCAAACTTGCGATCGGTAAAGGTGCGCGTGCTGACGAAGTAGACTTCGGCTTTGAACGGGCTTTCAAATCCGTACTTCCAGCCCATGAGCGTCGAGAGGATCGGCATGTTGGGCGTGCTGAGCGTGTAGGTGCCCGGCTGATAGACATCACCCAGCTTTCCGCCGGCGACGAGCGCCGCCGCCTGCGATTCGCGGACGATGAGCTTCGCGCCGTTTTTGATTTCGTTGTCCTGCCGCGGATATCGCCAGACCATTGTGTCGCGGGTTTCGTCGAGCCATTCGATGATGTCGATCAACTGCCCGTGAACCATCTTGTCCCAAAGTCCCATGTCGTGCTCCTTTGCCTTCCCTTGAAGTTTATCTTGCTAAAAGCCTCTAAAGGATACCCATCGACACGTGATAAATGGAAGCAAATCCGCGTTAGAATCCCTCGTCGTGTTTGGAAGAGTGATTAACCGCAGATGAACGCGGATGAACGCAGATAAAACAAATTCGAAATCAGTCCCCGGATTACGGCGTTTTCGGAGGACGCTTAGAACTATTCTGCCCGAATCCGAGCAAACTTCTGGCTGATGTGGATCTTTAGTCTTATCCGCGTTCATCTGCGTTCATCTGCGGCTAAAAAAGTATTTGATTGCTTATGCCCAACCACTCCATCCCAACCGAGTTTGATCTGGAGCTGCGTTCGGAGCGCGGGCGGTGGCTGCGGCGGCGGCTTCTGTGGCTTTGTGCGATCGGGATTCTCGCGACCATTCTGCTGGACGGGCAATCGATTCACCACGATTTGTCTTATCACAACGCTGAGCATCACTATGCGGCGCAGATTCAAATCGCTGAGGCGGCCCTCTGCATCCTGATTTACGCGGCGGCGTTTGCGTTCATCTGGCGCGGCAGCCTGCGTCAGGGGACGATGCTTCGGCTGGCATTTGCGATTGTGGTTGCGGTGGTGAGTGTGGAATTGATCAGCCAGCGAATCGTGGCCAACGCGGCGCCCGATCCGGATCAGGTCCTGAGCCCGGCGACGGTGTACGCGATCGTTGCCGCGATGATCCTCTTTATTGAGCATTTCTTTGCGTGCCTGTTCATCCCCTGGACGCTGCGCGAATCACTCGGGCCAGCCGCCTTCATGCTGGGGACGTATGCGATCATCGTCAGCGTCGACATCATGCGCCGGAAAATGCCGACAGCGGGGCTCTGGTCGATTCCGGTGTTGGCGGTCAGCTTCGCACCGGGAACGGCAATCTGCTGGTGGCGATCCAGCCGGTTTCACAAATCCTTTCTGCTGCGCTTCGAGAGCGCGCGATATCGCGTGCTGCAAAGCGAGCTTGCCAGCGCGCGGCGGCTGCATGAATCGGCGCTGCCGGCGCAGAAGGACGATGGGCCGATTCGCCTGCAATACGCCTACGAGCCAATGCGCCAAATCGGCGGCGACCTGCTTTACATTCATTCCCCGCCGGATGATCCGATGGTTCTCAGTGCGGTGGTGCTGGATGTGACGGGCCATGGAATCGCCGCCGCGCTCACCGTGAATCGTTTGATCGGCGAATTGGAGCGTCTCTTTGGCGAAGCTCCCGATGCGCAGCCTGACCACATCCTTCGCGGGTTGAATCGTTATGTGGCGTTGACGCTGGCTCGCCATACGATTTTCGCGACGGCGTTTTGCGTGCGGCTGGATACGAAATCGGGAAGCCTGCACTGGGCCAACGGCGGGCATCCTCCGGCATTTGTGCGGCGGGCGGATGGCCGCATCGAGCCGCTGGATTCCACCGCGCCGCTGCTGGGCGCGGTCAATGGCGATGACTTTTTCAATGATGTCGCCCAGACAAGCCTTGCGCTGGGTGATGTGTTGTTGGTCTATACGGATGGCCTCTCCGAAGCATCCAATCCGCACGGCGTGCAATTAGGAACGGAGGGCGTTCGGCGTCTGATCGCAAATGTAGCCGGGGACGGCCAGACGATTCCGAACTGGCCGCGCGCAATGCTCAATGGCGCGCTGAATTATCGTCACTCTCCCGCGGAGGACGATACGCTGGTTGTGGCGATCTATCGGAAAGACGGCGCGTGATGATTTTGCGGCGTTCAAAAATTTTGCCCGATTTATAATCTCGCCCGCTTTTGCCCTGCAATAATCTGTTGTCCGGGGAGGCAACATGATTGATGTCATTAATGTGACCCATCACTACGGCGTGCGGCCAGTCATCAAGGATATTTCGCTCCAGGTGAGTCCGGGCGAGGTGCTCGCGTTGATGGGGCCAAACGGGATGGGGAAGACGACGCTGCTGGCGATTATCGCCGGCGCGCTCTCGCCGATTGAGGGGACGGTTCGCGTTGATGGGAAGATTCGCCGCTCGACTCCGGAAGATGAGCTGGCGATTCGCAAGCTGGTGGTTTATCTGCCTGCCGACGCGTGGCTTCCTTCCACGCGCACCGGCCGCGAATGGCTGCTGGCGGTGGGACGTCTTTACGGCGTGGATGAGCGGCGGCTGATGGATCATGTGCCGCGCTTGCTGGCGCTGTTTGATCTGGAGACGCAGGCGGATCAGCCGATCCCCGCTTACTCCACCGGGCAGCGCAAGAAGCTGGCGCTTTCCGGCGCGCTCATCACCGATGCGCCGATTCTTCTGCTGGATGAGCCATTCTCCGGCGGGCTTGATCCTTCGGGAATCATGGCGCTCAAGCGCGTGCTGCAATTTCATCGCGAGCGGCGCGATCGAACCGTCATCATGGCGACCCCGGTGCCCGAACTCGTCGAAGAATTAGCCGACCGCATCGCGATCATTCATGACGGGCGAATCATCGCGCACGACACGGTTCCCGCGCTTCGCCGCGCCGCGGGCGTTGCCGGATCACTCGATGAAATCTACGAGAAGCTCGTGAACCCGCAGGCGGCGGCGAAGATTCAGAAATACTTCGGGGAGATGCCATGATGACGCGATTTCTCATGTGGACTCCCAGCCGTTGGCCGGTGATGCGGGTTAGGACGGTGCTGCTTTGCGCCCTGGTTTTGGGAAGTATTGAAGCCTTTGCTCAGGGAATTGATTATCACTTCGGGCCACTTCCGGGTGTCGCCGAGATCGATCGAACGCTGCACGCGATGCAGGGCGGGTTTCTGATCTTGATGGCCGTTTCTTTTGGATTATTTCGGGCGGGGGCGTTCCATCCGGCAAGGAATCGCGCGTATCGCACCTGGCTGAAGACAAGCCCGTGGCATGCCGGCTTGCCGTTGCCGCTTGGGCCGGTGACGCTGGTTTGGCAGGATGCCGCGCTGCTGGCCGTTCTTTCGGCGCTGGTCATATTTCGCACGCCGCTTCCACCGGAGAGCATCGTGGCCGCCTTCGGCGCGGCTTACATTTTTCGCGTCACATTCGTTTTGATTGCGACGGACCGATACACCACGGCATTTATTCTGGGGCTGGCACTCGCCGGCATTGTTCGCTTCTTCCAGCAGTGGCAAGTGGTGGCGGGGATTGTAATCGCGGTTTATCCGGCGGTTCACCTGGCCATCAAGCAATCGCTGAGTGACTTCCCTTGGGAATCGGCACCCAAACCGGCGAGCGGCCAAGGCTTGGGGTGGACCTTCCATCGGTTAGGGCCGGAAGACCCCGGGCGTGGTATGAACACCGTCGCGGCGATTCAGGTCAGCGTATTGATCGGCGCGTGGGTGTACGCAATTTTCGAGCGAGTCGGCCCAATGAAGGATGACGTCGCGCTGATCGCGACTGTCCTGGCTTTCGGGCTTGTTCTGGCGTTGGTCCGATGGTTGGCCTACGCCGGCGGTCACGGCGCGCCGTTATCACTCAAAGCGCGCCTCGCCACGGGAAGATTGCTTATCCCGCGCTACGACAAGATCCTAATTATGCCGGCGGTTATTGCCGCTTGGACAATCGCGTTTCCATTCTTTATTCCCGGAGGCCCGGCGCGCCATGCATATCCAATCTATGCAGGCGCCTTTGTCGCCAGCGCCTTCATGCTGGCATTCATTCCGGGTCCGACGAGGCGCACATGGACGCTTTCGGGCTTTTGTCACGTGAGGACGGACATTAGCCCGGGCCATGGGCAGCTTAGTTCCGAAGATGCATAATCACATCGCGGCCGACGGCATCGACGTTGGTTGACTCTGCGTTTGGTCGCGCGTTGTGGACCAGGGTGATTCGGATCGCGTGTTGTCCTGTTGTTCGCCGCTCCAGGGCATGTGGCCGGCGGCGACTTGTCGGCCGACCGAATTCATCGTCTTACCCGTGCGGCGGAAGAAGCTGGTGATCGCATCGATACACTGCGTTCTTCGGGCGCGGCCCAGTTGCGGGTCGAAGAAATACATGACTGCCGAGCCGACCGCCAGGCTGCTCAGTGCCGTGCTGGAGACGCCGGCGACGCCCCAGCCGCTGCCGTGATCTTCGTCGATGGAGTTGGCGATCCGACGCCGCCAGTCTTTGGAGGTTGCGGCGGCGGAGTCGTGCGCGCGGGAGGCGGCGTCGCGGGCGTAAGACGCCGCGTCACCCGCGGCCGACATCAGCGCGGGGCCCATGTTGGCCGCCTGCTGGCCAAGCTGCGAGCCCCAGCCTTTGGCGTTTTCGTAGACGTCCGAGGCACTATCCGCGGCGCGAGAGGCGGCATCCGCGACGCGCCGGCGGCGCGAGGCGCCTTCCTGCGGATCAAACAAATACATCGCGGCCGCGCCAGCGAGGGCGCCACCAAGAAGAAACCACGTATCGATTCCAGATTTGCCAGAGCTCATTTTGTCTCCTTCAAAAGCTAAATGACGTTTGCGGGTCAAGGCGTATGAAAAATCCCTTCCGTTGGGATGGGCGTGTGGCCTTCGCTGTGGATGTGTAGTCCACCGCTACGGGCCAGGACCGCGGTCGCGTCGGCTGCACGCGCTCCAGCGCGGCAGGCGACGATCGCCTTGCCTTCCTGAAATTTTTGTTCGTAGAGTTTTGCTTCGTGCTCGCTGACGCCGAGTCCGGTGAGTGCGCCCAGGATTCCGCCCACCGCCATGCCGGCGATGGTGCCGCCGAAGAAGGCCGAGAGAATTCCTCCGGCGACAGCGGCGACCGGCCCGACGCCCGGAAGAAGAATCGCGACTCCCGCGGCGATCAAACCGCCGGCCATTCCGCCGGCGACGATTCCCGCCGCCGCCCCGCGGCCGTCTTTGGCGCCCACTGCGTCAGTGAGCATTCCACCGGCCACAACGTCGGACCCACGAATGACATACCCGATCTGCTCGGAAGCGAACCCAGCCGCATGAAGCGCCTCAACGGCTTCCTCGGCGGCGTATCGGTCGTCGAAAACGGCGACAACCGCCGGTTCGCCCGTGTCTGGAATGTCACGAGTGTTTGCCACGCATGATGAGGTTGCAAATCTGGTGCCTTGGTGAATCAGAAGGCAGAAGGCAGTAGGCAGTGGTCAGAAGGCAGCAGGCATCAGAAGGCAGTAGGCAGAAAGGACTGCGCATTCTCTGACATCTGACTTCTGCCTTCTGCCTTCTGCTCCTCACACCTGAATCCTCGAAAAAGCCCACGCACCCAGCAGCAGGCAGCAGGTTGCAACAACGGCGAGGATCGTCAGATTTGTCATGGTGCCATAATGCGATTGACTGATCAGCGCGCCGCGCAGGCCGTCGATGCCATAGGAGAGCGGGTCGATCTTCGTCGCGATCGACAGCGCCTTGGGAAGATTGTTCAGCGGGAAGAGCGCGCCGGAGAGGAAGAAGATCGGCATCACCAGGAAATTCATGATCAACTGGAAGCCCTGCATGTCGCGCAGGCTCGAACCGATAATCGTGCCCAGGCCCGCGAAGACCAACGCGATCAGCAGCATGAAGCCGAAGGCAACTGGCAATTCGATCCAGCGCGGGCGGAAGCCGACCGCGATGCAGACGCAAAGCACCAGCGTTCCCTGAATGCAGGCGATCGTCGCGCCGCCGAGCGTGCGGCCCACCATAATCTGCAAGCGCGGCACCGGCGCGACCAGGGTCTCTTTCAGGAATCCAAACTGCCGATCCCACAGCAATCCGACGCCGGAGAAGATCGACGTGAAGAGCACCGCCATCCCGATGACGCCGGGCGCGATGAACTGGATGTAGTTTCCCTGCCCGGATTTTTGGAAGACCGGCCCGAGGCCAAAGCCCAGCGCCAGCAGATACATGATCGGCTGCCCGAGCGAGGCGAGAATCTGCGGTCGCGAGCGCAGGTATTTTTTTACTTCGCGAAGCCACAGTATGTAGATGACGTTCATCGTCTGCCTCCTGTCCACATGCGGGCCATTTGGCGCATGTGATCCGCCGCGCCGGCGCTCTCGTCGCGGATGGATGTGCCGGTGAGGGCCAGGAACGCACCCTCCAGCGAATCGGTCGATGTTTGCAGCATCAGCTCATCGGAAGTTCCCTGCGCGACGATGCGGCCATGATCGATGATCGCGATCCGCTGCGCCACACGCTCGGCTTCATCCATGTAATGCGTGGTGAGAAACACGGTGACGCCCTCGCTCTGATTCAGATGCCGCACGTGCGTCCAAAGCTGATTGCGACTCTGCGGGTCAAGCCCCAGTGTCGGCTCATCCAGAAACAGGATTTTCGGTGTGTGTAGAAATCCGCGGGCGATCTCCAGGCGGCGTTTCATCCCGCCGGAATAGAGCTTCACTTTCGCCTTGCGGCGTTCCCACAGTTCAAAGAGCTTCAGCAGCATTTCGATTCGCTCGACGCGAACCTTGCGCGGCACATGATAAAGCACGCCGTGCAATTCCATGTTTTCGTAGCCGGTGAGATCTCCATCGAGGGAGGGATCCTGGAAGACGATGCCGAATCGCTTGCGGACTTCGAGCTTGGCGGAAAGCGGGTCAAGGCCATCGATGGTGATCTGACCGCTGGTTGGGCGCAGCAGCGTGGTGAGCATCTGGATGGTTGTGGTCTTCCCCGCGCCATTGGGCCCGAGGAAGGCAAAGATCTCCCCCGCCTGCACTTCAAACGAAATATCCGCGACTGCCTGCACCTGGCCAAAAGTTTTGACCAGATTCCGCACGCTGATCATTGGAGTCTCCCATTCCCTGAACGTTTTCTAAGGCATGCCCTTGCGAAGCGCGTGCAGCGTATCGCCGACGGTTGGATCGTCAATCAATGTCGCCACAAATTGCTGATTTTGTTCTTTGGCGATCGGCACGTATTTCCCCGACGCGGTGGCGTAGAGCGTTCCATCATTTCCCTTCACAGTCGCAGTCGTCTCGATCAACCGAGAGCGGACGGCTTCGATCTTCGCAGAGATCTTCATCGCAGCATTCACCGGCGCGATCTGGCGATAGCGGACATTCAACTCGCCGCAGACGCAAAAACGCTTGCCGGCCCAGGTAGCCGCCCAGACCATCGCCTCATCGACGATCGTGGCGATCACCCCGCCGTGAATGACGCCAATAAAACCAATGTGATGCGGCCGCGAGGTGTACTCAGTAACGACTTCCCCGCTTTGCGGATCGACACTCAGCGTCAGTTGCAACCCATGCGGATTATCGCGGCCGCAAACAATGCAGCCGGGAGAATGAGGGAGGGGAAGCATGGGAGGAGAATAAGTTGTCAGTTGTTAGTTGTCAGTGAACTGGGAAAGAGTTGCCAGTTGCCAGTTGTCAGTTGCCAGTGAATACATGGGAAAAGTTGTCAGTTGCCAGTTGTCAGTTGCCAGTGAATATAAAGACACCCTGCCATGCATTTTCTTTACTGGCAACTGGCAACTGATAACTGGCAACTTTTCTTACGTCGATGCCGGCCCGGCGGCTTCTGCTAGGACTTCCGCCGCTTCCTGGTCCATCTTGACCAGGACGTGCAGTGAGGAAAAGCCGACGTAGAAGTAGCCGCCGGCGAAGATCAGCAGGAACGGGATCGATGAGAAGCCGAAGCTCCAGATCAGGGCGATGCCGATGCAGACGGTCATGTACACGCCGAATGCGATCTCCAGGAATGGGAGCCACAGGCGTTTGAAGGTCAGGACGCGCTCGCAGCGCCACTTGTTTTTGGTTTGGCCGGTCACGCCGTACTTGGGCGTGCGGACAAATTCGCTGGGCTTGCGGCGGATGGCGCCCCAGATCGCTTCGAGCACTGCCTTGGCGTTGTTCAAGCCGACGCCGATGCCCAGGCTCATGAGAAACGGCAAATACAAAATCGTCTTCCAGCCCGCTTCCTTGCCGAGCAATTCGCGCTGGCCGAAGACGAAGAATGTGCTGGCACTACACGTCGCCAAAACGAATAGCCCCACGCTGAACAGGAAATGGCCCCAGGGATATGGCTTCAGCGGCGCTTCGATCGCCACGTGCACCGTCGGCTGATCGATCGTCATGTACATGAAAAAGATCGGGTAC
>DATBDZ010000289.1:0-27138 GCA_036276235.1 Humisphaera sp. | reverse complement strand
ACTTCTTCTCGCAACCACAAGCAACTGTCATGCTGAGCAACTGTCATGCTGAGCAACTGTCATGCTGAGGTACTCCGAAGCATCTGGCTTGTCTGCACGAAATGGCCAGAGCTTGCGAGTACCTCAACCTAACTGTTGGTTGTGACTCCGTGAACGAGTTGTGTAGGGCGATGTCCCGCTCAACTCAGGTACTCCGAGCATCGGGATTATTTTGGTAATCAGGCCAGATGCTTCGGAGTACCTCAGCATGACAGTTGCTCGCGGATCATGGATTTGATCTCCAAAGCCCCGCCATTCATCGTGATGCCCGACCTTCCCCAAATCGAAGGCCCGCTCGAAACCGGCGCCGTGCGCCTCTATCGTCGTGCCATCGTCCCCTCGTCCGCAGCCTTCGCGCGTCTGGCCATCATCCACGGCTACGGCGATCACAGCGGCCGCTTCGTTCACTTCATGCAATGGATGGCGAAGCGCGGCGTCGCCTGCCATGCCGTCGATCTGCGCGGGCAGGGGAAAGCCGAAGGAAAGCGCGGCTTTGTCGCGAAGTGGGAAGACTATCTGAATGACGTTCAAACGTTCATCAATTCGCTGCCGACCAGCGATGTTCTTCCGCTATTTCTGCTGGGTCACAGCCACGGCGGGTTGATCGTGGCATACGCCGTGGTCGAGCATTTGCCGTTTGTCCCCTCCGTACGCGGCTGCATACTCACTGCTCCGTACTTCGCGAATCGGGTGAGGATTCCGCGGTGGAAGCTCTTCGCGGCCAATCTGGTCGGGCGATTATTTCCGTGGGCCCGGTTTGCAACCGGCACCCAGGACGATTGGTTGACAAGCGAGCCGGAGATGATTGACCAAACACGTCACGATCCGCTGTACGTACGAGTGGCAACACCGGCCTGGTATGCCGCGCACCGCGCCGCGCAATGGACGACGGGGCAGTACGCCGGCGAATTTCACACGCCGCTGCTTCTGTTGGCTGGTGGCAACGATCAAATCGCCGACACCAATGCGTCACGTGAATTCTTCCATCGTGTCGGCTCCTCCGACAAACAATTCATCCTCCACGAATCCTGCCGTCATGAACTGCTCCGGGAAACGATTCGCGAAACGATCTTCGAGCAGATTCTCACGTGGATGAAGCCGCGAGCGCTGGAAGCCGGCGCGAAATCCGCAACGGCCTGATCGGCTCCGCCCGCACGCGCGGCGGCTTGAGCATCTTGATCGCGTGCGAAGCCACATCAAATGCCGCTCGCGGCTTCGCGATCCGCAAACACGAGGCCCGCATCGCCCTCAACCTTCCCGGATCACTCAGCAGCCCCGCAAGTTTATGCGCCAGCACCCCCGCATGATTCACCTTCACCGCCGCCCCGTTCTCCAAAAGATGGTCGGCGTTATGCGTCTCCTGCCCCGGAATCGGATCCACCAAGATCATCGGCGTCCCGCGCGCCAGTGCCTCCGAAGAGGTAAGCCCGCCCGGTTTGGTCACGACCACATCCGCGGCGGCGAGCAGCTCGTCCATCTCGCTGGTGAACCCAAGGATCGCCCGCTGATGCCGCGCCGGGCAGGGCGTAACACTTAGTTGCTGCCGCGCGGCGGCGTTGCGCCCGGTCACCACCACCAGCTGAATCGGCACACTCGTCTGCAAAAGACTTTCATGCAGTTGCTGAATCGGCCCGATCCCCAGGCCGCCCGACATTTGCAGCACAACCGGGCGATCGGGCGACAATCCCAACCGCCGGCGGCATTCGAGCATATCTTTGTGTTGCGCGAACGCTGGATGAATCGGAATCCCCACTGCGGAGATCAGCTCGCGCGGCACGCCGCACGCCGCCAGCCGCAGTTTCCCCTCTTCGGTCGCCGCGAAATAATGCTCGCAAGGGGAGTTGTGCCACAGGCGATGCGTGTCGAAATCAGTCGTCACCGTGATCTGCGGAAACGTGACGTGCAGCGAAGTACGCAGCGCGCCGATGATTTCCGCGGGAAGGAAGTGCGTGTTGATCGCCAGATCCCAGCGCGTCTCGGTCAGGAGCTCAATCAATCCGCCGAGATTGGCACGCTGAATCGCAAATCGCATCGCGTCAAACGGCCACTGCCACGCGCGCAGCGGACGATCCAGATAATCGTACAGATGCCCGATCAGATGCGGCACCCGCGCGACGACATCGAAATATCCCTGGCCGTAGAGACGCCGGAATACGCGGTTGCTCAGCTCCAGCACATCGACGTGACGAACGGCGACGTCCGGCCGCAGCTCGCGCAATGCCTGCTCGACCGCCTGTGCGGCCCGAATGTGCCCCGAGCCGACCGAGGCCGACAGGATGAGGATTCGCGATCCCATCAGACGAGCTCTCCTACTGGAATCAACTCATCCCCGCGATCGCGCCGGTGCTTAGGCGGCTGCGGATCAACGGGCAACGCGGCATGAAAATCCTGCGCGTCCTGCGCCGCCTTCACATGTGCATCCCAGTACGTATCAAAGGTTCGCCCCGCATTGCATCGCGACATGCGCGGCGGCGCGCTCCGCGACATCCGCTGCCGCCGCGGCTCATCCGCCAGTAGCAGATTGATCTGGTTCGCCCAGGCATCGGCGTCAGTCGCCGGCAGCACGAGGCCGGTGATTCCGTCGGCCATCATCTCCTGCGGGCCGCCCTCGTTGCTGACGATCACCGGCAGGCCGCACGCCTGCGCCTCGAGCACCACCTGCCCGAGCGTGTCGGTTCGCGAGGGAAACAGCAGCAGATCGCTGTTGGCATACAGCGGCGAAAGCTGGTGATCTTCCAGCCGCCCCAGGAAATGCGCCGGCAGGCCGGTCAGTTGCTTTTGCAGCGCCGGGACATATGGCCCATCGCCCGCGATCACGAGCGTGGCATCATGGCGCTTCGTGCAAAGCTTGCGGAACGAGTCGGCGAGAACGCGAAGATTTTTTTCCGCGCTCACCCGGCCGCAGTACAGCAAGTGCCGCGCGCCGGGGATTCGCCGATCGCTCCAATAATTCGGATCGCGATGGTTGGAAGTGAATGTGTCGGTATCGACGCACGGCGGCAGCGTCTGCAACGCCGCGTCTATTCCCATCTTCTGCAATGATTGCTCGTAGCCGCGGCTGCGGGCGAAGACCGTCGCCGCCTGGCTGTAAAACCATTTCATGTAGCTCTCGGCGGCGGTCGTCAGGCGATGATCCGCCGTGTGATCGAACACATACGCCGGGAAATCGGTGTGATATGTAGAAAGCAGCGGCACGCGCAGCATCGACGCCACCATCATTCCGCAAAGCCCCATCGGCCCGGGCGTGTGAACATGAATCGCATCAAACTGCTGGCGATCGGCCCATTCCATCAGCTCCGCCAGTGGCGGCATCGAAAGCGAAAGTTGCGGATAGCCGGGCATCGCGCACGACGCCAACGGCTCAAAGTTCTTGCGATAGGGAGCAGCGATCTTCGGACTGTTGCCGCACGTGTGAACGGTGAGCGAAAGCCCGCGCGATTGTGCTTGCGAGCCGATCGTCCGAATGAATCGGCTGACGCCGTTCATATCCTCGAACGTATCGGTGAAGACGCCCAAGCGCAGCGAATCCTTCTGCACTCGGCGGCCCTTACCGGTGACGCGGTGCAGCAGATGCCGCTCGCGGTTCTGATGGAACAGCGCGAAGTAGTAGGGGAGCAGCATGAACTGCTGGCAGGCGATGGCGGAGATCGCGTCGAACATCGGCGCCAGCTTTCCGCCGCGCGCCGCCTCGCCGATGGAGTCAGCGATGCCGCCGCTCGTGTCGCGCACGAGATGGCTGACCATCTCCCACATTGCTTCGTGGTTTTCCAGCGGAGCGTGGCCTGCCTTCAGGGCCGCCAGCAGGGGCCGGCTCGATCGCACGCGGCTTACCGCCGATCGCGTAAATAACTGCGAAAGCATCGCCACGCCGGAGACATTGCGATTGCTCTGGCCCAGCGGCCGCGCGATCCGCCGGCCGATGGCGCGAAGCGAGCTTTTCATTACGCCGTTGACAACATCGCGCTTGCGGAGCGGCCGCTCGCCCACCATCGCCGAAAGCAGCGGCGTCATCGCGGTGGGGCGCTGCGCCATCTGCCGCGTGAAGTAGCGGATGCCGACGCCGTAAAAATTATGCGCCAGCTTAAGGCTCGATCCCGCTTCGCCGCCCGGCCGGCAGCGGCCCTCGCGAAGGCAGCTCAAGACATCTTCGATCGTCCGTGCATCGGCCGGAAACTCAGTCCACGTCCGACCGATGTTGAACAGGCCATGATCGTCGCTCCCGCCTGTTCGCGATTTGATCCAGGGGCGCGGCCACAGCGCTTCAAGATCATGTTTCGCGGAAAGCTCGGCGATGCGCTCCTGCGTCAATTCATCCAGCAGCGGCTCAAACGCCTGCCGATGCAAAATGCTGTGCGCGCCGTTGAGACACTCGAATCCCTTGAACAGCAGCAGCAATCGTTCGACATGCCATTTTTCCAGCCGATCGTTTTGCCGATAAACCGGATGAGCGACGGCATGGGCGATCTGATGGCGCTCAATAAATTGCGCTACACGATAAATGTCGGCGGCAATCGCCTGTACGTCATCGTGCTGCTTCTGGTTGATCCCCCAGAGCAGGACGTGCATCTTGCAGCCGTCTTCGGGGAAGAGGCACGTGAGTTCTTCGCCGACGAGGACATCTGGCCGATTGAGGATCGTCGCGACGCCGGCGATGGAATCATGATCGGTAATGGTGACGAGGTTCATGCCACGGCGTTTGGCCTGCGCATAAACATCGCGCGGCTCGCTGTAGCATTCGGGGCAGCCTAGGGCTTCCAGCACCGCCTCGCCCGGCTCGGAGCTGGCGTTGCTATGGCAATGAAGATCGATGCGGATGGGGGAATCCACGCGGCGGGAAGATTCTTCGGGCATCGGCCTGCTCCTTTTTCTGGCCGCCTCACGATGCGGCCAAGTCCTTTGGGAAACATCCTGGGGATCCATCCCCAAGGCAGCGATCACCGAATCTTGCGACAAATTCTATCGATGTGAATAAAGGTGTGATGCGGTGTGTGTTAGACTTTGAACAAGACCACAATGGGTGGGCAGCGACAAACCCGACACACGCTATAAGTGGAACCCAGACCCAGCGTTTATGGTCCGAAAAAAGATGCCGCCCGAGGCCGGCATCAGGCGGAATATCTGGTATGATCGTTTAGACCTATGGAATATGGAGTCATCATGGCGGGGGGAGCGGGGACGCGGCTTTGGCCGCTCTCGCGCACCAACCGCCCCAAGCAGATGCTGCCCGTGGTCGGCGGCAAGAGCCTGCTGCGGCTCAGTTTCGACCGCCTGCGCGGGATTCTTCCCGCCGAGCGGATTTATGTCTGCACCGGCGCCGCCTTTGGGCCGCAGGTGATGGAGAATCTGCCGGAATTGCCCCGGGAAAACTTGCTGGGCGAACCGATCGGCCGCGATACGGCCAACGCCGTCGGCTTCCCCGCCGCGGTCATCCTGCGGCGCGATCCTGATGCCGTCTGCGCCGTCGTGACGGCAGATCATGTCATCGAGCCGGTCGATAAATTTCAGGCCGCCCTCCGCACCGCGTTTCGCGTCACCACCGAATATCCCAATGCCCTTGTCACGTTCGGCATCATCCCCACCCACGGCCATACCGGCCTGGGCTACATTCATCGCGGCGAGCAGTTGCATCTCCCGCCCGGCTCGGGGACCGCTTATAAGGTTCTTGCTTTCAGGGAAAAGCCTGAGAAGCCTACCGCCGACCGGTACGTCGAATCCGGCCGCTTCTACTGGAACAGCGGCATGTTCGTCTGGCGCTGCGATACGGTGCTCAATGAGCTGGCGATTCATCTGCCCGATTCGCATCGCGGGCTGATGAAAATCAGCGAAGCATGGGAATCGCCACGGCGCGATGAAGTATTGGCGGAAGTCTATCCCACGCTTCCGAAGATCAGCATCGACTTTGCCGTCATGGAGCCGGCATCGCAGCAGAAGGGCAAGGCGCAGGTGGCGGTTGTTGAGATGCCCGTGCAATGGCTCGACGTCGGCTCGTGGCCGGCTCTTGCCGAGACGCTCGCCACGGATGAACACAATAACGCCAGCGATTGCCAATGCTGCATCTTCATCGATTCCGATGACAACATCGTCATCAGCGAAGACCCGCAGCATCTGATCTCCACCATCGGCCTCTCCGACATGATCATCGTCCATACCCGCGATGCCACACTGGTCTGCCCCAAGAACGAGGCGCAGCGCGTGAAGGAGTTGGTCGGGCGGGTGAAGGAAAAGTTCCCGGGGAGATTCTTGTAATAAGTTGCCAGTTGCCAGTTGTCAGTTGCCAGTGAAGTTAGAAGCGTTGCATTTACTGGCAACTGACAACTGGCAACCGGCAACTTTTTCCCGCCATGCGCACCCTAGCCATCGACCTCGGAACCCGACGCGTCGGCTTGGCATTAAGCGATGAGGGGGGACGATTCGCCACGCCGTTGGATGTGATCGAAGTTTCTTCTCCCGAACACGCCGTCAATCAAATCATTCCTGTTATCAAGCGTGAAGGCGTTCAGCGGCTGGTCGTCGGCGTCCCGCTCAACATGGACGGCACCATCGGCCCCGCGGCACGCGATGCCGCCAAATGGGGACGCGAATTATCCACCCGATGTAACATCCCGCTTGTCCTGCTCGACGAACGCCTCAGCAGTTTCGACGCCGAGCAACAGCTCATCGAGCGCAAGCGCGGCGGCGAAAAGATCACGCGCCAGGCAAAGAAACGTCGTTTAGACGCAATCGCCGCTGCGGGATTCCTTCAGGCATTTTTGGATGGGAAAATCCAGCCCCTGACCGGCCTGTAGGGGCGAACCTCGTGTTCGCCCTGCGTCAACCGCGCTAACAACGCGGGCGAACACAAGGTTCGCCTCTACACGCTCACGCATATAAAATGACGCGGGGCGCGCCAGAACAAATCGGCGCGCCCCGCGAGTTCGCCCCTCGCGAGCGAACCCACTAATATCCGGGCATTTGCGGCGTTCCCGTTGTGCCGACAGCCGCCTTGCTCACCGTTGGCACTGTGGCGCTCAAAACGCCGAACAATCCATCCGCCTCGTCGTTGGTTCCACCGGCGAAGAAGATCTGGTGCTTCGCGACCTTGCTCTGCACTCCTGGCGTCAGGGCCCAGAGTCCGCCGATCGATATGGCCGAGCCATTGGAAGAGGCGAGCTGCCCGATGTCGTTATTATGTTTGTCGAAGACAGTGATATGCCCATCGCCGAAATTGCCGACCAGGATATCACCGCTGAATTTGCCCCAGCCGCTGGGGGCGATCGTCACCGCCCAGGGCGAATTCAACTCCCCGCCGGAGGCGACGCGCTTGATCAGCTTCCCGCTGCTGCTGAACTCATCGACAAAGCCGACGCCGACGCCGGGAAGATCGTCATGCGCATCGATATCCTGTAATGCGTAGGTGACAAAAATCTTCCCCTTCACTGATGTGATGCCAAACGGCGCGAAGCCGGCCGGAAGCGTCGAATCGGTGAACGCGCCGGCTTTGAGCGTCACCGGCGCGAAATTCTTGTCGAATACTTCCACCGTCCCGTGATGGAAATCGGTGGCGTAGATTTTGTTGCCTTGCAGTGCTACGCCCTTGAAGACATCGCCGGCGGAGGAATGATCGACGGCGACAAACGCGTGAGTCAGATCAAGCGTCGGTGCCCAGCCAGTGATGACCCCATCTTCGCCGACAAATACATATTCGCTGGCGGCGGATGCGGTGCCGTTGGAAACCTTGAAACTCTTGCTCTTGTTGAACGCCACGCCCGTCGGCGTCCCCGAGCCGGTGCCGCCGGGGCCGGGAATCGAAACCACAAGCGACTGCGGCGTCCCCGCCTGATCGTAGAACGTGGACGTGCCCGTGCCGTTATTCGCGACCCACACGTTGCCGGTGTTGGTGATTGCCACGCCCCACGGATTCACAAGATTCGGATCCGTGTGCAGCGCGGCGACGGCGCCATCGGAAACAAGATTCGTCTGCGTGATCACCGGAACCACCGCCGACAAAAGCCGCCGATCTTCCAATCGATCGATCAACGCACGCATGGCGCGCAGCCGCTTCGTAGTCTGCATTCGCGAACTCCTGAAATGTGTCATGGGGCGAGCCATGGGAAACGCGATCGTATCGCAGCCAAACCCGCCATGCAGATTTTGCAGGGGGCGACGCGGGCTGGTGGATTAGTGTGAAGTCGCAAACGGGTCCACCGGTCGCGGTGTTCCGCGTCGTCAGCCGACCGCGCGGCATACGCAAAGCACGAGAACCCGGCGGGCAGTGCCCGCCCTACGGGCGAATGCAGCGCGTAGGGCGGGCACTACCCGCCGCATTTTCGGAGCAGACCTCTGATTTTTCGTCATAAGCCTGCAAGTACACCGACCTGTGGCAACCCGCTAACTTTTCGATCCGCCGCGGCAACTTCTCACACCCGCCCGCGCTTCTGGCAAGCTCTGCGGGGGCAGATAACATACCGGCATGGCAAGGACCACCCGAGTACGCCGCTGCAACCGCCTGGTCATTTTTTCGGGCCTGGCGCTAATGTGCGGCTGCTCCAGCTTCGACAAGGACTGGAAAACCGCCACTGATTCCTGGCAGCCCGCCAGCCACACCGACATCACCGGCCCCTGGCAGGGGACGTGGCAAAGTGAGGCCAACACACACTCCGGCGGCCTGCGCTGCCTCATCACCCGCAGCGGCGAAAATACATTTCACGCCCGCTTCGCCGCGACTTATTGGAAGATCTTTCACTTCGGCTACGAGATGGATCTCACCGCCGACCCGCATCTGGATCGCGTTCACTTCGAAGGCGCCGCGGATCTCGGCTGGCTGGCCGGCGGGCAATACCGTTACGACGGCCACGCCAATTCCGTCGATTTCTTCTGCACCTACAACTCCGAACACGACCACGGCAATTTCACGCTAAAACGGCCGGAGGAGCACTAGGGCGCAACGTATTTCCGTTGTGAGACGGGGCTGCGCGGGAACTAGCGTTGACTCTGAGGGGTTCAAGAACGAATCGGAACCCGCTGTCCCGCGAGGCCGGCAAGCGGCGGAAGGGGATAGGCAAATCCATTGGGCGATCCCTACGAATTGCGCGCCAATCCGGTGGAGACCCAGGGCTCGACTTCGTGACTATCCACCCTTGTCGATTTCATGGTAGATTTTCCGCTCTTTGGGACCAATCCATGCCTGACACCGCTGATCGCCGAATCCTCAACTCCGAAAGTCTTTTTGAAAAGGCACGGCTCATCATGCCCGGCGGCGTTAGCTCGCCGGTCCGAGCGTTTGCCGCGGTGGGCGGGACGCCGCTGTTTATTCGCGAGGCGGAAGGGTGTTTGATCAAAGATGTCGATGGGAATCAGTACATCGATTATGTCGGCAGCTACGGGCCGCTGATCGCGGGCCATGCCAACGAACGCGTGGTGGCGGCGCTTTCCAAAGCCATCGGTCGCGGCACCAGCTACGGCGCGCCGACTGAAGGCGAAGTCCAACTCGCAACGATCATCACCTCCGCTTTGCCGGCGGTTGAGATGGTGCGGTTCGTGAACAGCGGCACCGAGGCAACGATGAGCGCGATTCGCCTGGCTCGTGCCGCCACGGGGCGCGATCTGGTGATCAAATGCATCGGCTGCTACCACGGCCATGTCGATGGCCTGCTGGTGCAGGCCGGCAGCGGGGCCCTGACGCTGGGAACGCCGAGCAGTCCGGGGATTCCAAAATCGATTACGTCAAACACCGTGCTGGTTCATTACAACGATCTGGCCAGCGCGCGGGCGGCATTCGAGAAATACGCCGGGCAAATCGCTGCATTTCTGGTCGAGCCGGTCGCGGGGAATATGGGCGTCGTTGTGCCCGCCAACGGATATCTCGAAGGCTTGCGCGCTCTTTGCGATCAGCATGGCGCGCTGTTGGTGTTCGATGAGGTGATGACCGGCTTTCGCGTGACCTGGGGCGGAGCGCAGATCCGTTACAACATCAAACCCGATCTGACCTGCCTCGGGAAAGTCATCGGCGGCGGCCTTCCTTGCGCTGCCTACGGCGGTTCGCGCCGGTTGATGGAGATGATCAGCCCCGCCGGCCCGGTCTATCAGGCGGGCACCCTCAGCGGAAACCCACTGGCGATGGCGGGCGGCATCGCCACGCTCGAGATCCTTCAGGAGCCGGGCGCCTATGAAGCATTGGAACGCCGAAGCGCGATGCTGGCCGAGGGGTTGATCGACGTCGCCAATGCGGCGGGCGTCCCGATGACGCTCAATCGCGTCGGCTCGATGCTGACGCCATTCTTCGCAAGTTCCAAGGGCCAGCCCGTCAACAACTTCGCAGAGGCGACTTCGAGCAACACCAAAGCCTACGCAACATTCTTTCACGCGATGCTCGCCAACGGCGTTTATCTCGCGCCTTCGCAATATGAGGCAATGTTTGTCGGTCTGGCGCACACTGATCAGATCATCGAGCAAACGATTCACGCCGCCGAAAAGGCTCTGGCCGCGGTAGCCGCCGGCTGAATTCACAGCGGCGAAGCCGTCGAAGCTCACGGAAAGGCGCCAAGCATTTTGAAGATGCCAGACTTACGCGGCGAGGCATCGGATCAGCACACGGGAGCCAATCATGTCCAGGCGAAAATTGACGAAGGCCGAGAAACTGGCCAAGCGAGAGCGCAAAAAGAAGTACATGATCGTATTCATAAACGGCAGGCAGAAACGCATTCCGCGCCCGCCGACGATCGAGGGAATGAGCGTTGACGAGTTTATCAAGAGAAATGCCGACCCGATTTGGCTCCATATGAACGAGATGTGGGAATACTTGTGACGCTTCGAGGACGACAACGATGACACTTGCCCTAATGGTTCCCGCCGGCATTCGTATGGTGGCGTTGGTAGGGAGCATGTGCCTTGTGGCCTTCGCTGCTATCGCACTGGTCGTCTTCAATGTCCTGCAACTGAAGACTTACATGGCCGTCGTCGCGGAGGGGCATTCGAGCGCACCGCTTTCGAAAGCCGCATGGATTATCTCGCTGGTGTCGTGGTGGACGGGGCCGTTGATCCTTCTTCTGGCGCCATTGAGCATAATTTTCGCGCTCGTTCACGTGCGCTCGGTGTCCCTTCCAACGAGAATTGCTTGCAAGATCGCGATCATGAACGCAGCATTCATTCTTGTTGCCGGAGCGATCGCTGTAGTTCTTACACTTTGGGCCGTTCGACGATGAGAACGGATCCGGTCAATCCCGAGCCGGTCTTGCCGCCGCCATTGCCGGGACTGCCGGATTGGAATGCGATCGGCGCGGAGATTCTTTGTCCGTTGTGCGGCTATAACCTGCGCGGGCTCGTTGAGCCGCGCTGTCCGGAGTGCGGGTATCAATTCGTCTGGACGGAACTGCTGGCGGCACAGACATTGGATCATCCCTACTTATTTGAGCATGGCCGCCGACGTCGGTGGCAGACGTTTTGGAAGACGCTACGGGAAGGGCTATTTCCGGGAACATTCTGGCAGGAGCTTAAGCCGGCGCAGCCGGTTCGCGTGCGGTGGTTGTGGATCTATTTTGCGATCGTCATGTTTGTGCCATTGGGCGCGGCGAGCCTGACAGTGTGGAGAACCGATCCCCATGCCTACTTCCATTACACGTATGCATTTGGCCTCGATCTGCGGCCTGCCGGAGTTTATCTGGCGGCGGCGATCCTCTTCTGGCCATTGGCGACAGTCGTCGCGCTCTCAATTTTTCGAATGTCAATGCAGATGGCCAAGCTGCGATCGGTGCATTCGCTTCGATGTGTCATCTACAGCGCGGACATCGTTTTCTGGATGGGCATCGCCCTGTTACTGGCGGAGGGATTGCTCGAGGCAGCGAGCCATTCATCTTATGCGATTCTGGTCCCCAGCGATTTCTATCTCCTGCTCCTGATGGCCCTGTGCATCCCCATCTTCATCTGGCGGCTGGGGCGCGCATATCAGCTTTATCTAAAACTCGATAAGCCATTCCTCACCGTGCTGGCGACGCAGGTCATCGTGTTCCTGGCGCTGACCGCGATAGTCGCAAATGTGGTCTACAAGCCTTGGCGGTGACTCGAACCGCACGAAATGGAAGGGGGTCGGGAGTCCTTCCAAGTCGCTTAGAGGCTGAAATCCTTGCTTCTGTCGGGCAAGGACCTCCGCACACGGAAGGACTCCCGACCCCCTTCGATCCGCCGACCGGCGTCGCCTTACCGATTTCGCGGCTTGCCTTTTAGATTTCATTGCATATACAATTTGTTCGTTATGCCGCGAAGGTTGTCGAAACAGTCTCTTGGCCGATCGCTCGCGGATCGGGCGGGCGTGATGGCGCGGGAGTGCATCGCGGTGCGGATGCGGATGTTGAATCGAGTGGTGACCGGCCTTTACGACGACGCGCTGCGGCCGCTGGGGGTGAAGGTCAGCCAGATGAATATTCTGGTGGTGACGGCCAAGCTCGGGCTGGCGCAGCCGGCGAAGGTTTGCGAGGTCCTGCAAATGGATGCATCGACGCTCAGCCGCAACGTCGAGCGGATGCGAGCGCGCAAATGGCTGGAAGTGGTGGAGGCGGCCGATGGCCGCGCGCAGCCGTTCCGATTGACGGCGGCGGGGGAGCACTTGCTGCACAAAGCCGCGCCGGGGTGGGAAGCGGCGCAGGGGAAGGCAAAGGAGCTGCTGGGAAAGGAGGGTGTGGGCTGGTTGAATTCGCTCGTCGACAAATGGTCGGCGTGACGTTTATATCCCGCCGATTTTTTTTGGCGATTAATTTGTATATGCAAATAATAGCGCGGCAGGATAAATCCCGCGCAGGGTTGTTGCTCTGAAGACGCGGCGGGCAGTGCCGCCCTACGCGTTAGTCTATAAATCAGGAGAAGGCCATGACTCACTCATTACCGATTCGATCTGATCATCACGTGCGGAACGCGACCTGGACTTTGCTGTCATTGTGGTTTGTCTTCGCGCTCGTCGGCTCGCTGGCGGGAATCTTTCATCGGCCCGGGCCGCCGATTGCACTGGGATTGATGGCGGGCCTGCCGGTGATTCTGTTCGCGGGCGCTTATCTTTTCCTCGATGCGTTTCGTGAGTTCGTTCTGCGCGCCAATCCGCGCGTACTCACGATCGCCCAGACATGGCGAGTGCTCGGCGTGGTGTTTGTGATCCTGTATTACCGTGGCCTGCTGCCGGGGGTATTTGCGCTGCCGGCCGGGTACGGAGATATCGCGATCGGCGTTACCGCGCCGCTGGTGGCGTGGGCGATGGGTTCCGCTAAGCCGCCGCGACGATCATTTTTGGTGATTTGGAATCTGCTGGGAATCGCCGACCTGGTGACTGCCGTGACTCTGGGCGTATTGTCCTCGCAAAGTCCGATCGGAATCCTGGCGTCGCGGGGCGCGACGACGCAATTGATGGGATATTTTCCGCTGAGCCTGATTCCGACGTTTCTCGTCCCGCTGTTCTTAATTTTCCACGTGATCACGCTGGCACGGCTCAGCCCCGTCAGGTCGAAGACTCTTTAGCCTGGCCCGCGGTCGCCGGGGAAGCCGCCGGGGCCCCCGCGACCGCGGCCACCCGGACCGCCGCCGCGACCGCCGCGCTGGAATGGGTTGGGGAATTGGCCCTCGAATGGCGCGCCGATCAATTCCTGCCAGCGATCTGCCTGTTCGGGTGTAAGGAGCGCGACAATACGCGCAACTTTTTCGGCATTAAACGCGCGGAAATCAACCTGGCGGAAGCCGCCTCTTTGGCCTTGGTCCGGTCCGCGGGGCGGCGGCCTGTCGGCGTCGCTCGGCTGTGTGCCTGTCTGTGTGCTGGGCCTGGTCGGCGGGGCGGGCTGCGGGGGTTGTTCGTTTTGAATCAGACGAATCTGATCCTTCTGCTCGCGCGTCAGGGCCAACGCCGCCACGACGTCGGTATCGCTAAACGCCGTCGGTCCCCGCCATTGGCGCGCGAGCTGATGCAGCCGGTCCACTTGATCCGGTGAAAGAATATCGGCGATTGCCCGCTCGGTTTCCGCCTCCATTGCCGCCAACTTCTCAGACCTCTGCTCGGAAGTTAGGGGCGCGATAATCGCTTCGAGCCGTGGACCTTCGATGGGTGTGGCCGCCTCCAGCGAAAATATCTTTGTCTTTTGGGGGTCTGTCAGTTTCAGCTCTGCCTGGATATTGCGGCTCTGCATGAGCGTCAGACCCGAGGCGATGCGATAATAATCTTCGCCAGCGATCAGAGCTGCGAGAATGGAAGCCACATGGGCGCTGGCCGCGTTCAGGTCGGCCTCGAGCGTGCGGTCTCCCTTTCGCTGCTCAATGAAGCTCTGATAGTAAGCCAGCGACGCCTCCAGCATTTCCTTGCGGACACTTTGAAATTTACCCGGTACCTGGTTCTCCATGTCCTTGTTTGCGACATTGGTGAAGAAGTCGACAGCTTGCCGCGCCTGGCGGAAGTTTTCCTGCTCGCGCTTGAGTGCATCATTCGTGTGGGACTGCGCCCGTGCGATGAAGAGCGTGGTGATCAGAAGCCCCGCGGCGATGACCAGCAGAATCGCCATCGTTGAAAGCGTGATGGCGCGGTGCCGCTTGGTCCACTTGATTGCTTTATCCAGCGTTGAAGGCGGCCGCGCCAAAATCGGCTGGTCTTCGAGAAATCTGCGCAAGTCTTCGGCAAGGGCGCTGGCGCTGGGGTAGCGATCGGCGGGTTCCTTGGCGATCGCCTTCATAAGGATCGTATCGAGTTCTTGCGGGATTGCTTTGTCGAATTCGCGGGGATGCTGCGGATCGACATTGGCGATCTGGTTCAGCAGCTCCTCGCGCGTGGTGCCGGGGACGGCGCGCTCCAGGGTGAGCAATTCGTACAGCGTGACGCCCAACGAATAGATATCGGTGCGCTGGTCGAGCACGACGGCGCGGCCGGAGGCCTGCTCGGGGCTCATGTAGCGGTAGGTGCCGACCACGTCGCCGGTCTGCGTCAGGCCGCTGTCGGCGGCATAAAACTGTGCGAGACCAAAGTCAGTGATCCAAAGATTCCCGCGGACGTCGAGCATCAGGTTGGCGGGCTTGATGTCGCGATGCACGACGCCCAGCCGGTGCGCGTAATCCAGCGCCTCGGCAGCCTGCAATCCCAGCGTGGCGACGGAGCGAAAGAAGGAATGCCGCTTGTCGGAATGCATGACCGACAAATTCGCCACCTGCGTGGAAAGCGGGGCGTTGTTGGCCGCCATGGGCATCGGCAGATCGTCGAGATTCTCGATGCGTTTGGCGCCGTTGGCCTTTCCATTGGCGCCGTTGGCGCTGCCGCCGGCGGTGGCGTCGCGGCGCAGCGGCGTCTTGCCGGCCAGGCGGCGCAAATCGCGCACCACATCCGCCAGCGTCTGGCCGTCGATGAGCTGCATCGCATAAAAGTGGACCGAGCGCTCGCAGCCGACCTGATAAACCGGAACGATGTTTGTGTGGTGAAGCTGCGCCGCCGCTTGGGCTTCATTCTTGAATCGCTGCAGATGGCGCGAATCGAGCGCGGCGGCGAGCGACAGCACTTTCACCGCGACGCGCCGGCCCAGCGACAATTGAACGGCTTCATATACGACGCCCATTCCACCGCGGCCGATCTCGCGCACGAGCTTGAAATCGCCCAGCGGCTTGGCTGCCATGTCGGTGTTCAGTTCTTCGCTGGTTTTTTGGATCTGTGAGGCGGCATCAGAGCCGGGAAGTTGGGCGGCGGCGGCCTGCACGAAATTAAGACTGTTGAGACAGGAAGAAAGCTCGGTGGCGATGTCGGCGTATTGGGCGAGAAATTCCTGGCGGTTGGGCCGCCTTCCGGATTCCACCGCCGCCGTGTATTCCTTCACCGCCGCCACGAGCCGGTCTTCATCGTGCGTGGAAGAATCGAGCAATCCGCGCACTTCACCGGGGACACGGGTGGCGTCATTTTCGGGATGATTGCCGTTGCCGTTGGCTCCATTGGAAGGACTCATGCAACACCTCCAAGCGAATTGCGTAATGCCGCCAGCGAGCGGACCCACAACTTCTGCACGCTGTCTTCGCTCCGATTCATCCGCTTGGCGACCTCCGCAAACGGAAGCGCCTCCAGATGCCTCAGGATGATCACTTCGCGATAATCCTCCGACAGTTCCCCCAGCGCATCGGCCAGCAGCACCGCCTGCTCGCGTCGCGACGCGTGCTGGCTGGGCGTGCTGTACGAAGCCGCCAGCGCGCCGTCGAGGGCATTGGCGGAATTATCCAGCTCGGCCGCCAGATCCATCTCGAGGCGAATGTCGCGGCCCTTTGTTCCGATATACCGCCGCACAACCAGCGCAAGCTGGCCGGCAAGAATCCGCCGCAGCCAGCTTATCAGCTCGGCTTCGGTGGTTCCGCGGAACTGGGGAAATTGGCGATGCGCTTCGAGAAACGTTTCCTGAACGATATCGCCCTCGTCGACCTTCCCCTGTATACGTCGGCCAATTTGCAGCCGTGCCAGCAGCGTGAGATAGCGGGTGTAGGATTCAAATAGCGCCCCCAGCGCTCCCTCCTTGCCGCCACGAGCTTGCTGCAAAAGTGCCTGCGGTTCGACGGCCATGCGCGTTGCTCCGGGACGAGCCTCCGGGTTGGACATTACCGGATTGTAGCCGCAATCCGCGGGTATTGTAGGGGGTGAACACGCGGTTCACCGATCTTTCGTGGCACGGGCGTCTCGCCCGTGGTCTCGTGTACTCACGAGCATCGGCGCAGCCGATATAAGCCAGGGCGAAGCGACTTCAGTTTGGTAGGGTGGGTGTACCCGCCCACCACGAACGGCAAACGGTGGGCGAGTACATCCACCCTACACAGCTTGCTGATTCGCTTGGAGTACCAGGCGAAATCGCGGATTACCACGATTCATGGGCGAGACGCCCATGCCACGTAAATGCCGACAACCCGGTGCGCCGCGGTTCACCCCGAATCGCGAGCGCGGAGCAAATCCCGCCGAGCCGCGGATAGCCTGTCGGCGACGGCGGCGCGGGTGATTCCGAGCCGCTGCGCGATCTGGTCGTAATCCAGCCGCAGGCATTCGCGCAGAAGGAGTATGCTTTTGTGCTCGGGGGCCAGATCGTCCAACGCATCTTCAAACCCCGGCGTCCGAGCACGGACAGGCGCTTCGAGTGCCCTCACTGCAGAACCTTCATCAGCATCGGCAGTCTGAAATGTGGTAATCGACATTTGGCGTACCGATTTTTAGAAGGAGAGTGCGGCGATATTGGCGCCGCACTCTCCCGATTGGTGGCGCCGCGGGCGAGGGGTCCAGCGGCGTATCCTCTCACCAAAGTCTGTTCGGGCCGGGATGTCGGGTCGGGACGACCCGGCTCCGTCGCGAATTCGGGCCGGGACGGCCCGGCTCTTTGCTGGATTACTCAAGAATTCCCATCGACACGAGGATCGCCGATTGTTTGTTGGTGACGACCTGGGCGAGATCGAGCCGGGCTGCCGTAAGATCGGCTAGCGCCTTGGTGCGCTCTTCGCGAAACGCTTTGAGTTTCTCCAGGATGTTGTCAACGCTGGCGTTGGGGTCGTTGATGGCGTCGGTCAACTCGGTCATCTTGGTTTGGAGGGCCGATGGGGTCTGATCGGCACCGAAGCCGCCGGGGCCGCCGCCGCCCGGACCACCTTGCCCATTTTGTCCGCGTCGTCCGCGGCCACCGCCCTGGCCGCCGACGTTTCCACCGGCCCCGCCTTGGCCTTGCGGGCCAAATCCACCCTGTCCGCCGGGCCCACCCGCGCCACCCGCGCCGCCTGGCCCTCCGAATCCACCGCCTCCGCCGCCACCACCCCCTCGGCCGCCCCCGCGGCCGCCTCTCCCAAACGCATTCATCCCACGTGCCGTCGAGGCGCGCTGAAGGTCCTGTACCTTCTCCAGGCGCGGCTCAATTGTTTTCCATTGCTCATCGCTCGCCTTGAGCGCTTCCTTGATCGTGTCGTTCATCCGCTGGCGCATCTGGGCAGGATCAAACTGCCCGCCCGGCTGGCCGGGTTGGCCCGGAGGCCCGCCGCCGGGTTGACCACCCGGTTGCTGTTGTTGCGCCAAAGCAGGAGTCGCGGCCGCCGCAAGTCCGATCACCAGCCCGAATAATGTTCGTTTGGACATTGCCGTCCATTCCTTTCCGCTGACCAAGGGGTGTAGAGATGTCTATGTTCGGGTTGCGCGCCAACGCTGGTAACCGCCGCGCTGGGGGGATTTTCACGGTTTACGTCGCTGGAACGGGCTCCGCTGCGTGGTCGCGGCTAAACTTTGTGGGGCAGGTCCCGTCAGTCTTATGCGATTGTTAATTCGGTCCCGCTACTTCGCATCGGAACCGGGCACAAGAATTAGATAGGTCATGATGACCGCGAGGGTGCCAAGGACGAGGAACGCGGTCCCCAGTTTCAGGCGCTTGGGAAGGGCGAGCCACATCACGATTCCGGTAAGGCAGGCCAGTACGATCAGCACGGCACTGGCGTCAATCACCCAACTCCACGCCGCCCCGGAATAGCGGCCGCGATGCAGGTTATTGACGATCGCCACCCAGTTGAACTGCTCCGCGTGGACAGCTGTCTTGCCTGACGTTTTATCAATCTGGATTTCCCAGATCTCCCCCGGCGATTTAAAGCCCACGGAGAGCCGCTCATCCAGATCATCGTATGAAGCCAGGGCGGCGGCGATGTGAAACGTCTGCCGCAGGTAACTGACAACCTGAGCTGAATCCTTTTTCGCGATCAGCTCAAGCGGCGTCTTTCCCTCAACCTCGCTGACCTTCGGCCGCGTGGCGGCAAACCAGTCTTCATGATTGATCGTGAACCCGGTGATGCCAAAACCCAGCAGCACGAGCAGGCCGAACATCGTCAGATAGATGTGGATCGTCCGGCAAAGAGCGAGAAAGCGGCGGTTGATGTGCACGGATGTCTATTTCTTGCCGGGGCCGTACTCGATTTTCGATTCGTCGGATTCGGCAGTCACCGCGATAGTCGCTGACTGGGGCCCATCCTGGCAGACGATCGACGCCCATTCGCGCACATGCCGTCCGTGCTCGCGGTTGATCTCGACATAGACATGATATTCCCCCTGCGGCACCGGCCGCCCTTCATCATCGCGCCCATTCCAGACGACGTTGTACTTACCGGGCGGGCGGGTGGCGCTGGTGAGCGATCGAATACGCCGTTCGCTGCCGTTGTTTGCCTTCCACCAGGCGGAAAGCTCGGGGATGTATTTATCGCGATCGCCCCAGATGGTGAGATTGCGAACGAGCTTGTCATTCTCATCTTCGATCCAGATGGCAACATACGGCCGCTTCGCTCCGCCGCGGCCACCGCTGATGGTTTTGAGCGAAACGCCGATGTTGACCTGAAACCCGGTGGGCCATTTGCTCGCGGCGGCATCCTCTGTTGCTGCTGGACTGCACACGACTTGGGCAGGGGGCGCGCGAAGCGTGCCGGTCGTGCTAGCGCCGCTGTCGTCAATGAAAAGATGGCCCGATGCGAAATCATTGGCCAGATCGGCGGCCGCCTCGCGCCCGAGTACGCAGGAGGCCGTTGAAATCGCGTTGGCCGTCACGCAATCATTTGCAACGACCGTCGCGCTTCGTGAAGGATCGTCAATCGGCGAAAGCGTGCGCGGATCCAGAAGATGCGAATATCGCTTGCCGTTGATCGTGAAGAAGCGAGCGTAGCTGCCGCTCGTGGCCACCGCGGCATCGCGTAAATTGAAGATCGCAATCGGGGTCGCGTTTTCGGCGGGTCTGCTCGGATCAACCACTCCGATCGGCCAATCGCGCTGGCCCCACGCGCGGATATCGCCACCAATGTTGAGAAGGCCCGAGGGGATGATGTTGCGTGCGACCGCGACGGCGCGATCGATGATCAGCGCCTTGCCCAGCGCATCGACATTCCACGCGCGCGGCCGAGCGTACGCGGCATGCAGATCAGATTCATTCGGCAAACGATTTTGCAGGGCGGCAATGCGCCAAAGTTCCTTGACGCCGGCCACGTTCAGATCAAGGGCACCGTCGGTGCGGTCTTTCCAGAAGGCGTGACGGTCAAAGAGGTCGCAAAGGTCTTTCGAACCGGAAAAGGTGCCCGTCCGGTTCCCTCCTCCGGTACTCCGGGGGAGGGTTAGGGTGGGGGCTTTCTGCAGGGTTGCGCCAGACAGAAAACCCCCACCCCGGCACTCCCTCGGGGTACCGGAGGAGGGAAAATGCAGGGCACCGCTCATTAAGCGGCTGATCTCACTTGTAGGATCGTACGTGCTGAAGATCGCCGCAAGGCGATCTATCTCGCCAAGGACGGCGCGGCGGCATTCAATCGCCTGCCGATCGCTAGCCGCGTCCACCACCAGATCCATCGAGGTCCCCAGAACGCCTTCGAAGCCAAAGGAGTATTGACCAGCCACTTGATCGGCGACGAGCACCGGATGTGGCACGGCCGCATATGAAGCAACCGGTGCAACGCTGATACCCGCCAACCCCACGGCGGCGGCGCCGGCCAAAAGGCGGCGGGCGAATCTATCGCGATCGTTCTTTCGCATACTTCGTCGCTTCATTTCGGTGTTCGTTCGGCCCTATAGACAGACTTTGAGCTACCTAAAGTGCCGGTTGCGCGCCAAGGAGGGGAACCGCCACCCGCTGGGGACATTCTCGCATTACTTTGGTTTGGGACTCCCCATATCCAATGGAACAACTTCGATCGTTTGAGGATCGCCAAGTTGCGTTGTTTGCCCGTTCACGGTTTTTGTCAGAACGGCTTTAAAAGTTCCCGGTTTAACCAGCGGCCCCGCGCCGCCGCCACGACCGAAGCCACCGCGGGCGCCTCGCCCGCCCCGCGCGCCGCGGCCGGGTTGCTGTTGCTGAAGCTCCTGCTCGGCGTCGGCGGCTTGCTCCTGCTCGGCCCGCTCCTCGGCTTCTTCGGCCTCGCGCTCGGCGCGCTCTTGGGCGTTTGCCGGCTCGCGCTCTTCCTGGAGTTGAGCGTTGCCCCGCCCGGCCGGCGCGGCCCCGCGCAAATCCCAGGCGATGCGATGAAATCCGGGGGCCGTCGTCAATTGCAGATTTCGCACTTCCTTGCCATCCGGCTCCGTAATGCGAATCGCGTAGGTCGCATCACTCGTCATCGAACCCTCGCGCAAGTAATACGTGAGAATCGCGCCAAACGGCGGATTGGGGGCGGCGTACTCCGCCGCACCGGGGCGGGAATAGCCGCTCTCGTAAAACAGCGGCGCCTTGCGCGCCGCCAGCAGCATCCCATCGCCGCCGAGCATCTGTGGCGTGAGATTTCTGAGAAACGTGATGTCATCGAGAATGAACACGCCACGGCCGAAGGTTGCGCAAACCAGATCGTTCTGCCGCGGCTGAATGCACAGATCGCGAAATGCCGTCGCGGCGGGTACTCCGCCGGTAAGCTTCGCCCATTGCTTGCCGCCGTCGATTGTAAAGAAGAGGCCAAACTCCGTGCCGGCGAAAAGCAAATCCTTGTTCACGCTATCTTCGACGATCGACCACACAAAGTGCCGCTCAGGGAGATTGCCAGCGATCGATGTCCAGGTTTTGCCGCGATCGGCCGTACGCATCAGATACGCTCTGAAATCGCCGCGCTGATAGTTGTTGAACGCGGCATAGGCGACGTTCGCATCGTGGCTCGACGCGCAAATGCAGGAGACGAGCGTCAATTCCGGAACGCCGGCGAATTGCTCGGTCTTGCTCCAATTCTTGCCGCCGTCTTCGGAAACCTGGATCAAACCATCATCCGTGCCGACGTAGAGCAATCCCTCGAGCGCCGCAGATTCCGCCAGCGCCGTGCCGACGCCGTAATCGGTTGTGAACAGATTCCTGGTGACGGCGTCATTCCCCCAGACGCGGCCCATCACTTCGCGCTGATTCCGATCGAGCTGGCGCGTCAGATCGGGGCTGACGGCGGTCCATGTGTCGCCGCGATCGTCGCTGCGGAACAGGCGGCTAGCCAGGTGATACAGCCGCGTGTGCGAATGGGGGCTGATGATCAGCGGGGCATTCCAGTTCCAGCGAATTTGCCCATCGGCGCGCGGCCGCGCGCCGCCGCTGGCGCCGGTGCGCTTGTCCAGACGAACCAGCGCGCCTGCCTGCGACTGCGTGTAGATGATATCCGAATCCTGCTGATCGGCGCGCGGCTGCATGCCGTCCGCGCCACCGAAGACTCCCCAGTCGGCGGTGCGAATCCCCGCGCGCAGCAGCGTGCGCGAAGGCCCACCGACGGTGCCATTGTCCTGCGCGCCGGCGTATACGTTGTAGAAGGGGAGGGCATCGTCCGCCGCGATTCCATAAAACTGCATCGTCGGCAGATTGTCAAAGTGCCGGAAGCTTTGCCCGCCGTCGTGAGTTTCATACAAGCCGCCGTCGTTGCCCACCAGGAAATGGTCGGCGTCGTTGGGGTCGAAATTGATCGTGTGATTATCGACATGAACGCGCCAGGCAACGGGCGTCATTCGCTTGCCGCCGTCGTCGGTGACGTGGATCGTCACATCGACTGCGTAGACGCGATCAAACTTGTGCGGATCGGGAAAGAGCTTTCCATAATATTGCGGATCGACGACGTTGTAGCCGCTCTGCTGCGTCCAATTCTGTCCGCGATCTTCGGAGCGGAAAAATCCGCTCTTTCCCTGTGCCGCGGTGATCAGCGCATAAATCACATCCGGCTTCTGCGGCGAAATGCCCAGGGCGATGCGCCCCTTATCGACTTGCGGAATTCCATTGGTGAGCTTGGACCAGTTCGCGCCGGCGTCTTCGGATTTGTAGATCGCCGACTCCGGCCCGCCGCCGATCAACACGCCGACGTTTCGCCGGCGCTGATAAGAGGCGGCGTACATCACATCCGGATTTCGCGGATCGACCTGCAGATCGGTGACGCCGGTATTCTCGCTGATTTGCAGAAGCGGCGTCCACGTTTTGCCCCCGTCGGCGGTTTTGAACAGCCCGCGATCGCCGCCCGCCGCCCAGAGCGGACCTTGCGAAGCGACGAGCACGACATCGGAGTTGCGCGGATCGATCCAGATCTTGGCAATGTGCTCGGACTTCTCGAGCCCGACGCGCGTCCAGGTTTGGCCGGCGTCGGTACTCTTGTAGACACCATCACCAAAGCTCACGCTTCGCAGCGCCTGGTTTTCACCGGTGCCAAGCCAGATGACGTTGTGATCTTTCGGATCGATCGCGACGCAGCCAAGCGAATATGATCCGCCGGCGTCGAAGACCGGCCGCCAGCTCAGGCCGCGATTGGATGTCTTCCACAATCCGCTGGACGCGGTGGCGACGTACCAGACATTGGGATTGGTTGAATCAACCGCAATATCCGCTACACGTCCAGGCGAAATCGCCGGGCCAATATTGCGAAGCTCGATGCCGGCAAAAGTGCGGGCCGAAAATGCGTTGCTCACCGGCTCCTGCGCCAAGAGCGTTTCGCATGTCGACAGAATCAGCAGGACGATTGCCACTCGCGCGATTTGACCCATATGCCACCTATGCATGTTTCGCACCCAGAAAGGCAACACCCAAGGGTTTGCTAGCATAAAGGGGCAAGGCGTGCGATGCGAGATATAGCCGAGCCTGCCAACTCGTCGCCGGGGCAATTGGCGGCCATTCATTTATGGAATTTGAGTTCCGCGTTCGGTAGACTTCCCACCTCGCTGCAGTTGCGGGCGGGGCGGGTCTGACAGTCGCGTCTACAGAAAGGGAGCACTTCGCGTGACGATGAACTCACTCAATACGGTTGCATGTCCTCATTGCGGAGTCGCGAATGCCGCTGGGTCGGCGTTTTGCGGTTCGTGCGGCAAAGCACTACCGGTCGCCAGTGCGGGCCCGCGCATCATCAGTGGAAATCAATTTGCGACCACTTCCGCCGGCCAGAAGCTGCAAGGGGATGATCTGCATAAGCAGGCGAAGAAGGCGGCGGGCGCGCTGCTTGCCGTTGCGGTCGTCCAGACGATTTTCACTGTCATCATCTACGCGGCGCTCCAAAACGCGCCGCGATCGGCACAAATCAATATCCCGATGCAGATGGGCGTGATCGGTGGAATTGCCGTCGTCTTTTGGGGGCTCTATATCTGGGCGCGCAGCAGTCCCTTTCCGGCGGCAATCGTGGGGCTGGTGGTTTACCTGACGCTTTGGGGAGCCGATCTGGTCGTTTGGTTCATCTCGATGTCGAAAAATCCCGACTCGACCTCAGCCGCCACTCCGTTCAGCGGGATTATCATCAAGATCATCATCATCGGCGTGCTGATCCAGGCGATTCAAGCTGGTGCCAAGCATCGACAACTCATGCGACAACAAGCCGCCGGCGCAGGAGTGATGTAGGTTGGATGTGGAGAACGGCTGTTGATTTCTGAACCGGACAAATCCGCTGCTGATGCGCCGCACCAGGGCGCCGTGCCCGGCTTTGAAACAGAGCAAGCAAGCGCGCAAAACACCGCAGGTGATCCGGAGCCGGTCATGGCAATGGCGCAAGCCGTTGCAGCGATTCCCATTTCCCGATTTTGCAATCGTTGCGGAGCGGCCTGGCAGGAAGGGTGGGGCGATTGCCACAACTGCACCCGGCACGCCACTGCCCAAAGCTTACAATTGCAACTGGCGACTCCAATCTCGCCAGCACCGGCAATCGCTCTTTATTTCACGCTGCTGGGCACGAACCTGATCGGCATCTTGTCGAGTGTCGGAGGATCATCGACAGAATCGATCCTTGTTGTGTTGTCGATCGTCGACTCGATCATCGTGGCCGTCTGGGCGATCGTCTACCGACAAGACATTTTCAAGGCACTCACACAGCGCGTTTCAATGCGATGGTTCATCGCGGCGGCAGGTTTGTCGATTGTCACATTTCTGCTCGCCAGCGGATCACTGGAGGTCTTGCGCCGCACTGTGGGGCTCCAGAGAATCCCGATTGGCGATAACCTGTTTCATGCCAGCTACGGATGGCCGGCGGTGATCGCGCTGACGTGCATCCAGCCAGCCGTGTTTGAGGAACTCGGCTTTCGCGGCGTAATCTTCGGCGTGCTGGGCCGCTCCTTGAGCCGCGGCGAGGTGATCTTCGTCAGCGCCTTGTTGTTCATGACGCTTCATCTTGCGGTTGGCGCGTTTCCGCATTTGCTGGTTATGGGCCTGCTTCTGGGCGTTCTGCGCGATCGAAGCCGTTCACTGCTTCCCGGCATGCTGATGCACTTCCTGCATAATCTGATGTGTATCCTTTCCGAGCGGTTTCACATTCTGGTATAGACGCACGGGAGTTGACGCTTGGTAGTCGAACATTCATTTGTGACCACGCTTGAATCCGGCGATACGCTTCGGACGGCGGCGGAGTTTCTCCGTGCATTTGGCTTTGCCGCCGATGCCGAGGTCGCCTTTCAAATGGACAGCGCCTGGCGATCGGTTGAGCTCAAACGTGGATTCAACAAGCTGACGCGCCGCGGCATCGTCGATTGGCCGCAACAGGTGCGCCTGGACTGGGACCGCGGGCGCGTGGACGTGGCGGCATCCATTGCGCCGCCGACCCGGACCAGCAGTTGGAACTGGAGCACCCGCGATGCAAGCCGCAGCGCCGGAAAGCGGCAGACGGCGCTCATGCAGGAACTGCTGCTAACCATCGCCACCGCGCTGGAGATATTGCTTTCACAAGCGCAGGCCGAAACTGCGGGCCAACACTTGGCACAGATCGACCAGCGCCTGCAGGACCTAGCCGCCAAAGAACGCCGGCGACGCAATATTGTCCTGTTTATCGTGCTTGGAGTCGTTGTGGCGGTTTTCGGCCTTGGAATTTATCTGGCGACCCACACATAGAAATCCCTTGCAGGACAGAATGCATATTATCTGGGACGAGGCGCGCGATGGCTCACCCGCTCAATTATCGCAATGCAAAGGGGCCGCAGGAGCGGGAGCAGCCGGTTCCCGCGCAGCCGATCCAGCGCGTGCGGGCGCCCATCCCTGTCGAATTTGACGCGCTCCTTACGCGTTCGAGCGATCATGCCGCCGTGGGCGCGATTACCGAGGCGCTGGAGCGCAAAAAGATTGCGGTCTTCCGTTCCAATGACGCGCAGAGCGGCGAATGGGAGTTGTACGTCCGCGCCGCCGACCACAATCGCGCGGCGATGATCGCCGGCCGCATTTTCGTCGTGCGAAAAAAGGTGAAAGCGTTTCCAAAGATCAAGACATCCCCGGAGATTGTGCCGCCCGCCGACCTGGGCGGCGGATATCTGCTGTGAGTTGGGCGAACGCCAAGGCGTGCTGATATGAACGATGCTGCTGACGACGAACGCCCGATCGAGCCGAGCACCGCGCCATCGGCCTTGATCGATCCGCGCCATTGGAGCGCAGCCCGCGATGCGCTGTTGATCCAAGGACTCTTGCTGTTTTTCGGCGCGATCGTCCTCGACGGCGGCTACATCTTCAAATGTTTCGGCGCCGCCGCGATCGCGTTCTGGCTGGGCGTTGCAATCATTGTCATCCGCCGGCCTAACCCGGCCCATGCCAGCGACATATCTTTCGTCCGATTCGGGTATCTGGCTCTCCTGCCAATCGCACTAGCCGCAGCGGTGCTGATGCATCGATTTGGCCATTGATCCTTCCGATCTCACGACTCCTTGCCTGAGCGATACTTGCTGGCGGAGCTATATCAGCGATAAAATCCGATAATGAGCGCCCTCCAAGAGGCCGAGAAACTGCTCGCTGAGATGACTCGCGCGGACAAGGCGAGCCTTCTGCAACAGGTTGCGCGCGAGCTGGGCGAGGCATGGCCTGGGATCGAATCGACTCCTGGAGTTTGCGGTGGAGATCCATGCATTGTCCGCACGCGCATCCCGGTCTGGATACTTGAGCGGGCACGGCAGCTTGGCGTATCCGAAGCCTCGCTATTGGGGAGCTATCCATCTTTGCGAGCCGAGGACTTGGTCAACGCCTGGGCCTATGCGCGAGCGCATCGCGCGGAAATCGAGCAGCAAATCAAAGAGAATGAGGACGATTGACCTCGATGGCTCGATTTTACGCGAATGAAAACTTTCCGCTGCCGGCAGTCGAAGCGCTCCGCAGTTTGGGTCATGACGTTATAACCACCGCTGATGTCGGCCAATCGGACAAGAAGATTCCCGATGATGAAGTCCTGAATTTTGCGATTGCGCGGAAGCTCGCCGTTCTCACGCTG
>DATBDZ010000288.1:0-2343 GCA_036276235.1 Humisphaera sp. | reverse complement strand
AAATTGGCGTCGATAAATCCATCGAAGGCTCGACATCAGAATAGGCGCGACGAAATTATCTGCGATCGCCTCTCCACCCGCCGCCGACTAAATCGACGGGCCCAGTACAGGGGAGAGGGAGAATCGCAGCCCGCTTTTATATCTCGGGAACGTGGCGCAAGCTGCATCCCCACTCAACAACCATGAAGAAACCTCTGCTTCAAGCCTTAAAGGACCGTCCCCTCCTAGGCGACGGCGCGATGGGGACTCAGCTTATGCTCGCGGGCCTCGAGCAGGGGAACTGTGGGGAGGAATGGAACCTCACGCATCCCGATCGCGTGCTGGCGATCCAGAAGCGCTACGCCGACGCGGGGTCGGATTGCATTCTCACCAACACGTTCGGCGGCTCGCGCATCATGCTCAACCGCCATGGAAATGCCGACAAAGTTGTCGAGGTCAATCAGGCCGGTGTCGGAATCGTGCGGCAGGCGTTCGGCGATCGAGCGGGGTACATCATCGGCGACATCGGCCCGTTCGGCGGATTGATGGAGCCGTACGGCGATTTCACCGAAACTCAGGTGCGCAACGCTTTCAACGAGCAGGCGAAGGCACTCGTCGATGCCGGCTGCGATGCGATCATCATTGAAACGCAGACATCGCTCGAAGAATTATTGCTGGGAATCCAGGCCGCGAAGGACGCGGGCGCGCCGTGTGTGATCGGATCGATGGCGTACGACGTCACGCTCGACGGCTCAACCTTCCGCACGATGATGGGGATTGACCCCGAGCGAGCCGCCGGCTTTATGCAGGAGCATGGGGCGGATGTCGTCGCGCTCAACTGCGGCACCGGGATGGACATGGAGCGCGCCCGCCAGGCAATCGATCGCTACAAGCGCGTGACAGGTCTGCCGGTCATGGCCCAGCCCAATGCCGGCCAGCCCAAGCTGGTGAACATGAAGGTGGTGTACGATGAAACCCCGCCGCAGATGGCCGCCGGTGTGGTGCCGATTCTCGAAAGCGGTGTAAATATTCTGGGCGCCTGTTGCGGCAGCACGCCCGATCACATTCGCGCGTTCCGCCAATCCATCGACGCCTATCTCGGAGCAAAATGAAAACCAAGCTGTGCGACATCAGTCCAGTGGCAAGCCAGAAGCTTCCGCATTTGACCGACGATAAATCGGGCGTTGGCGTGCATTACGTCGATGCGTTTCTGAAGCCGATGAACGGCAAGCTCCCCGACGGCACCGCCGTCAAATGCAAAAGGCGGGGATTGAAAATCACCTTGACAATCGGCACGAAAAAGGGTGAAGGGCTCTTGCGCCGGTTGGCGGTGAGCGCCGATCCGATCGTCATGCTCGACGCCGCGCTCCAGGAGGCCGCCAAGGCTGCCGGCGTCGAGCTGAGCGTCGAGGGTGGGGCGATTTTTCTTGGCGCGTGACGCGCTACTTTATGCCAACCACCATCGAATCCGGTCCGCCCAGATATTCGACTCGGGTTTCGCGGAAGCCGGCTTCCTTCATCCACCCTTGGCAATCGGCGCCGGTGTAATCGAAGCCGCCCGGTGTTTCGATCAGCATGTTGAGGCTCATCAGCAGGCCAAACGCATTCCGCGATCGGTCATCGTCAATCACCGCGTCGAAGGCAATGAATGCGCCGCCAGCGGGTATCGCGTCGTAAGCTTTGCGGATCAACATTTTTTTCTGAGCCAGATCCCAATCGTGCAGGATGTGGCCCATGATGATGACGTCCGCCTCGGGGAGCGGATCCTTCATGAAATCGCCCGCCTGATACTTAACGCGCGGCGTCAGCGAAAATGATTTCACGTAGTCCTCAAAGATCGGCTGAACCGCGGGCAGGTCATATCCCGTGCCTTGCAGATGCGGCTGCGCCAGTGCGATCTGCACAGCAACGCCGCCTTGCGCGCAGCCGACGTCGGCGAAACTTTTGTACTTGCTCCAATTGAACTTGCCGGCGATCGCCTGGCCGGAGCCCATGCTCAAGCCGGTCATGGAGGCCAGGAATTGCTTGAGGCGTTGCGGGTCGGAATAGAGCGCATCGAACGGGCTTCCGCCGCCGCCTTTTGATTCGTTCTGCTGCGATCCGGTGTGGAGCGCTTCGGTGAGGTTTCCCCAAAAGCCATAAAGGCGTGCGCCAGCCATCTCAAGGATGCCGCCGATGTAGCTGGGTTTGTTGCGGTCGAGGAACAGATTGCTTTCCTGTGTGTTGGAGTAGCGATCGCCGGTCCGATTAAGCATTCCCAGCGCCACCAGCGCGTCCAGAAAATCGCGAGCACCGCGCGGATGAAGATTAAACTTCTCGCGAAGCTGATCGAAGCTCAGCGGACTCCTGGCCAGCTCGGTAAAG
>DATBDZ010000287.1:0-27830 GCA_036276235.1 Humisphaera sp. | reverse complement strand
ACCAGCGAGGTCCTCGTGAGCTACGACCATCTGGGCGCGCACACGGGAGATCTGATCGCGGTAGCCGAAAGCCGCGAGGCGTGCATGCCGTTTTACCCGGAGAAGCGGGTGCCGCTGGACGCCTACAACGCGGCGATTTTGGATCATGTGGTTGTTGAACACGAAATTTGAAAGGTTGGAATGGTAATGCGTAATGCGTGATTCGTAATGCGTAAGGAGGAGCCATCTTCCTCTTACGCATTACGCATCACGCATCACGCGTTACTCCAAATACTCCATGGCATATGGCACAAGTGGCAACGGCTCTTCCAACGGGCATTCCCGCGTTTCGGAGTTCCAGATCAAGGAACAGATGTGCGAGATCGGTCGCCGCATCTGGATCAAGGGATTCTGCGCCGGCAACGAGGGAAATCATTCCTATCGCATCGGCGAGAATCGCGTGCTCTGCACGCCGACCGGCATCAGCAAGGGTTTCCTCAAGCCCGATGACATCTGTGCCGTCGATCTGGAAGGGAAGCAATTGGGCGGCAAGCGCAAGCGCACCAGCGAAATTCTTCTTCATCTGGCGATCTACAAAGCGCGCCCGGATGTGAAGGCGGTCGTCCATAGCCATCCGCCGCACGCGACGGCATTCGCGGTTGCCGGCGTCGAGCTGCCGACCTGCATTCATCCTGAAGCCGAGGTGTTTCTGGGCGCGGTGCGAACCGCCAAATATGTGACGCCCGGCGACACCCGCCTCGGCGAATCGATCCTTCCCTACGTCAAGGATTCCAACACGATCCTCCTGCAAAACCACGGCACCGTTACCTACGACCAAGATCTCGACGGTGCTTACTACAAGCTGGAAATTGTCGATGCCTACTCGCGCATCCTGCTGCTGGCCAAGCAGGTCGGCAGCATCCGCCCGCTCGACGCCGACCAGATGAAGGAGCTTTTGGAGCTGAAGGTTCGCTTCGGACTGGATGAGCCGAGATTGAAGAATGGCGGCACCGGCCTTAGCTGCAACTCCGATTTCATCACCCGCGTCAGCGATATCGCCACCCGCGGAAAAATGGCCACGCCCGCCGGCGGCGTTGCGCCGATCCCCAGCGGATCGGAGCTGCGTCCTTCGACAGCCGTGCAAGTCTCGCCGATGGAAAAGGCGATTCATTCGCTCGTACCGGCGGGGAATTACAGTGACGCGGATCTGGAGATGTTAGTGCAAACGATCACGGATCAAATTATGGCGTCAGTCTGATCGGTTGTGGCACGGGCGTCTCGCCCGTGGTCTTTTTGTCACCGGAAAAATCGGAATCACGGGCGAGACGCCCGTGCCACACAATATGAAAGTCTCCATCATCGGCGGCGGCGGGCGGGTCGGGTCTAATGCGGCGTTCGCCCTCCAATGCGCTGGCATCGTCAGCGAAATTCATCTGCTTGACGCCAACGAAAAAATGGCGGCGGGCGAGGCGCTCGATCTGCTTCACGGCGCCAGCATCGCCGGCGATCAGAAAATCTACGCGGGCAATTACGACAAATGCGCGGATGCCGACATCGTGCTGATCACTGCTGGCCTGCGCCGCAAGCCCGATGAAAGCCGCCTCGATCTGATCAACCGCAACGTCACGCTCTTCAAGCAGATTCTCGATTCCCTCAAAGGCGTCGGGCTCAAAAAAGACGCGATCCTCTTCGTCGTTTCCAATCCGGTGGATGTGCTGACGCGGCTGGCGATCGACTATCTCAAATTCGATCCAACCCGCGCCATCGGCCTGGGCACGCAGCTCGATACGGCGCGCTTCCGCTCGCTGATCGCACTGGAAACCGGCCTGCCGCCCACACAGATCAAGGCGACGATTTTGGGCGAGCATGGCGACAGCATGGTCCCCATCTGGTCCACCGCCACCGCCGGCGGCATCCCGCTCATCAAGCTCCCCGGCTTCAACGGCACCGTGCAGGAAAAGATTTTCACGCGGACAAAGAAGAGCGGCGCGGAAGCCATCGAGCTCAAAGGCGGCGCGGGATGGGCAGTGGCGCTGAGCATCGCCGAGGTGATTCATCCGATCGCGCTGAATCAGCCCAAGGTGTTGCCGGTTTCGACGCAGCTCACCGGCGAATATGGCATCAAAGGCACCTGCACAAGCGTGCCAACGCTCGTCGCCCGCGCGGGCGTGATCAAGCGATACGAGATCGAACTCTGGCCCCGCGAAGCCAGCGCGATGCAGGCAAGCGCGAAGGCACTGGATGCGACTTATGCGCAGGTGCAGAAATAGGAGATGAAACGTGAAGACGTGAAACGTGACGGCAGACCTTCTGCTGTTCGTCTCACGCGTTCAAGATGTCGGAGTCGGCGTGATAAATGACACGTGGTCGGAAGCGTTGATGCAGGAGATGTACCATGATCCACGTTCACAACCCGTATCAATTCGTCGTGGGCCTGCTCGCATGGGTGGGCGGTTTCTCACCGTGGTTCTTTGCCGCAATGGTGCGGCACTGGCGTTATATGAATGCCCATGGAAACACGATTCATGTTCGGGGCGAGATTGATCCACAACTCGCGATGTGCATCGCTGGAACGGTCATGGTGGTTTCGAATATCAGCGGATGGCTGCTCGTGCGACATGTCCACGGAATGTATGTCGCGGATTTCGGGGCTTCAGCCTGGCGAGCCCTTTTCATCTGTTGTTACAGCCTGGGGCTGGCAGCGGGAGCATGGATATTCCTTTCAACCAGTGCGATGTTCAGCCTGATCATTTGAGGCAATCATGAGCTGTGCGTGTTCAAATCCCGACGGCGCGATTCCCGTCCCTCCTATCCGCGCCAACCGTTCGCTCGATGAAAAGATCGCGGCGATTCGCGCCAATCCTCATGGGGCAAAGGATTTCATTCTCGCCGACGCCAAGGATGCGGACATGGCGACTGGGCTTGCGGCTACCGGGAAGGACCCGGTGACGGGGAAGGCTCGATCGCTTTCGGATTATCGCGATCAGATGCGCGAGATCGCCAAGCAGGGGTTGGTGGATATCGTGCTGATGTCCGCCAGCACGAGCGAGGCGTTGACGATTCGCGGCCGGATTTTTGAGAGCTCGCGGGTTACGCCGGCGGTTCGTGCAAACGATACGACCGACATTCATCTTCCGGCGGGCGGTACATACGCCGCCGAACCTTCGCGGCCATTTCGATCTGTCACGATCGAGCAGATTCAGAGCGGGAAGATAAATCCCACCGACCCCGAGCGGCGGCTGGGGGCGGATCTGGGTCTCTATTCCATCACTCCGAACAATCGCCTGGAATTCGATTACGTTACGCTTGAGGCGTACAAGCAATTTCGCATCGAAGCCGAGCAGAAGGGCTTTCGCCATTTCCTGGAAGTTTTTGACCCCAACGCCTGCGGCACGCATTGCCCGGCGGATCTTGGCCGCTTCATCAATGATCTGATCGTCCGCACGCTCGCCGGTGTTCCCAGCAGCGGGCGGCCGCTCTTTCTCAAGATCGCCTACCATGGGCCGCAGGCGATGGAAGACTTGGTGGCGTATGACCCAACGCTCATCCCCGGGATCCTCGGCGGCTCCAGCGGCACCACGCACGATGCCTTCTTCCTCCTGGAAGACGCAAAAAAACACGGCGCGCGGGCGGCCCTCTTCGGCCGCAAGATCAACAACAGCGAGCATCAACTCACGTTCGTCAAATTCCTGCACGCAATCGCCAACGCGCAGCTCAGTGCGTCCGAAGCCGTGAAGGCCTACCACGGCGAGCTTGAGAAGCTGAAGATCAAACCATATCGATCGCTGAAGGATGATCTTGAACTGACGAGCACCGCCAGCAGTTATTCGGGAACGACAGCCGCGACGACGCGAAAGCCATCGGTTGCGACAGCGGTGATATCGAACACGAATCCCAAACCCGATTTCAAGTCAATGACCTCAGCGCAAAAAGTCGCTTACGCGCGGCAAAGGATCAAAGCCGACCTGCATCGCTCAGGAGAAGGAAACGGCAAAGCAAAACAGTAGGGCGGGATTTATCCCGCCGTCGTTCAGCAGACAGAGGAAGCGGCGGGATAAATCCCGCCCTACAACGGTCTAAATATTCTTCACTCTTCATTCTTCATTTACTCCCATGCTGATCGCCGAACGACAATCCCGCCTCAAGGAGCTGCTGGGAAAGCGCGGGATGGCGGATCTCGATTGGCTGGCGGCGGAGCTGGGGGTTTCGCAATCCACCGTTCGCCGCGATGTCGAGATGCTCGAGCAGGGGGGTATTGTCGAGCGCACGCACGGCGGCGTGATCTGGATCGGCGACAAGCAATCCGCCGGCGCGCGGCCGTACGCCTTCAACCAGCGCATGGGATTTCAGATCGAGGCCAAAAAACGAATCGCCCGAGCCGCCAAGGAACTGATCCAGCCCGGGCAAACAGTTTTGCTCGACGGTGGCACCACCACCCTCTATTTCGCCGAAGAGTTGCTCGGTACGCCGCTGCAACTGGTGACGAATTCGCTTCCAATCGCCAATCTCTTTCTCAACGACGATAACGTTGAGCTGGTGGTCACCGGCGGCCTGATGTACCCGCGCTACGGCGTGCTGCTTGGCCCCCTGACCGAAGACATCGTCGGCACCATCCACGCCAAGACGCTGGTGATGAGCGTCGCCGGCATTCATGAGGGGATGCTCTACAACCAGAATCAGCTTCTCGTGCAAGCCGAGCGGCGAATGATGGAGCAGGCGCAGGAAGTGGTGCTTCTGGCCGACTCCGAAAAATTCGGACAGCAGGCGCTATCGCGATTATGCCCTCTGAGCGAGATCGACATCGTGGTGAGTGATTCGACCCTGCCGCCGGAACAGCGCGAGCAGGTGATCAAGGCGGGGTGCCGGTTGATTATCGCTTCGTAGGGGCGAACCTTGTGTTCGCCCTCTGCCGGTTGGCGAAACACACAGGGCGAACACGAGGTTCGCCCCTACGACAATGCCCCGTAGGGGTGAACCTTGTGTTCACCCATGTTGCTCGCGCGACGGGCGCAGGACGAACACAAGGTTCGCCCCTACGCGACGATAAACGCCTTCACCACATTGGGCCCATGCACGCCCGTGACCGTGTTCATCTCGATGTCCGCCGTCTTCGACGGCCCGCTGATCAGCGTCATGCCGCTGCCGGTGCCTTCCTTAGAAACTCGCGCGAAGAAATCGAGCAGATCGGGAACGATAATCCGCGGCTCGATCACCGCCACATGAACGAACGGCACCAGCGACAGCAGCCGCCCATGCTCAGCACGATGGCGGATCGCCAGCGTGCCAGTCTCGGCGATAGCGTAATCCGCCTCGGTAATGCCGGCGTCGATGTCGTACGCCTGATCGGCAGTCAGCTCGCTCCAGCTTCGCGCGGAGATTCCAGCTTGGTTGAGATAAGCGGTGATGCCGAGCCGTTGCAGCAATGGCGTATCGGAGAGCATGGCGGTCTTGGAGCCGCGCTCTTTGAGGAAGTCGGCGATCTTTCGCGCGACTTCATGGCCGCGCACAATCTCGACAAGCATCTTCATCGCGATCGCGCGCTTCTGAAAAAGCTCGGGCAGGCCGGTTGTGTCGTGGATGAGCCGCGTAAACGATTCGTCAATCGCCGGCGGCGTCGGCGCAACGGTCAGCGCCGCGCGGCGGCCGAGAGCCTTGCGCACCTTTTCGATCACAGGATGAGTCACAGCTTCATTCATTTCGCGTTTTCCACATCTGATGAAACGTCCGCTCCGCCGGCTCGGGCATGTCGCGGATTTGCGTCCAACCTGCCGCTACTGAAGGCAGGTCTTGTACCCAGCCGCCCTGAGCGCGCTGGCGCAGGTCGAGCCTTTGCAGCACTGTGATCACCTTGTACAGGAATGGCGATTTGTATGCCCACGCCCACGCGCGATAGATCAATCGCTCGAAATATCCGTTCAGATGCGAATTGACGATGTCTCGCCGCATGCTGATCAGATGCTTGGGAATGTTGATCTTGACGGGGCACGCCTCGTAGCACGCGCCGCACAGGCTCGACGCCTGCGGCAAATCTTTGTACTCGCTAAGCCCTTTGAAGATCGGCGTGATCAGCGCGCCGATCGGGCCGGGGTAGACGCTGCCGTACGCGTGCCCGCCGATCTTGCGGTAAATCGGGCAGGCATTGAGGCACGCGCCGCAGCGGATGCAGCGGAGTGTCTCGCGATATTCCTCGCTGGCTAGGATCTCGCTGCGGCCATTGTCGATGAGCACCAGATGAAATTCTTCCGGGCCGTCTTTTTCGCCGGGGCCGCGCGGGGCGCCGAAGATATTGGTGTAGATGGTGAACGGCGCGCCGGTGGCACTGCGCGTCAGCAGCTTAAGCATCACCGCCAGATCGATCATGCGAGGAATGATCTTTTCGATCCCGACCAGGCTCACCAAAACGCGCGGCGTTGTCACGCTTTGCCGCTGGTTGCCCTCATTTTCCACGCAGCAGAGCAACCCCGTCTCGGCAACCAGGAAGTTGCCGCCGGTCATGCCGAAATCCGCCTTGCGGAATTTATCTCGCAAATACGCGCGGGCCTGCATTGTCAGAGCTTTGGGATCATCATTATAAGGTGTGCCGAAATACTCGCTGAACAGCGTTGCGATCGACGCGCGATCCTTATGCACAATCGGCGCGACCAGATGCGAAGGCCTATCATGGCTGATCTGTACAATAAACTCGCCCAGATCCGTCTCGACGACATCCATCCCCGCCTGCTCGAGCACGTGCGCGAGATTGATCTCCTCGCTGACCATCGATTTGCTTTTGATCACGCGAGTCGCTTTTTGCTCTCGCGCGATGTCTAAAATGATCTTGCGGGCCTCGACGCTGTCGGCGGCGAAGTGAACGTGTCCGCCGTTCTTTTGCACGTTGGAGGCAAGTTGCTCGAGGTAATAATCCAAATGATCAACCGCGTGCTGCTTGATCTGGCCGGCCAGCTCGCGGAGCTTGTCGGGGTCCGGGAGATCAAGCATCTGCTGCTGGCGGGCGGAATATTGCCGCAGCACGGCGGCATTGACGACGCGCTTGAGCCGCTCGTCTCCCGCCGCCTTGACGCTCAGCGAATGAAAATCGAATGGCGATGCCGCCGCCTCTTGCAAAAACGCGGCGGTGTTCGGATCGAGCGGCCTGTTTTGCAGAGTGGATTGGGCGGCGCCGGCGGGAAGCGACATAGGGCGAGGATTGTAGGATGTTTCGAGGCGACTTCCAGCATATTCAGACAATCGAGGAACTGACGCTCAGCGCCTGGCCCGCGCTGCAGCAGGTCTTTCACGACGGCTGGGTCGTGCGCTTCGCCAATGGATACACGCGCAGGTCCAACAGCGTGGTGCCGCTCAGCGCTGGTTCGATTGACGTGCAGGAGAAGATACGCTTCTGCGAAGAGCTGTATCGAAGCAAAGAATTGCCGACGGTTTTCAAGCTGACCAGCGCGTCGAAGCCGCCGGGCTTGGATGCCGCTCTGGCTGGCGCGGGATTTCACTCGGCATCCGGCGCGATCGTGAAGACGGCGGAGCTGACGACCGTTCCAACCGAATCCGACCCGCGGATCATCGATGCGCCACCCGACCAATGGGTGGCGGCACTGGCGCAACTCGGCCACGTCGCGCCCAAACATGTTGACACATTGCGCGCGATCATCGATGCAATCGCGCTGCCGCGCCATTTGGCTTTGCTGGTCGAGGGCCAGCAGATCATCGCCAGCGGCCTGGCCGTGCGGCAGGGGAGGTGGCTTGGCCTCTTCGACATCGCCACCGATGCGCGGTTTCGCCGCCGGGGATTCGGCAGCGCGGTTGTCGGCACCCTGCTGCAATGGGGCAAATCGCAAGGCGCGCAGAAGGCATACCTGCAGGTTGTCGCCGATAATCAGCCGGCACGGGCGATGTATGAGAAACACGGGTTCCGAGCGGCGTACGAATACGAGTATTGGCAGGAGGGGTAAAACAGGCGGGTCGCAGGGCATTCTCCGTCTCGGTACTCCAGAGGCGCGCGTATTTTATTTTCCCGGCGGCGTCGGGTATAAGAATTGCGCATTTCTATTTATTGCTGGAGGCCCAAATGAAACATATGCTGGCGCTGGTCGTCGTTGTCGTTTCGCTTTCGATCGTCACATATGCGCAGTGGGCGCGGCCCCAGGCGGCCGCTATTCCGCAGGCGGATGGATTTGTGAAAATACCCGACGCTGCCTTTCCGATCGATAAGAACTCCACCTTTCGTGCGGTGTTCGACGCGACGCGTGCCGCTTCGAAACCCGATCAAATTGTCCCCGCACTGAATATGGCCGGCGCTGCACTAAATGATCTTGCTTCCGAGGGCGCACCGCTGGGCAATGCCAGGTTTGTGGTGGTCTTTCATGGCCCTGCCGTCGACGGCATTCTCGACGATGCCCACTACCGCGCAAAATATAAAATCGCCAATCCGAATCTCGCGGTGCTGTCCGAGCTGAAAAAAGCAGGCGTTGAGATCTATGTCTGCGGCCAACATCTCGCCGGCGAAAACATCGATCCCAAGACACTTTCGCCTGATGTTAAAGTTGCCACGGATGCGCTGATCGTCCTGATGACGCTGCAAAACAAGGGGTATGCGCTGATGGCATTTTAAGCGAAGTCGCTTTCGCCAAGTATTTGTCCCAAACCCGCAAGTAAGGCGTTGTCCGTCTGCTGCTCTGTAACAATCGTCGCACCAATCGAAGCAGCATCCAACGCATGCCGCCACGCGCCGGCGAGTGCGGGATGGCCGATCAAGGTCACCTTCTTTCGCTTGCGCAAGACGTTCTTGGACAACAGCGCATCCAAATCCGAAGCGATCGTCGCCCCCGCCAGAAACGCCAACCGCTGCTCGGCGGTCGTTGCTTTGGCCTGCTCCAGGAGCCGCACGCAAAAAAGCGCGCGGGCCAGGCCCGACGCGCGCTGCTCCGTCATTCCGGCTTCGAGCCACTCCGTATCCAGAACTTGCGGACGCTCCTGTGGAAGCGCGCTGGCGAGAATTGTCGTCGTCTGAACTGCGTGGATCATTTCCCCCGAGAGCGACGTGATGCTGCCGACAATGCGGCACTTCTCATCCAGCGAAATCGCCTTCCAGTGCGATCCGAGGTTGAGCACCACACCCGGCAGCGGAGCCAAACCGTTCGCGATTAATCCCATGCACAGCGTCTCTTCGCCGCGCATGATGTCGGCGGCGCAGGTTTGCGCGGCATCAGAAGTGAGCTTGCCGGTTCGTATGCCGGGAACCAAAAGAATCGGCAACTCTGTTACATCGGGGAATTGAAATCGTCGGACTCCCAAAGCCAGCTCGCGCAAGCCGGCTGGGGCCTCCAGGTGCGGCACTTCCGATAATCCCAGCGATGAAGTGATCATTCCCGCCGCGATCACGCAGCGCGGGTCGGCAAAGTTTGCATGCGATCGGCTCTGGCGGATGACCTCTGCCAACAGATCCCGCAATCCTTCGCGCAGTCGGGCATTGGTTCCATCGCGCGCGCTATCGCGCACGCCGATCTGCGCGCGGGCGGAGGCCAGGATTTGACCGCCGCGCGCGAGCCAGACGCGCGTGTTGGTCGTGCCCATATCCACAAAGGCCGCAGCGGTTTCTTGTTCCATAGTGGCTCGATATGCTATCCAATCGACATGGGCTGTGTCTGGTAGGTAAATCAAAGGAAGGAAACAGATGCGACGCATTTCAATCAGCCGCGCGCTGATCTCAATTTCACTGATGGGAAGCCTGGTGTTCCTTACCGGATGCCTGGTGTCGGCTTCTTCCGATCAGCGCCGCTCCGGGAATTACGTCTCGGATGAAACGCTGAAACAGATCGAGCCGGGCATGACCACGGTCGGCTGGATTCGCGCCACGTTGGGAGAGCCGACAAAGGTTGACAAATTGGAAGATGGCACCGAGCTGTGGAAATATTCCTACACCGAACATAAGAACAGCAGCGGGGCGGTCTTCCTGCTGTTCGCAGGAAGCGATAAGCAAGAGAAGAACGGGACCGTCTTCGTTCAAACGAAAAATGGAGTCGTAACCAAGACCTGGAGGGGATGATTTCTAAGCAAAAGGCACGAAGGGACGAAGGCACGTAGGCACGAAGGGTGGGAACGAGCCGCATTGTTTTCCCTTCGTGCCTTCGTCCCTCCGTGCCTCCGTGCCTACGGTTTTAGACTACTTCTGCTCCACCGAATCATACATTTCCTGCAATCGATCATACGCCGCTTCCAGAGCGACTTCATTCGATTCATCAATCGCATCAGGCGCGATTTGCTCGATCAGTGTGAGCCGCGCATTGAGGAGAGGGAGATCGGCGGACGTCAAGTTGGCCGGGTCGAAGCCCTCGGTCGTCAACCCTGCGATCAGCTTTCTGCGCGCCTCGGCGGAGAGTGTTGCATCGTCAATCGCGGTTTCCCAAACCGAATTCGCGTCGGCGTTGACGCCGACAAAAGCCAGCGCCTGCGTCGCCAGCGCTTCAGAGATGGCCGGCTCCTGCGGGCCATTGGAAGGGCGACGCCTGGGCTTGATAGCGGCGGCGATGCGCGCCGATTGCAGTTGCCGCTGAAACTGCGCGATGTTCTCGGCCGATTGCCGACGGCTGGCATCCAGCGCGGGCACCGGCGCCAGAGGAGCGGCGTTTGGCCCCGTCGCGCCCTGCGCCTTTGAAACCGTCGAGACCTGCTTCCCCGTTTCGTAGGCCATGAAGACAATGATGCCGGCGGTTGTCCCGATGATCAGCGTTGCGATCACCCAAATCGGCCAGGTCTTGATCGAATCCATTTCGGGCCTCCCGTGCGTGAATAGATTGTAGGATGATCGGCCGCCACTGCCAGCGGCGTTAATTTGCGTGGCCTTGCCAACGGCTGCCAAACCCGCGATGAGTTCCCACCACAGGCGCGCCTTCCCTTGGCCGATATGACTCGTGGAATTGCTTCCGAGCCGATGGTTTCAGATGCAAATTCCCACGGCACGAAATGGAGGATGGGAATGGCGAGTGGATCCAGTCGCTGGTATTGGATGAAAAATGGGCGGCAGGTGGGGCCGATAACCTGGGACGAGCTTCAGGACCTGGCCCGATGCGGCAAACTTGCCGCTGTCGATCTGGTCTTGCGCGAGGGAGGGAAGAACTGGCAGGCCGCCCAGACGGCGCGAGATGTCGAAGACGCGCCGCAAACGCAAGCAACAGCGGCTTCCCCACCATCAAGCGCATCTTTCCGCGCGCAGCCTCCTGCCGCCGCGGGTCAGGATGACTTTGAAGATGCGGCGGCGCCCGCCAGCGGCTTGCGGCCCGGCCGCATGATCGGCGGCGCCATTTTATGCGCCGGCGGAATCATCGGCACCTGGGCCGGACATAACGCCGCCGTCGCACATGGCGGCGGAAGATACGTCATCTTCTATGGCCCGATCATCTGGGGCGCGTGGCTCTTCCTCAACTCTTTTGGACGGTGAGAAGATGTATTTCCACATGGATCGAGTTTGGGCGTCCACCACCGCGGTCGCCGTCAAAAACGTTCACTGCGAGCACTGCGGCAACGATTATTCCTATCAACTCGCCCGCCGATGCGTCGGCGACGTTGTTGCGCCCTTCATCCTGAATGAAGACGCCGCAAAGGAGGAGGCGCTGCAGATCGCCAGCCGCCGTGTCGCAAGGAAACTTTCCAGCGATACCGAGATCGCGCCATGTCCGAAGTGCGGATGGCTGGAGGCGGATATGGTCCGCGAGCTGCACCGCCGCGCTTATCGATGGATGTTCATCGTCGGCGCCTTCGGCAGTTCGCTCTGCGCGGCATCCGTGCTGATCGGCATCCTCGCGGGCACGCGAATGTTTTCATCGCCGATGGAACAGCGGGAGATCACAATGGCCGCCAACCTGGCTGCGATCGGCATTGCCTTCGCCGTCGTCTTCCTGGGCGGTCGGCGCCTGTTGGTTTCACGGATCAATCCAAATTCCTCCATTCGGCGATGATTCTCAATACCTAGCGCGTCTGATCGATCGACGCAACTTTCTTCCGCGCCGGCAGGTACAAACTGCCATGAAGATCAAATCGCTCGCTGCATCGCTCTTCGTCGTCATCCTCTCTTCCGCAGTTCTTCCCGCCCGAGCGGCCAATCCGTTGCCGCGAAGCTCGCCGGAGGCTCAGGGCATTTCATCGCAGGCGGCCCTCGAATTCGTCGAAGCGCTCGACAAGGTGAATACGCCTCATAGCGTGATGGTCGTTCGGCACGGCAATGTGATCATTGAGGCGTGGTGGAAGCCCGAAGCGCCTGATAAGCCGCATGTTTTGTGGTCGCTGAGCAAGAGCTTCAACTCCACCGCCGTCGGGTTGGCGATCGCCGATGGGAAGTTGAGCCTCGACGATCATGTGTTGAAGTTCTTCCCCAACGATGCGCCGGCTGATCCATCGGACAATCTCAAGGCGATGACCGTCCGCGATCTGCTCACCATGACCTGCGGCCATGACACCGAGCCCAAAGCCATCGGCGGCGCGCCATCGGTGAAGCAATTTCTTGCTCATCCCGTTCCGCACAAACCCGGCACGCATTTCCAATACAACACGATGGGCAGCTACACGCTTTCGGCTATCGTGACGAAGGTGACGGGGCAGACGTCGCTGGAATTCTTGAAGCCGCGCTTGTTTGAGCCGCTCGGGATCGAAAACCCCCAATGGGACGCCAGCCCCGAAGGCAATTCCCTGGGCGGCTACGGCTTGAAGCTCCGTACCGAAGACATCGCGAAATTCGGCCAGCTCTACCTGCAAAACGGAAAATGGAACGGCAAACAACTCATCCCGCAAAGCTGGGTCGAACAAGCCACCAGCAAGCAGGTGCCCAACGATCAGGAATCGCACTCAAAGATCGGCATCGACTGGACGCAAGGCTACGGCTTCCAATTCTGGCGCTGCACCCACAACGCCTACAGAGGCGACGGCGCCGCCGGCCAACTCTGCGTGGTGATCCCCGACAAGGACGCCGTGATCGCAATCACCGCCGACACCGGCAATTTTGGCGGCGAGATGAATGCAATCTGGGAGAAGCTGTATCCGGCATTTCGCGATCAAGCGCTGTCAGATGACGCTGCCGGACCGGAGAAGCTGAAGCAAGCCACGGCGAAGCTGGAAGCGCATCCGGCGAAGAAGTGACGAACCCCACCTCGATGTTGCGCATGGCCGCGGTTCTGCAAGGGAGTTGGTAGCCGGCGGCTTGAGCGTAGGTTCGGCCCGTCCCATCGCGTACAATTTCTGCGATCGCGAACGCGCGCCATTGAGGGCCTCTTATGCCATCACCCTTCCCCGGCATGAATCCGTACCTCGAGCAGGAAGATGCCTGGCATAAATTCCACGAGCAGTTTTGCATCCATTGCATGGAGTTGCTCGTGCCGCAGGTGCGCCCCAACTACATCGTCGAACTGGACGAGCATGTTTTCGTTCAGGAATTGCCGGCCGACGAGCGACGATTGATTGGCCGCTCCGATTTGTCGGTGGTTCGGCGAAAGCCGGACGCCGCTTCGCCCTCGTCCAATGCATCGACACTGACCGCACCCGCATACGCGCAGCTTCCGGTGGCGATTGATATCGAGCGGCTCTCTTCGGTGGTCATCAAGGATCGTAAGGATCGAAGCATCGTCACCGTGGTCGAGTTGCTTAGCCCGTCCAACAAAAGCTCCGATCGTCCTCAATACCTCGCGAAGCGGCATCAATATTTTTCGAGTGGCGTATCGCTCGTGGAGATCGATCTCCTAAGAGGCGGCCTGCGTCTTCCCCTGGAAGGCCTGAACGACTGCGATTATTACGTGATGTCGCCCGTCCGCAGGAATATCCTCGCGCCGGAATCTGGCCGATTCACCTGCGCGATCCATTGCCGCAAATACCCATGCCCCTCAAGAGCGGCGACGCCCACGCGCAACTGCAATTGCAGGAAATGCTGCACAAGCTCTACGACAGCGGCGGCTATGAAGACTACATCTACGCCGGCGAACCCCAGCCGCCCCTGACGCCGGAGAATGCCCGCTGGGCAAGCGAGCGGCTTGCGATCTAAGTGATCAAAATCTCAGATAGAGCGAGACCGTTCCGCCGTTGGTGGTGTAGCCGGAACCGAAATCTCCCTGGTAGGCAACCCGCACTCCGCTGCGGTCGCTAAATCGCCAGTTCATCCCCATCTGCACTGTCCACCAATCAGGGACGGCGGCGGCGTGGGCGTAATTGGAATAGGTCACGCTTCCATCCACCTGGAGCGGCTCCGAGATCGCGTAGGCGAGCTGCACGCCGTTCTTGAACAGCCACTGTTCGACTCTGGTTTCGTAGTTGATGCTGCCGATGGTCAGTGGAACGCCGCCGTTATAGGTGGCCTCATTCATCAGGGTCGCCTGGAACGAGCCAATGCGATAGCGAAACGAGCTCACAGCGCCGCCGGTGACGAAGAACCCGCCGGCGACCAGATTGTCTGAGAAGGCGCCCCAGGTGGAGCCGAAGGGCGTGAGCCTCCAGCCAAAGCCGTCGTGCTTCATCTGGATGATATTGATCGGGATGCCGAGATTGGCTCCGGCGATATAGGTGTTGGTGCCCGCCAGGTTGCGGTATTCGAAGGGGACCGCAAGCGCGATTCCCACCGGCTGGGTAAACTGCCAGTCCACACCCAGGGCGGCGGTGTAGTAGTAGCCGGAGAAACCGTGGGTATCCATGCCGCCGCCGCTGGTGTCAAAGCGGAGGTTCACATTCTTGCCCAACTGGGAAGTTCCTTCCGTGCTGGGATCCTGTCCCCAGCGGAAGTAGGCATCCTCGGCGAGAAATGCGGTGGCGGAGCGCGGGTTGCCGTCAATGACGCCGAACACCGAGTTACGGTCGATGGCGGCATTATACTTGGCGATTGGGCTGCTCGTTTGAACGAAGTCGGTCACCTGCGATTGCAACGCCGCCGGGCTGGGGGCGGTGAACTGCTGCTTCAGCCCGGACAATCCGCTGGACAAGGTCGCGGTGGTATGGCTGGCGTTTTCCGAGAACTGCAGTGCGTTGGGCAACTCACCGTACCGAACGGTCGCATTGAACGGCTGGCCCGCCAAGCTGCTAAACGCGCCGCTCGAATGAGTGACATCCTTTAGCAGCGGCAACAGGCGCGGGCCGGAAGATTCGACGGGAGCGCCGCCGCCGGTCGGTGTCGCAACAATTAGAAAAGCGTCAGCGGCAACCGTTTGCCGACAGGCAAGAAAGATCACGCAGAGAGCCAGGAAACGAGTCGCTATGCGCATTACTGCTCCAATTGAGGTGCTCGCGATTGGCCGCTTCTTTGCAGGCCAATGCCGTCGTTACTTGACTGGCGGGGCGATGACCGAAGCGGACTTCCCCGCCTCAAAGTCCTCCTCTGAGATTTTTTCCACGTCGGCCTTCTGAAGCGTGAAGGTGTTGCCGGTTCTCGCGTCCTTCAGGGTGGTTGAGCCGTCCTGTTTGACCTCGGTTGAATAGTAAGTCCTGTTGGTGGTCGGATCGGTGACTTTGTAATAGGTGGTGCAGCCGCTGACAGAGATCAGGAGAAGTCCGCTGACCAAGAGTGATTTGCCGCGCATCAATGTTCCTTCCCGGGTTCCAAGCCTGCTGATAGCGCCGTCTTGAGCCAATAACTGTCAAAATGGCCGCGCCTTCGCGGAAGCGTACCAGACTGATGCAAACGAACGTATGGGACTTTGGTCCCATGTGGTAGGGCCGACGTTCTCCCACATTTTGCATGAATGCTCTAACTCAATTCAGCGGCCGCAATTCGGATTCAGTGCCCAAGATCGCCGTCATGCTGAGGTACCCCGAAGCATCTGGCCGGCTCGCAATGGGGGCCAGATGCTTCGGAGTACCTTAGCATGACGATGGGAGGGCGGAATGAAAAATTCAAATCCAGCAGACCCCGTGGCCATCGAAGCAAGAAGTTACGGCGCAGATGCAAAGGGTTGAAGAATGTCTACCCCACCATCATCTTCTCCGCGCTTCCCGTTTTCGTTTGAGCGGCTAATATCAGTCGTCCGGGTTTTGCCTCGCGTTTGATGGAGCATTCATGAATCGAGAGAAACTGGCATGGCTGACGAGCGTGGTTCTGGTCGCGATCCTTGCCTTTCAGATTCCCGGCACGCTGGCGCATCGGGATGATGATTACAACTTCATCCGCACGCTGCTGGATATTCATCGCCAGGTGAGCGTGAACTACGTGGAGCCGGTGGATGAGCAGAAGCTGCAGCAGGCCGCCATCGAAGGAATGCTGGGCCAGCTTGATCCGTATACGGTTTACATTCCGCCGGCCAATCAGGAGCAGTTTGAAAACATGCTCGAGGGGAATTTCAAAGGGGTCGGCATTCAGCTCGAGCAGAACGCCAAGGGAGAGGCGGAAGTCATTACGCCGATCGAAGACAGCCCGGCATTTCGCGCGGGCATTCAGGCCGGCGACATCATTGTAAAGGTGGACGGCGACGACATCACCAATATCCGGCTGCCCGAGGTAATGAAGAAGATCAAAGGGCCAATTAATTCAAGTGTGAAGCTGACGGTCCGCCATCTGGATGGACAGGTCGTCGAGCTGACGATGACGCGGCAAGAGATTGTCATGCCGTCGGTCAAGGGATATCGCCGCGGGACGGATAACGCCTGGAGTTATTGGGTCACGGAGAATCCGAAGATCGCCTATGTGCGGATCATCCAATTCACCGGCGACACATTCGATAAGCTCAACGGAATCACTGACGTGCTGCTCAAGCAGGGGATGCAGGGATTGATCCTCGATTTGCGCTTCGATCCGGGCGGCAGGCTCGATCAGGCGGAGAAAGTGGTGGACCTGTTTGTCCGCGAGGGGGTGATCGTCAAGGTAAAAGGGCGCAATCGCCCCGAGTCCGTGAAGATGGCCACGGCGGAAGGAACACTGCCGGAGTTCCCGATGGTGGTGCTGGTCAATGAGCACTCGGCGAGCGCTTCGGAAATCGTCGCCGGCAGCTTGAAAGATAATCATCGCGCGGTCGTCGTCGGTGAGCGCACCTTCGGCAAGGGGTCGGTGCAGGAAGTGGTGGGGCTGGGAGAAGGCGAAGGGGAGCTGAAGATAACAGTTGCGTATTACTATCTGCCGAGCGGGCGGCTCGTGCATCGCAAGAAGGATTCCAAGGATTGGGGCGTCGATCCGCAGATCGCGGTAGCGATGGACAACAACGCCGAGGAACGCCTGCTCAAGTCGGAAGACGAGCAGGACGTATTGCACGGCCCGGACGCCCGCGTGAGCACAAAACCGAGCAGCGCGCCGACGGTCGTACCGGCGACCCAGCCGATCGATCCACAATTGGACGCCGCGACAAACGCCGTCCAGGAAATGCTTCGCAACGGCGGGAAGATCACGCTGCCGACGACGATGCCAGCCACGCAGCCGGCGACGCAGGGCGGCCAGTAGCTCGATCATCCGATGGCAAACATCCTGGGAATCGAATCCACCTGCGACGAAACGGCGGCGGCGGTTGTCGCCGACGGGTATCTCGTTCGCTCCAACATCGTCGCAACGCAGGTCGATCTGCACGCGAAATATCGCGGCGTGGTTCCGGAAATCGCCAGCCGCGCGCATATTGAGAATATTCTGCCGGTGCTCGGCGAGGCGATGACGCGGGCCGGTTATTCGTCAAACGATTTTTCGGCGATCGACGCCATCGCGGTCGCCCAGCGCCCCGGTTTGATCGGCTCGCTCCTGATCGGCGTCACCGCCGCCAAATCGCTGGCGTGGGCATTGAACAAGCCGCTGATCGGCGTCGATCATGTTCATGCGCATCTCTACAGCATCGCGCTGGAGAGCAACGATTCGCCAGCATTTCCAGCGGTCGGCCTGGTTTGCAGCGGCGGGCATACGGCGCTCTATCGCCTGAGCGACTGGCTCGATGTCGAGCTGATTGGAACGACAATCGACGACGCAGTCGGCGAAGCCTACGACAAAGTCGCGGCGATTCTCGGCCTCGAATACCCCGGCGGCCCGGTCATCGATCGTCTCGCAAAATTTGGCAACCCAAGCACGATCCATTTTCCGCGCACGCTGCTCGGGCGAACATCGCTCGACTTCTCCTTCAGCGGCCTCAAGACATCCGTCCTCTATCACGTGCGCGGCGTACCCCGACGTGGGCAGTCCATCAAGCAGCAGCCGACCGAACTCGATGACGACGCACTTGACGATATTTGCGCCAGCTTTCAGGCGGCATGCGTTGATGTGCTGGTCGAAAAGATCCGCCGCGCCGCGAAGAAGATCAACGCCAAGTCGATCGTCATCGGCGGGGGCGTATCGGCAAATTCAGGCCTTCGCGATGCGCTGCGGTCGTTCCCGATTCCTGTTTATCTGCCGCAGTTGCGCTACTGCACCGACAACGCCGCCATGTCGGCGGGGCTTGCGGACATGTATTATCGTGCCGGCAAATTCAGCGAGCTGAGTATCGACGCGATTCCCTATAGCCAATTCGCAAAACAATGAAGCGCATCGAAAGCATTCCGCCCCTTCCGCCGCGGCCCGTCGAGGGCCACAAGGGAATGTTCGGCCGCGTGCTGGTGGTCGGCGGAAACGATGAGATGATCGGTGCCCCCGCGCTGGCGGGAACCGCCGCCCTGCGAATGGGCGCGGGGCTGGTGCAGGTGGGGGTGCCGCAATCGATCTTGCCGGCAATCCTCTCCATCACGCCGGAATTGATCGGGTTAGCACTGCCGAAATCAGCTTCAGATTCGCAGTTGCTCGATGCCGCCGAGAAAGCAGATGCACTGGCGATCGGCCCGGGAATGGGCCACAGCCCCGCGGCGAAGCGTCGCCTGATGAAGCTACTGAAACTCAGCAAGCCAATGGTGGTTGATGCCGACGCGCTGAACATTCTGGCTGCCGGCAAGACGTGGCCGCGCGCAAAGGCCGCGTGCGTGCTGACGCCGCATCCGGGTGAGATGTCTCGCCTTGCAAAACTCTTTGGCCGATCGAAAGTTCCCAGCGACCATGAAGGAAGGATCGAGATCGCGATCGAGGCGGCCAAGACGTTCGGCCAGGTGATCGTCCTCAAAGGATCTCGCACCGTCGTCACCGATGGCGATCGCGTTTATCTCAACACAACAGGCGACAGCAGCCTCTCCAAAGCTGGAACGGGCGATGTTCTCAGTGGAATGCTTGCGACGTTGCTGGCGCAGGAGATGGACCGATTCGACGCGGCGTGTGCCGCCGTGTGGCTGCACGGCCGCGCAGGAGAAATCGCCGGGAAAAAATTGGGAATGCGTTGCGTGCTCGCGAGGGAAGTGATCGATGCACTGCCGGTGGCTATCGCCGAGTACGCTAATACTGATCCAGTTCGGCAAAAACTTGCGCGACCGGAAGCGTGAATCCAGCAACGACTTCGGCTCCGTCCAAAGTTCCATTCCGATCGACGATTTTAAAATCATCCACCGCGCGGTAGACCGTCACGCTGCGCTTATCCGGATCGACCAGCCAGACCAATCGCGCGCCTGCCTTAAAATACTCCTCGAGCTTCCGCGACATCTCGGCCGGCGTGTTCGATTTGCTCAGGACCTCAACCGCCAGATCAGGAACAAGCTGCGGTATCGGTTCGTCGGGCAAGCCGTTGGGGAGGCGCTGTCGTGAGATGAAGGCGACATCCGGTATTCGCACCAATCCCGGCAGAAGACGAACCGCTCCGGCTTCCCCCGCCACGATTCCGAGCCGATGCCGACTTACGAATTCGCCCAAAAACCGCGCGATCGCGATCGCCACCACCGACTCTCGCAACCCCATCGGTTTCTCCACCAGGATGCCGTCCACCAGTTCGCACAAGCGGTTGTCGTGAGCATCGAGCCGCGTGACATCAGATTCTGTGGCCGTGCCCGGCAGCGGATGCCAGAGAATGCGGTCCGGTGAAATGTCGCCAAGCCGGCGAAGCATATCCGCCATCGTGCGAATTTCGTGGGAGGGAGGGGATGTTAGCGTGGCGGTCATTTGAACCTGAAAATCACGGATGATCAGGGCTGATTGATTATATCACATTTCCGGTCGTCTGATATCGAATTTGCATCATTCGCCCAGCGTTCCGCGTGTGACACCCAACTGATTCAGCACCCGAAGCTGCCGCCATGTTGCACGGCCATCCTCTTTGCCGGCAACTATATTTGCATACCGATCCAGAAGCTCCTTGGCCTGAGTCGCACTCTCGCGAAGCAGCTCGATTCGGAAATGGCGAATCCCCAGCTCCTTCATGCGCGGCACAAACTCCGCCGCGCTTTGGGCGGCGGCGTTGAAGACAGTATTGCGACAACCCACATCTGGAATGAGCGGATGGGCAGCCCCGGAGCGATCGCGCAGATCGACTTGATGCGCCTCGCACGGGCGCCCGCAGGTGCGGAAATCGGTGCCGTCCGAAAGCGTGTGCGCGAAGACGCAGTGCTCCATGTGAAACATCGGCAGGTGCTGATGAATCACCGTCTCAAAAGCACTCGCTGGGAATTGTCGCAGCAGGGCGACAAGCTGTTTCCAATTCAAGTCGTAGCTGGGGACCATCCGCGCTACGCCATGTCCGGCGAAAATCGATGCGGTTACTTCGTTTGCAATATTCAGCGCGTAATCGCCGACGAGCGGTATCCGCGGCGTGTGCTTTGCGAAGAAACTCAAGCTGCCGAGATTGCGAACAAGGAACAGATCCGGCGCGCAGTCAGCAAGTTGCTGCAGCAGGCCATGCTCGGTTGGCTTGATGACCCGCAATGTCGCCAGCCCGATCGACATACCTGCGGCCCGCGCCTGCTCGACGGCTAATTTGTATTTGCGAACATCCTCAAAATCGCAGTACACCGTCGCGGGGGGGTTGCCGTCGGCAGGGGAGCGCCACTCGAGAACGGCGCTGAGTTGATCCATCGTCCGGACCATCACATGCAAACGCGGTTCGTCGATCGCGGGAAACCGGGACGCAAAGGCAGATCGAATGCGATCGCGCGCTTCAGACAACGCCTCTTGGTCAACAGCGCCGCGAAGGGCAAGCCCGTCGCGGCGTTGCAACAGTTGAGCGACGGCTTGCCGGCGCAAATCGTTGAGCACGCTTTTGGGCACCATCGCCTGCGAGCCGGTTTCGAGTCCGCGCACGCCGACCAACTCAAAGGGAGAATCACCGAGCCGCCCGAATTGTTCGCGAAAGCTCGCCTCCATCAGCGGATGTTTCTGCGCTAGTTGCAGTGGCTGATCCCATGTCACCGTAACTTCGCGCGACTCCTCATCTGAAACGACGATCGACAGCGGCTGGCCGACAACAGCACTTACCGTCGCATGCAATGCGATTCTGCGCGCAACTTGATCGCGCGCATAGCTCGCTTCCAGCCGCCGGCGGACCGCCGGATCGTCGGTTTTCCAGACGATGGCGCCGATCGAGATCGCGTCCAGATCGACGGTTCCACGATCGAAAGCAATCTCGACAGTCTTCCCGCGCTTCTGGTTTCGCGTCGTGTCAGAGCGATCAGATATTTGCCTGACTGCTCCGATTCGCCCGCCGACTTCCTGCAAGTCTGGCCGTCCTTCGTCGAACACAACGCCGTCGCCGACATTCAATTCCTCGGTCGTCGTGAATCCATGCGGATTGGTCGTCGCAACATCGGGCTGCAGTTCGATAACGATTCCGCGCGGCGAAATGCCGGCAACCGTTCCAATCCGCAACCCCCGGCTCTTGGGAAATCGGGCGTGAACCAGCTGCTGATGATTCACGCCATCGAGAAACCCATGCGTGAAGCCCCGCGAAAAAGTTTGGGCCAGATCCAACTCCTGGCGGCGGGGGAGTGTGAATTCACTTCGCGAAACAACCGCATCAATCGCCGCCCGATAGGTCTGCGTGGTGGCGGCAACATAAGGCCCGGCCTTAAGTCTTCCCTCGATCTTGAAGCTGCAAACGCCGGCATCTGCCAGATCGTCGATCCGATCGTACGCCGCCAGATCCTGCGGGCTGAGCAGATAAGATTTCTCGCCCAGATCACGAACGGCGCCATCGACAACCAGCTCATAAGGCAGCCGACAGGCTTGCGCACATTGCCCGCGATTGGCGCTTCGCCCGCCCAGCGCCTCGCTCGTAAGGCATTGGCCGCTATAGGAAACGCAGAGCGCTCCATGCACAAATACTTCCAGCGGCATGTCAACCGCCTGATGAATCTTTCGAATGTCCGACACCGAAAGCTCGCGCGCCAGGATGACGCGGCGGACACCGAGCCCGCGCACAAAATCAATCGCCAGCGGCTCGGTAAGCGTCATTTGCGTCGAGCCATGCACGTGCAGGCCAGGACACATCTGATGAATTAGCCGTGCGATGCCCAGGTCCTGCACGATCACCGCATCGACCCGCGCCTCGGGGATCGCCCGGACAAATTGCATCGCCTCTTCAAGCTCTTCAGAAAAAACCAGCGTATTGAACGCCACATATCCGCGCACGTTGTGGCCATGCAGATAGCGCATCACTTCCGGCAGCTCATCAACGCTGAAATTCGCCGCGCGATAGCGGGCGTTAAAATTGCTCAGGCCAAAATAAACTGCATCCGCGCCATTAACGACGGCAGCACGCATTGCCTCCCAATCGCCGGCGGGGGCGAGCAATTCAGGTCGGGCGGCCGCAGTTTGTTCTATGTCTTTCTCGATCATTTTTCGATCATTCAGTCGCGTCTTCTGGCAATGCACACCGTATTCCTTCCGATCGCCAAGTCAAACGGAAGCTGTGCATCATTTCGCGCCGCGCCTAGCGTCTATTGCGGGCCGCGCTGGGCTGGTTCTCGACCGTCGCGCGGTGCCGACGGTACTGAAATCTGGTTTCCGCATTGGGTGGTGGTCCTCGCCTTCTCCGCTCTCCCGGCGGTCCGCCTGATCAGCTTTGTGCCTCGCCGCAAGCGCTTCTCGGCCGGCCACAGTTCATCCTGCGGCTACCATCTCAGGGCGACGCCGGCTCGTTCCCCCGAATGCGGCGCGACGCCGGGAGCGGTTCGATGAAACGCCTGTGGCGCGTTTCTTAGGGAGGATTGGACGCGGCGCCTTTGTTGCGTCTACCATCCTCCGTAGTTAAATTTTCAGTTGTCTTGCAAAGAGCACCCATGTCAGCGCGACGCATCAGCCAACTTCAACCTTTCAACGAATTTCGCTTTGATGACTGCATGGCATACCTTGCGGCAAAATACAACCATGCGCTCTCGACTTACGAGATGATGAAGCTGCACGTCATGATCGACGTGCACCACACTCTGAACAACGCGATGCCGGTCATCGGCGGCGATATCTGGCCGTTCGTCAACGGCCCGGTTCCGCGCGGCGCGAAGCATCGCGTCGCCGATTGGATCAAACGATACGAAGAGGCGGGCGAAGCCCCCGAAGCGTTTGAAATAATCGACCGAGGCGATCGCTATCAGTTCCGCCCGAAGCAGGTTCCAGAGGCGGATGATTTCAGCGAATCGGAGCTGGCCGCCATGGAGCTTGCGTGGCAGGAAGTTGTGCCGCCACTGAGCCGCCCCGAGGGCTTCGCTGAATCGCAGCAGTTCTTCCACAATGCCTCGCCCATCGGCGAAGCTTGGGATAAGGCATGGAAGCGCGGCTCAGCTCTGGACTGGAATGAGATCATCGATGCGTACGCCGTCGCGCTTCCCGGCCGCGAATCGCATCATGCGAACATCAAGACGCTCCTGAGGATCTAAACGGATCACCATGCAAGGCGGGGTCTACCATTTGGCATTGAGCGACGTTGATGAAGACAAGCCGCATCTGCATCTTGTCGTTCTCACCTTTTCGGGAAACCGCGACTGCATTGTCGTGCCCGCCTATTCGACTGACGGCCCCGCGGTAAACGACTTCATTCAAACGTGCCTTAAAAGCGGTATGCGTGAGGACGAGATTTATGCACGTCTCGACAACGCCAAATACCTCACGTTTCCGTCGGGCTTCCCGGCAAAGGAAGCTTATTGGTGCATATCCCGTCCGAGACGCGTTGCACAAAGCACTGTATTGAGCGGTCGATTTCTCGGCACGATGAAACCTCAGGGCGTGCTACAGATTGTGAGCCGCTTGCTCGCTTCTCTTCAAAGTCATTCGCCGAGCCTCCTGTCCCCAAAGGCAGTCAAGAGTCTTCGCAACTACGCCAAGAGCCTCATGATCGAATGCGGGGTCGCAGATGGGAGCGTGCTGCCGCCGGAGGAGCCGCAATCGCACGGACCGAGTTAACTGGCCTTGCGACTCGATGAGAAGGGCCCGCTGTTCTCAAACCGAGTCGGCGACGCCCGCTGGCCGGCAAGTCAATTCAATGTGATATCATTACGGTGAGGTGAGATTTGTCCGATTTGTGCCGCTGAAATTTCGCGGCTACACTGTGCCGACCGAATTGGGCTCACTGTCATTTTATGATTGATAAGATTTTCAAAGCATACGACGTTCGCGCTACCTATCCGGTTCCTCTTAACGAAGAAATGGCCTGGAAGGTGGGGCATGCCACGGCTCAATATCTCAAGCGAAGCCGCCAGACGGTTGCCGCCGACCAGCGCGTGGGGATGGAGGACACGGTCATCGTCGGGCGCGACATGCGGCCTAGCTCCCCCGAGCTTGCCCGGGCGCTGAGCGATGGAATCCGCTCGGTCGGGCTCAATGTCATCGACATCGGCATGATCGACACGTCGATGATCTACTACGCCATCAATCATTTTGACGCCGTCGGCGGAATCCAGACGACCGCCTCGCACAATCCGATTCAATACAACGGCTTCAAGATCAGTGGCCCCAAGGCCAAGCCGATCGGTGCCGCCACGGGGCTGGATGACATCAAGCGCATCGCTATGACCCTGCGCGTCGGCCAAACCGGGCTGAAGGGAAACATCCAGGAAATGGATGTCTGGACGGATTATCGCAATCACGTTCTGCAATTCATGAGCCTGCGCCGACGGCTGAAGGTCGTCGTTGATGCCAGCAACGGAATGGCCGGCAAAATGGTTCCCGCCGTCTTCGGCGGCGTGCGCAATCTCGAGATCATTCCCGTTCTCTTCGACATCACCGGCAGCTTCGTTCACGATCCCAATCCGCTGGTCGAGTCGAATCTCGACATGCTCAAGCAGAAGGTCGCCGAAGTGAAGCCGGACCTGGGTGTCTGTTTTGACGGCGACGCCGACCGCTGCATCTTCGTCGATGAAGCGGGGCAGACGATCGGCTGTGATCTCATCACCGCGATCCTCGCGCGCGACTTTCTGCGCCAAGCCGACAATCAGGGCGCGACGATTGTTTACGACCTGCGCTCAAGCCACGTCGTCGCGGATGAAGTCCGCGCCGCCGGCGGCGTGCCCAAACGCGAACGCGTCGGGCATGCCTTCATCAAGAAGACGATGGCCGAAACCAAAGCCGTCTTCGGCGGCGAGCTCTCCGGGCATTTCTATTTCCGCGATAACTTCTACGCCGACTCCGGCGCCATCGCATTCGCGCGGCTCTTATCCGTCCTGTCCAATCAATCCGGGCCGATCAGCGGATTGGCCGACCCATTGCGGCGATATTATCAGAGCGGCGAGATCAACTTTCAGGTCGAAGACAAAGACGCAAAGATCCGCGAGCTCGCCGACGCCTACAAAAAGGCCCAGATCGATTATTTGGATGGCGTCACGATCGATCTCGGTTCCTGGTGGTTTAACGTCCGCAAGAGTAACACCGAGCCGATGCTCCGATTGAATCTCGAAACCGAGTCGGCTGAACTGCAGGAAGAAAAGTTCAAAGAGCTGCGAAGGATTCTTGGCGAACCGGTGCATGGACATTGAGGAAGACCAGGATCCCATGCCGAGTCGAATCCTCGTTCTCTCTGCCTCCGTCGGAGCCGGTCACATGCGGGCGGCTCAGGCCGTCGAACTCGCGCTGCGCGAAATCGCTCCTCAGGCGGAAGTGAAGAATGTCGATGTCCTCACCCTCACCAACTCCGCCTTCCGCAAAGTGTACGGCGAAAGCTATCTCGACCTGGTGAACAAAGCCCCGCACGTTTTGGGGTTCTTTTACGACATGCTCGACAAGCCGCGCCGGCCTCGTTCGAATCGCGATCGTTTGCGGTTGCTCGTTGAAAAGCTCAATCTCTCCAAGTTTCTGGATCTGCTGAACGACAGTCACTGGGATGTGGTCGTCAATACCCATTTCCTGCCGGCTGAGATCATCGCCAGCCTGCGCCGCGACGGAAAAATCGCGATTCGTCAGATCACCGCCACGACCGATTTCGAAACGCATCGGCTTTGGGTGAACGAGCCGTGCGATCACTACACGACCGCAACCGAGGAAGGAGCCGCTTACCTGCGGCACTGGGGCGTCTTGTCCGAGCGCGTGACTGCCACCGGCATTCCAATCCATCCCGTTTTCAGCAAACCCAAAGACCGCAAGACAGCGCTGCGATCACAAGGACTGCAAGGCGATCGCCCGATCCTCCTGCAACTCGCCGGCGGCTTTGGCGTCGGGCCGATCGAGCAACTCTATCGCGGCGTGCTGGGAATCGAAGTGCCGCTGGAGATCGTCGTGGTGGCGGGGCGAAACGCGACGGTGAAGGCCGAGCTTGAACGCGTTGATGTTCCCACACGCCATCGTGCAAAGATCATGGGATTTACGGATCAGATCGACGAGCTGATGGCGGCTGCCGACATCGTCCTCTCCAAGCCCGGCGGGCTGACCACCTCTGAAGTCCTCGCGCGCGGGGCGGCGATGGCGATCGTCAACCCTATCCCCGGCCAGGAAAGCCGCAACAGCGACTTCCTTCTCGAAAACGGCGCGGCGGTAAAGATCAACAACGTCGCCACACTCGCGATGAAACTGACGCCGTTACTCAAGGACCCAAAACGCCTTCAAACCCTCAAATCCAACGCGGCCAGGATCAGCCGGCCACAGGCGGCGTTTGATGTGGCCCGCCTCGCCTTGTCCTTCACGAAAGCCGGCATTCCCAAGACCTGAGCGGCCGATCCGATCGCTTAAAGCTCATATCCTGCAAAATTTGCAGAAGCTCCGAGCCACTTTGGCCAATCCCGATAGCATGCATGCGGCCCTCGTCATTCGTCGCGTTATAATGGGCCGAGCTACACATGAGCCTCAGGCGCAAATTCCTTGCCCGACAACTCCTTGCATTGGTCGGCGTCGTTCTGCTGGGCGCTGCCGCCATCTGGGGCTTCATCGATCTGCGCGTTCAACTCGGCCAGGCGTTGGGCGGCCAGGATCAAACCCAAATCCTTCAACAGGTCATGCTCGATACGTTACGCGTCCGCGCGACTTTGACCGGCACCGATGTGCCGATTCAGCAAATCGTCGCCGACATTCGCCAGGATATTGATGCGCTCGATGGCCTGATCACCCAGCAATCCCCCAGCCAGAATCACGTGTGCATCGCCAATTCGTATGTTCAATTGCGGCAGGCAAAGCTCGCCGTCCACCATCTGAAGCAGTCCGAGCACTTGCTGCTGCCGCCAACGAAAGATTCAAATCAGGCGGCTGCCGCCTTGATCGCGGCGACCGATGACCTGGCGAAGCTCTTTACCGCGCACACCGCCTCTGTGCACGATCAGACGGTGATTGCCGGCCAGAGGACGCGAATCGCGCTCAGTTCTGTCGCCGGCCTGCTCGCAATCTCGCTTGGCATTTTTTCGGCTCTGGGTGCCGCTCAATATCGATCGATTCTGGTCCCGCTGTTCAAGCTGCACTCGCGCATCGAGAAGAGCGATCTGGCGAATTCCGCCGGGCAGGTGGACGATTCGAGTGGAGAGTTTTCGCAAGTCGCGCGGGCATTTGACAACATGTCGGCAGAACTCGACGGACTTCATCGCGGTATGGAAAAGATGGTCGTCGCCAAGAGCACCGAATTGGTTCGATCAGAGCGATTGGCCAGCGTCGGATTCCTGGCGGCGGGCGTCGCGCACGAGAT
>DATBDZ010000286.1:0-2465 GCA_036276235.1 Humisphaera sp. | reverse complement strand
ATTTACCGCTCGTGGTGGGCGAGTACACCCACCCTACAGGACTGCGCAATGTAGGGCGGGATTTATCCCGCCGATTTTCGCTGCCAAAGGGAAGCTGTCATGCTGAGGTACTCCGAAGCATCTGGCTTGCTCGCGCGAACGGGCCAAGAGCTTGCGAGTACCTCAGCATGACGATGGATCTTTGCTGCGGGTCTGCTCGCCCACCGTTTGTCGGCCGTGGTAGACGAGTACACCCACCCCACGGAAAACGAGCGGCGGGATAATCCCGGCCTACATGCGGCAAGTCAGGGCAAGCCGGGATTTATCCCCCTTGCCGCGCTGCCTGCCAATCCACACAATCATGCTTGAGGACTTTGACTTTGCGATTTCATTCTTCCATTGCCGACGACGAATCGACCGATGACGCCGCCTCGCGTGTCATTGAGTCTTCGCGCGAGGCGCTTGCCGGGCAGATCGATCTTGGGTTCGTTTTCTTCACCGACCATCACCGCAAGGAAGCCGAACGGCTGATCGAGCGGCTATGGCTCGAGCTGGATCCGCAATGCCTCGTCGGCTGCAGCGCCGAGGGTGTCATCGGCGGCGAGCGCGAAATCGAACGCTCGCCAGGCCTGGCCCTGCTGGTCGCCAGTGTGCCCAACGTGCGGCTGCATCCCTTTCATGTCGCCGGCCAGGATGCGTGGCAGGAAGTTCTGGCTGATCCCCCGGCGATGCGCGAACGCCTGGGCGCCGGCGCGGAAACCCGCGCGCTCATTTGCTTTGGCGATCCCTTCTCCGCGCCCATGTCGCATCTTTTCCGCGCGGTGGATGATGAGCTGCCGGGGCTGCCGATCGTCGGCGGGATGGCCAGCGCGGCGCGGCGGCCGGGGCAAAACGCCATCGTCCGCAACGATGAGATCTACGATCAGGGAATGGTCGGCGTGAGCCTCAGCGGGCCGATCGACGTGCAGACGGTCGTCAGCCAGGGTTGCAAACCGATCGGCCGCACATTAATTGTCACAAAATCGCATGAAAACGTAATCGAGCAGCTCGGCGGCAAGCCGGCGCTGGCGGCACTGCGCGACTCAATCGCGCAGATGCCCGAGCAGGATCAACATCTTCTGCAGAACGGCCTGATGGTCGGGCAGGCGATCAGCGAATACCGCGAGCGCTTCGGCCGCGGCGATTTTCTGGTGCGAAACGTCATCGATATCCACGAGGACAAGGGCGCGATCGCGGTGGCGGACTATGTGCGAACAGGACAAACCATCCAATTTCACGTGCGGGACGCTCAAACCGCCGACGAGGATTTGTCGATGATGCTTGAGCCGCAGCGGCTGGGCGCCCCCGCCGCCGGCGGCTTGCTCTTCAGTTGCAATGGCCGCGGGCAGCGGATGTTTGATGCGCCGGGGCACGATATCGGCGCCTCGCGGCGAATCCTGCCGCAAACTCCGATCGCCGGGTTCTTCGCCGCCGGCGAATTCGGCCCAGTAGGCGAAAAGAATTTCATGCACGGCCACACGGCGAGTTTTGCAATGTTTCGACAGACGTAGGGTTCAGGGTTCAGGGTTCAGACAGAGCATGACGTCGATCGCTTTCCGGGCAACCGGTAAGGGGATGAACAATGAGTGGCAATGGAATTCCTGAACCCCGAACCCTGAACCCTGAACCCCGCCCCCAACGACCCCCCCACGACGAGCTCGCGTACATCCTGCCCATGGCGGCTTTCCTCCTGTTCGTATTCATCGGAAGCTGGCCTGCCCTCTACATTCCCGCCTATGTCATCAAAACGTTTGTCGTGCCCATCTTCCTCATCGTCGGTTGGCGGCATTACACCAAGATTCGCTGGAACTACTGGTGGCTGGGGATCATCTTCGGCGTTATCGGAATCGTGCAGTGGGTGGGAATGGAACATCTGCTCGTCCGGTATTGGCCGCACTATCCGACATTTTCCGCGGAGACGTTTAATCCGTTTGAGAAGATTCATTCACCGACGGCGCGCTGGGCATTCATCACAATCCGCTGGGCCGGGGCGGCTCTGCTCGTGCCGGTCATGGAAGAACTTTTCTGGCGCGACTATCTGTGGCGGACGATCAGCGCGCCCAACAACTTCAAGCTCGCCCAAGTGGGCGAGCCGGATTGGAAAGCGCTGATCATCGTCTCGCTGCTATTCAGCAGCGTCCACATCCAATGGATCACGGCGATCGTCTGGGGTCTGCTCGTCGGATTGCTGCTGATCATCACGCGAAGCCTTGGCGCGTGCATCATCATGCACGGCGTCACGAATTTTCTGCTGGGATGGTATGTCCTGAAGTCGGGGGAATGGGTGCTTTGGTAGCGCGTGGCACGGGGCGCGCCGCTCAGAACCCTCTCCACTGAGTACGACTCGACTGAGCTCGTCGAAGTCAGGGGAGAGGGAGCTAGGCATTTTCGTTGCATTCCCTCGGGCGTCTTGCAATAACGCTGCTCATGAAACCCGTGCAAATTCG
>DATBDZ010000285.1:0-14370 GCA_036276235.1 Humisphaera sp. | reverse complement strand
GTTCACCACGATGACTCTTAATCACCGCAGCTTGAGCCGGTTTGCTGCCTGATCCTGAACTCCGACAGCGAGAGGCCTGCTCCCATCTCGAACACAGCTTCTTCTTGCACACCCCTCTATAGTACATACACTTTGTCAATGTTTTGTTAGGTTAACTCGTGGCGAGAACGTGACTTACGGCCGGCACCCGGGTCGTGCGGATTTGCGGATCGTAAGTGACTGTTGATTAACGAGTTGTGAATCGCTCGGTTCCGAAAACCCTTACGCGAAAAATGCAAAATTCGAAGATTTTTTGGCCGCGGGAAAGCGGAGTGCGTTAGGATTAAGTTAAATGATGTGGCGGCCGAGAGTTGCAGGCGATAATGAGTCCTCGTCGGCGCGCGAAAAATTTTTTTATAATCGGAGCCCGCAACGAACTCGTATTAGTTCCTGATGAGCAATGATCCCCAAAGACCCTCAGGCACAAACCAGCCACGGCTGCCACCAAATCGCGTTGCGCGCTGGGCTTGCTTGATCGGCTTGATTACGGCCGTCATTGCTTTCATCGCCGCGCCTCATGCTGGGAAAGGAGATGGAGTGCCGGTTCTCATTGGGTGCGGCCTGGCCACATTTGTTGCGTTCATATTGATGATCGGCTCGATATTCGTTCGGCGAACGGAGAGAACAACGCTTCTGCTTTCGTTCGCTTTTATCATGCTTGCGGTTACAGGAGTCCTGCGGATTGCGGCCGTCGAACGCGCGTCAAGCAATCGTCTTCCCTGCGCCTCGAACCTGAGACAGTTGGGGCTTGGAATCTACATGTATGCGCGCGACCACGATGGCCGACTCCCCGTTTCACTTGAAGAGCTTGTCATCTCTGAGGACCTCGCGACGGAACTTCTGGTGTGTCCGTCATCAGGTGATAAGAGAGCCACAGGCCAGACCCTGCCTCTTACGGAAGAATTGAAGCAGCCGGGCCATTGCTCGTACATCTATCTTGGAGCCGGACGGCCTGCGACTGACTTCGACAGTCAATGGGTGCTCGCCTACGACCGGCCGACAAATCATCCTGAAGGTTACTTCGTGCTTTTCGGAGATGAGCACGTCGAGTTTCAGACGGCCTCAGAGTTCGAAAAGCGCCTCCGGGAGACAAAGCAGCATCTTCTTGCGACAGCTCAATCGGCCACCCAAGGGCCGCACAGTGCGTATACCTCTTCAACGGCGCCGACCAAGTGATCATCCCGGTGGGCAACTACACTTATGTCGGGCGGCTTTGCAAGGCTCACGATGACGTCAACACCCGATGCTGATCTGCCAGGCGACCGGCGGCGTAGGCCGCTCAATTTTTTGGGCGTCGCCAGTTGCATCGCGGCAACAGTAGCCGGCCTCATCGGATTCACGTTCGCGCATGCGACCGGCAAGGGCGAAGGCAACGGCGTGATGCTCACAACCGCGATTTTGCTGCTCCTGGCGATTCTGCTGATGATGAATGGGGTTCTGCTTTTTCGTCGCGAACGTATTTCCCTGGTGTTTTCGCTCCATTTAATTGCGTTCGGCGCGCTTGGGCTCAACGCCATGTTGCAATATGCCCGTGCGTCGTCGAATCGCGTGCCGTGTGCTTCAAATCTGCGGCAGATCGGCCTGGCGATGATTCTGTACGCTCAAGCGCATCAAGACCGGCTGCCGTCGTCGATTGAGGAGCTTGCATTGTCGGGGGATCTGGTGCCGGAGAATCTTGTCTGCCCTGAAAGCAAGGACACGATCGCCACGGGAAAGTCTGAGCCGCTGGCGATTGAGCTGGCGCGGCCGGGCCATAACTCGTACGCATATCTGGGCGCTGGGCATCATCTGGCCGACTTCGGCTCAGGAGACATTCTCGCCTATGAGCGGCAGCCCAACGAAGGAAACGGCGGCAACATCCTGGGCGGCGATGGACATGTCGAATGGTTGATCGGCTCTGCAAATCTTGCCGCGCGCGTAGCTGAAATGAAACAGCGGCTGGCCGCGAGCACACAGCCGACAACGCGGCGGCAACCGTGAGCTAGTGCGGCAATGTCGTCGCCGGTGCCGGCGGGAGGGATCGCGCTGCGGCCTTGTTCCGCCACGGCAGCGGCAGCGCCATGATCAGCACCAAACCCAGAATAATGCAGCCAAACAGCAGCTTGGTGAAAAGGCCCAGCAATCTTCCTTTCACTGCGCCGACGCCAACGCGCAGCGAATTGCCTAGATCTGAGCCGACGAAGATTTCGCCGACCAGCGCACCGAAAAACGTGCCCAGGCAGACGCCGAGGATTGTTCCGATCACGGGGACTGCTACCGTCAGAAAGATCGCGCCGAAAATTCCGCCGATGATGGCGCCGATGATTCCGGCTTTGCTGGCGCCGACCTTTTTCGCCGCCGCGCCGGAGGCGAGAAAATCAATCACTTCGGCGATGCCCGCGAGCACGACAATCGCGCAGATTGTGTAAAGGCCGACGAATCTGAAATGCGTCAGCAATGCGAAGCCAATCGTCGCGGCGACCATCACCCACAAGCCCGGTGCGTTCACGAGGTTGATGTACAAGCCCACAACAAGAATGGCTGCCAGAAGCAGATAAAGGAATATGGAGAGGATCATAAAGGGAAGATCATCAAGCTATCCGTGGCATGAGTTTTCAACCCATGTCAGCGACGTCAATCGACGCAAACGTTTCGATCCGCAGGTGTTTAGACATATCACATCGCTCGCACGGCTTGAAAAGCCGTGCTACGAAAATAATTCTCGACCACGCTCACTTCCAATACGCCTTGTACCAATCCACGATCGAATGATAGGTCTGAATCAACTGCTCGCGATTCAGCCAGGCTTCATACGCCAGCGCGCTCAGCAGCGCGAGAATGAACAGTCTGCGGATCAATCGGCGCATGCGGCGACGCCAAATTGCGTTCTCGATCTGCCGCCGAATGTACGGGACGACCGTGCTCTCGCTGGGGCCGAGCTTTTCATACGCCACCGCCATCTGCTCCAGCAGCGGCTTGCAGTCGCCGCCGGTGACTTCATCCAGGCTTTGTTTGGCGGCGCGGAGATGATTGGCGGCGGCGGTGGTTGAGTTATCCATCGCCACGCCGAGCTGGCGCTCGCTCATCTTTTCGCCGTGGCTGAGGATCAATGCCTCGCGCTGCTGGATTGGCAGCTTGCGCAATGCGCCGACAAACGCCAGATACTGCGGCGTCGGATCGGCGGCGTTGGTCACCAGCAAATCCTCCTTCAGCGGCGGCGGTGGATCAGCCGCCAGTCGGCTGTTCAGCAAGGTGTGATGATGAAACCAGTTGGTCGGCGCCAGCGCCGGCCGCCATTTGGGCATGACCTTCAGGCTCGTTTGCAGCACCTTATCGACGACCTTGCGGGCTGCGGCTTGTTTGCCGACGATCGCATGAGAGAGCCGCCAGACTGCGGTGTAGGATTCGGTCAGCACGACCTGCGCGGCTTCGCGATTGAGCTTGCGCGCCCGCTCAAGAATGTCGTCGGAAACCGCCACTGGGGTGGATTATATGGGAGATTGTGGCGCGAGGGTAAAGCGCGAAGCCGGCAAGCGGCTTAGGGAGGAGAGATTCGAATTATTGCGACCATTCGGGGGAAGCTGCGTATAACTGTTGTCAACCGGCGAGCGGGGCTCGCCCATGCAAATGCTCAAAGGGCGCCGTTCACATTTCCTCGTCTTTACATTGTTGATGTTTGTATTTCCGTGCTGCGCGTACGGCGGAATGCCCGCGCCATTTGTTTTGCGCGATGTGCCGCGCATGCGGATTGAAACGATTTCGTTCTTTCTCCTGCTCTTCTTTGGCTCGGCCAAACTGATTCAGTGGATCTGGAACGGATTGCGCAGCAGTTTTGCAGGGCTGCCGCGCTTGAGCTATGGCAAATCGCTCGGGCTGACGTTTTTGTGGGGGATGCTTTTCATGGTGGTGTTGACGATGATTTCCGGAGCGCGCGAGCTGATGACGCCGGGCGCATGGGAGCATCATGGGGCGACGTATCGTCTCAAGGGGGAACCGCCCAAGTGACACGAAGACGCAAAAGAGTTCTTGCGATTCTCGTCGTCGCGTTTGTCCTCTACAACATCGCGGCGTGCCTGGGCTTCCCGGTGCCAGTTGAAATGCCGATGGAGCTGTTGTTCGGGTGGATAACCTTCATCTCGCGCACGGCGAGGCAGGTTCATTTTCGCTGGGATTTGATCGGAAGCGCTGCTGTATACGCGTTTCTACTTATCGTCGGATCACAACTGTTCCTGCGATGGCTCTATCGGGAGGTGCGCGCGACGCGCACAGACGCGAATGTTCCGCAAACAAGCTGGAAGTGGCGCTGGACTTTGAGCGGCTTTGCCATCGTGCTGCTGATGTTTGTTTCAGGGATGTCCGTCATCGGGGCGATTCACCAGACGACATGGTTCATGCGGTCCCAGGAACCCTTGTACAAACGCGGGAGCGTGCGGGCCCGCCGCATCAGGTGTGCTTCGAACTTGAGACTCATCGGAATGGCGCTCTCCATGTACGCCCAGGACGATCAGGGGAAATTGCCCGATGACCTCTCGGTGCTCGTGGCGCGTGAATACATTACGCCTGACGTACTGATTTGCCCCGCATCAAACGATGAGCGTGCGCCGGGACAAACACCGGGCGAGCAGGCCGCGCATCTCGCGAACTCGGCTCATTGCTCCTACATCTACTACGGTAAAGGCAAATCAACGCCCCTGGACAAAGATGCGATTCTCGCGCTCGAGTTGCCCGCAAACCATGACGGTGACGGCATGAACATTCTCTACGCCGACGGCCACGTCGATTGGATCGACGAGCCGGCGGCAGGGGAAGTGCTGGTTAAGCTGGGGTTTGAGAAAATCGAGGAACCATCGGGAATCAAATAGCGTATGAGGCTCGCGGCGCGAGGAGAATCCGTGCCCTCGCCTGAGGCTCGTACACGGCGTGGTGAACGGTTCTCGTGTTGCCGAGCGATCCGCAAAGGGCGAAAAATGTCACCTTTTTCGGCCTTCCATTTAAGGCGCCCGGCGCGATCGACAACGCCGCTGATCTCACACTCGTCGATTGCACCATCGGCGGCAATTCGGGCGACGAAGCCGCCGTGCAAAACGAAGGTACGCTCACGCTTATCGATTGCACGATTGCCGACAATACCGCCGGCGCGATCGATAGCTATGGCGGGTCGCCGTCAGTTCTGACCCTGCGGAATAGCACCGTGTCGGGCAACACGGCCGTCAACAACATCGGCGGCATTTACAGTGATGGCGTGCTCACGCTCCAGGACAGCACCATTACCAACAACGCCCATGGCGGGATTTATTTCTCCCCGCAACTTACCGGCATTGCGATGACCTGTTCGAACACCATCATCGCAGACTATTTCGACGGTCCCTTCGATTCCTTTCCGGCCGATGTGACAACATTCGCGGCGCACGTGAACTCCCTGGGGCATAATCTGGTAGGCAATGGGCAGCGAAGCACCGGATGGATTGCCTCAGATTTGGTGGGAAACAGCTTCGCGCCGATCGACCCGCGCCTTGCGCCGCTGGGAAACTACGGCGGCCCCACGCAGACGCGGCCGCCCCTGGCCGGCAGCCCCGCGATTGGCGCGGGTTCACTGACCGTGCTTCCAAATGGATTGACCGCCGATCAGCGCGGCCTCCCGCGCACCGTCGGCGGCGCCCTGGACATCGGCGCGGTGCAGACGCAGTCGCCCGTGAAGATTCAGGTCGCTCCTTCAGCGCCCCAGCACGTGCCGGCAGGAAAACCGGTTTCCGTACACGTTGGAGAATTCACCGCGCCGGCAGGCTCGGCTCCATTTGTCGTCAGTATCGACTGGGGTGATGGCTCACCGCTCGCGGCGTTGAAGCTCACCGCTGGAAGCCAACTCGGATCGCGCACCCACCGTTTCACGGCGGGCGGTAACTTAGCGGTGAGCATTTCCATGACCGATCGCTTCGGCGACCGCTCGAATCTGGCGACGGTTGCAGTCGATGTTTCCACCGCCAAGCTGCTCAGCGTGATGGTCAACACAATCGCCGATCGCACCGACCCGCCGGCAGCAAGATTGTGAGCTTGCGCGATGCGATCGATCTCGCCAACCGGAGCCTGGGTCCAATTTCGATCGGGTTTGACCCCTCTCTATTTGCCACTCCGAAAGTTATCCGGCTCAATGGAACAGAACTCAATCTCAGCGGCAATACATTTGGCGCAATTACCCTTGCCGGCCCGGCCGCCGGCGTCACCATCAGCGGCAATAAGCAAAGCGATGTTATGACCATCGGCAGGGGAGTCGTCGCGCGCTTGTCCAACATCAATATCGCCGACGGCGGCGACATCAACGCCGGCGGCCCAATCTTTTCCACCGGCGGCCTGTTCAACAACGGCGATCTCACACTGACCAACAGTGTCATTTCCAATAATGAAGGCTCGTTCGGCGGCATCATCAACACCGGCCGCGCCGTCATAACACGGAGTGTGATTTCCGCTAACCAGACCCAGAACCAGTACGGCGGTGGCATCAATAACAGCGGCGTGCTGACTCTCAACCAAAGCACCGTCTCCGGCAACACCGCGATGTATGCCAATGGGGCCGGCATCTACAACGACGGCGTCGCCAGCATCAATGACTCGACGATCTCCGGGAACATGGCCCCCGTCGGTCTCTTCGGCGAAACGTTCACCTACGGCCGCGGCGGCGGCATCGACAACCTCGGCACGATCACCCTCACCAACTCCACTGTCTCCGGCAATAGCAGCGACATCCGCGGCGCGGGCATCGAAAATCTGGGAATCGTCACGCTCGACGACAGCACCGTCACCGACAACAGCATCACAGTCGGCGACGGCGCCCACCCCGCCGGCGGCGGCATCGATAACGTTAACGGCGCGCGCCTGGTGATTGCCAATACGATCGTGATGGCGCCGTCATCGCGCGCACACCGATCGGCCGAGTGGCGATGGACTGCCTGAGAATGAATTCGGCGAGACAAATTGCCGCCCGAAAGCTCTGGATCATTCTGGGAATTTTCCCTTAACAAGATTCACGCCTCCGCCGTCTAACATTCGGCGGGGAGCAGACCGCGAGGCGAAGGCGTGGACGCAAGCGACCTGGATCGACTGGTTCGCGGCCAACTTGCGGCGGCTCTCCGATTCGCCACGCGCCTCTGCGGTGATCCCGACGCTGCCGAGGAAATTGTGCAGCAGTCGCTCTTTCAGGCCGCTCGCGGCTGGCGGAGCTTTCGCGGCGATTCGAGCTTTCGCAGCTGGTTTTTTCGCATCATCGTCAACGTTTCGCGCGATCGTTCCCGCTCGGCGCGGGCCGATCAGGAGCTGGTTGATGATCCGGTCGATGCGCGGGCGGCCGATCCGCCGGGGCAGTTAATCGATCAGGAGATCGCCCGTGAAATCGCCCGCGAAGTCAGCCGCCTTCCGGATCGGCAACGCGAAGTGCTGGTGCTGGTGGCGTACGAAAATCACTCAATCAGCGAAGCAGCAACGGTTTTGGAAACCAACGAGCAGAACGTGAGAACAAATCTTCATCTGGCCCGCCGCCGACTGCGCGAGCGGCTTGCCCGGCACTTGCCGGCACATTGGACCCAAGATGCAACGTGATCTGCAACAATCTTCCGATCCGCTGGATGATCTGCTCGCGCAAGCTCATTCGCCCGAGCCTTCACCGGCGGCGATCGATCGTCTGGAGGATATGTGGGATCGCGTTTCTCCATCACGACGACGGAGCCGGCGGCCAATTCTCGCAATGGCCGCGACAGTGCTAATCGCCGGCACCACGGCTGCGATCCTTCTGTCCCGACAGCATGCGTCTCATCCACCGATCATTGCAGTGGCCGAGCCTCCGCAGGAAACAGCGGCCATCGTTTTGCCGGCATCGTTTGTTCCGCGCTCTCCGACGCCGCTGGAAGCATTGGCGATTCGCAAGGAACTGGCGCGGCCACCGCTGCTCGCCGCGAAACAGGGGCAAGCGGCTATCGATGACGCGCTGCAACAGCTCGCGCGCCAAGCCGGAACTGATCCAGCAGCGTTGGCCGCCGACCTGCAACGCCGCGTCGGCTCCGCTGCCCTCATCGCAAATCTTCGCAAGCGAGCGGAGTCTGCGAACGACCCGGCACAATCCGCCGCCATTCGTATGTTGGCGTTTGTCGGCACCGAAGACTCGGCGACGTTTCTGGTACCGCTCCTGCGCCAGCCGCGCACGCGCCAGGATGCACTCACTTCGATCTGCCGCCTCGCAAGTCTGCCGATGCTTTGGCGGCTGTTGCCCGCGGCCCGCGACGATGCAGAGCGGAGGCAGCTCATTGCCGCCGCGCTGCAGCGCGATCCAGCGGCGGCAATGGGCGACTACTTGCGCCTCGTGGAAGATCCCCGAACGCGCGCCGTCGCTTTGGATGCCCTTGATCAGATGAATCATCCGCCGGTGCAGCAGTTGATCGCCGCGCTCAACACATCGCGAGTCACCGACCGCCTTTCGGCGGCACGCGCGCTGGGTCATATCGACGGGCCGTACACGACGGCGCAACTCGTCAGCCGCATTCAGAACAACGTTAACCGCCGCGAGGCGCTGGCGGCGCTGCTGCTCAGCCGCGGAAATCAGGCCCGGATTGCCGTCGCCGAGGCGCGGCAAAATTCCGCGCTCGCGCCAATCCTGGCGGCTGTCCAATCGGAATTTACGACAAGTGAACTGGAACCCTAAGAACCTCAACGAGGAGAAGCTCATGAAAGCGATATCAATCGCCGTCGGCCTCTTTCTATTAATGTTCGCCGGCTCCGCGCTCGCGCAGCAGGAACCAGCCCGCAAAATCGCCGACGCCGGCAAACCAGATGTCGTGACCAAAGTCTATGACATTCGAGATCTTCTTTGGAACGGCGCCGATCGCAACGAAAGCTCCACAATCGTTCCTCCCACCAAGATCGGCGAGCCCAAACCAGTACTCGATAGCGGCCAAGGCGGAGGCGTGGGCGGCGGCCCACCATCCGCAAAGGCCAAGCCCAATGCGGCCGATTCACCGGTCGATGAAATCAGACTTCTCATCCTGGAGACCGTGGCGCCCGAAAGCTGGCGCGATACCGGCGGCACCATCGGCGCTATCCGCATGGTCCATGGCATGATGGTCGTTTCACAAACCGCCGAAAACCATCAAGCGATTCAAACATTGTTATCACAGCTTCGCGAGAATAGCGCGCGCCTCGTGACGGTCGTGGCCCGATGGATCCTTCTGGATTCCGGCCAGATGCAGCAGCTCGCCCAGCCCGCACGTCAGGCGGGAGATTCCGCCGCCATTCGGATCATCAATCCCGCGGACCTGGAAAAGCTTCCGGCCGGCGCGATGAAGTACCGCGCACAGATCACTTGCTTCAACGGACAGACTGTTCGGCTCTCCTCGGGAAAAGCCAAAACCGTAATCACCGGATTAACGGCAGCCGTCGGCACGGGCGTCGCCGCCTATCAGCCCGATGCCGCCATCGTGCAGGATGGCATCTCGCTGCAACTGATTCCCATGGTCCCGCCCGGCAGTCCCACCGCGCTGATCGACATCGAAAACATCGTCAGCGACTGGAACGGCATTCGCCCCTCGCCCCTGGCCCCAACAACCCAACCAATGAACATGGACGCACCCGCCACGATCGATCGCGTCGATATCCAGGTTCAACAGTTTCATACCAGCATCGCTGTCCCCGTTGGAAAGCCCGTGCTCGTCGCCGCGCTGCCGGCCACATCACGCTCAGAAAAAGATGACGCGGGGAAGCTACTTTATCTCGTGATCGAAGTGCTGGGGGACAAGTAGGAAGGGGAGCGCCCTCGTCCGGTCGGACTTGGCGAAGGCCGCCATGGCGGTCAAGATATCGCTCGACTCAGGAGGCCAAAATGAAACTTGCCATGCTTGGTTTGATTGTCGCCCTGCTTATTGCACCTCTTGCCAGAGCCGACTCTCCCACATGGCCCCTCTGGGATGGCAAAGAATCCCGGACGGAATACGGCACCCGCGCTCATTTGGCCCCCACGCTTACCCTCGATCTCGGCGACGGCATCAAATGGGAAGGTGTCCTGATCCCTGCCGGTAGCTTCACCATGGGCAGCCCGGCCGGCGAAGCTAAAACGCCGAAGGAGGCTGCCTCCGAAGCGCAACACAAGGTCACGATCACCAAGCCGTTCTACATGGGCAAGTTTGAATTCACGCAGGCACAGTATCAGAAGGTGATGGGCGCAAACCCCAGCATTGAGAAGGGTGATGATATCGGCGTTCACAACGTCGCTGTCAAGGACGCCGAGGAGTTGTGCCGGAAGATGTCCAGGCTCACCGGCAAAGACGTTCGGCTGCCGACCGAAGCACAATGGGAATACGCTTGCCGCGCCGGCACCACCACGCCGTATTACAACGGATCGACCACTGCTGACCTCGACAAGATCGCATGGTTTGGCGCCAACTCCGGCGGCAAGCCACACCCGGTCGGCCAGAAGCAGCCGAACCCTTGGGGCCTTTACGACATGCTCGGCAACATCCGCGAATTTACCGCCGATTTGTACAGCGACGACGCCGCGACCGGCGACAGCGATCCTACGGGCTCGCAAAGCGGCGATCCCGCCAACCATACGGTTCGCGGTGCCGCCTACACCGCCAACGCGGTCGCCGCCGGCAACATGCGCGCCGGCAGTCGGCGGCCCACCGAATCGCTCAAATCCACGGGATTCCGCGTGATCGTCACCCTCCCCACCCGCTAAAGCCCGGTGCCCGCCGATCTTTTTGACTCAATCACAAAACTTGCGATTTTAAGCAGTTACGCACGACTATCCCACCGCCCAGCCCGCTCCAAAGTAGAACCCCCACCGCCGGCCGGCGTAGTATCGGCTGTTCGGTGGGTTGGGCAGCCGCCCTTGACAGGCCATTGGCCGCTCGATCAAACTGCCCGCCCTTTATCGCCGGACCTTGCCGCTGCGGCACCCGCCGCGGGAATGACCGATAAACGAGCCCCAAGTGTCGTCCCGGCGTTATTCCCGGCAAAGTCGTCAAGGCCGGCCCCTACGAGGCCGATACGACGGGCGCTGCGGCGACCTATCGGCCCGGCATTATATATATGGCCAAGAACGGCAAAAACCTCGTCATCGTCGAATCGCCTGCAAAGGCAAAGACGATCAATAAATACCTTGGCGACAATTACGTCGTGAAGGCAAGCATGGGCCACGTCCGCGATTTGCCCTCTAAAGGAATGGGCGTCGATCTGGTCACCTTTGTCCCTGAATACGAGATCATCGAAAAGAAGGACAAGCTCATCAGCGAGCTGAAGAAGCTCGCCAAGCAGAGCGAAAACGTCTACCTCGCAACCGACTTGGACCGTGAGGGCGAAGCCATCGCCTGGCACCTCAAAGAAGCCCTGGGCATTCCGGATGAGAAGGTCCGCCGCGTTATCTTTAATGCCATCACCAAGGCGGAGATCCAGAAGGCCTTCCGCTCGCCGCTGGCCATTGATATCGATCGCGTCAACGCCCAGCAGGCCCGGCGCATTCTCGACCGCATCGTCGGCTACGAAATCTCCCCGCTCCTGTGGCGCAAAGTCGCCCGCGGCTTAAGCGCCGGACGCGTGCAGAGCGTCACGGTGCGTCTCGTCGTCGAAAAAGAGCGTGAGATTGAAGCCTTCATCCCTGCCGAATACTGGCACATCCACGGCATCTTTGCCGCGCCCAGCGATGGCGCTACGGGCTGCAAGACGCTATCAGCGCAATGGCACGATTTCCTGACGAATACCGGGAACGGCGAGCGCACGAAGATCGAGCGAGAGAAATGGCTGGCCGATCATGGCGCCTTCACCGCCGAGCTTGTTGAGCTGGCGGGGAAGAAGTTCGAAGCAACTAATAAAGATGACGCCCGGAAAGCCGCCGAGCTGCTGGGGTTCGTCATCGATAAAGTGAATACAACTGAAGATGCCGAAGCTAAAGGCTCCGCGAAGAATCTGACGAGCTTCGTCGGTCGCCTGGGCTCCTGCCCTAATTTTGCCGTCCGCTCGATCGAGAAAAAGCGAACTTCCCGCCGCCCGTCGGGCCCGTTCATCACCAGTTCGCTGCAACAGGATGCTTCCACCCGCCTGGGCTTTGGCGCGCAGCGCACGATGAAGATCGCCCAAGGCCTGTATGAGTCCGGCTACATCACTTACATGCGGACCGACTCGACCAATCTTTCGGCCGAGGCGCTGAACATGGTGCGCTCCTACATCCCCAAGGAGTTCGGGAAGGAATATCTCCCTGAGCAGCCCAACACCTACGCCTCCTCAAACAAGAGCGCGCAGGAAGCCCACGAGGCAATCCGGCCGACCGATGTCACGCTCTCGCCGCAGGCGGCACGCGAAAAACTCAGCGGCGATGAATCGCGCCTCTACGATCTGATCTGGCGGCGCTTCGTCGCCTGCCAAATGCCGCCGGCGCAGTTCGATCAGACGACTGTGACGCTCGCCGCAAAAACCAACACCGGCGATGCACTCTTCCGCGCCAGCGGCCGCAAGCTCGTCTTCGACGGGTTCATGAAAGTGGCCGGCGTCTCCAGCGAAGATCAGCTTCTGCCCGAACTGCACGAAGCGCAAAACGTCTGGCCGATCGATATCAACCCCTCGCAGCACTTCACGCAGCCGCCAGCGCGATACACCGAAGCATCGCTCGTGAAGGCGATGGAGCAATTGGGCATCGGGCGCCCCAGCACTTACGCAAGCACCATCCAGACGATCCAGGATCGCGAGTATGTGCAGCAGCAGGATCGCCGATTCTTCGCGACGCTGCTTGGCAAGGTCGTTACCGACAAGCTGATCCAGGCGTTCCCCAAGATCATGGATGTGCAGTTCACCGCCGGCATGGAAGGGCAGCTCGATGAGATCGAGGAGCATCATCTCGATTGGATCAAGCTGCTGCGCGATTTCTACATCCCGTTCCACGAGATCGTGGCGGGGGCGCTGGGGAAGATCGAGCACGCCGGCGGAGCCGTCAGTCCTTACGACTGCCCCAAGTGCGGCAAGAAGCTGCTCTATCGCATCAGCAAGAACGGCTTCTTCCTGGCCTGCAGCGACGCGGAATGCAAGACTACGCAACCGGTCGATCCGCAAGGCAGGCCCACGCTGCGCGAAGTCAGTGAATACAAATGCCCCGTCTGCGGGCGCGACATGATCAAACGCCGCGGACGCTTCGGCGAGTTTTTGGGCTGCAGCGGATACGCCGAGAAAAACGAGAAGGGCGAGCCTTCCTGCGCCACCATCATCAACCTCGATAAGGAAGGCAAACCCCTTCCGCCCAAAGCGCCGCCGATCAAAACGACGGTCGCCTGCGAGAAGTGCGGGAGCCCCATGCTCCTGCGCGATAGCAAGCGCGGCCCGTTCCTCGGCTGCTCGAGCTTCCCCAAGTGCCGTAGCACAAAGATGGTCAAGAAGCTCGCCGGCCCCGACTTGGCGCAGGTAGAAAAACTCCTGCCGCTGCTCCAGGAAGGCGCGGAAAAGGCCAGAGAAATGGCGGCGAAAATCGTAGGCGAAAACCCCGCCGCCCCCGGCTCGGCCAACGGCCGCGCCTCGATTCCCACCGACATCGATTGCGACGAGTGCGGCAAACCGATGATCATCCGCACCGGCCGCCGAGGAAGATTCCTGGGCTGCAGCGGATACCCCAAATGCAAAAACACGGGTGAAGTTCCCGCCAAGTTAATGGAAGAACTAGGCCTCAACGGCGAAGCAAAAGATCACGCCAAGGAAGAAAAGCCCGTCACGGTTCCGGATGATTCGGGGGACGTTGAGACGGATTTACGGGTGGACTAGGGACAGCGGAATACTCAGGGCCGGATTCGTGTTTAATTATCCTCTCAACACGAAAACCGCAATGACTGAGCCGAGCATGACAAGGCCCAGTAGGATAAGAAGACGGATCCGCGCCGACCGGTCGGCATTGCGCATTGTTCGCGCGACAGCCAACACAATCAAAAACGGTAGAAGCAACAATCCACCGCAGATGAACAAGAGCTTGCTGAAGGAAATGTCAGCGGCGGTCCCGTCCCGGACGCCTTTAACGTACATGTAGACGCCAAAGCCCAGGGCCGCCACGCCGGCAAATATCACTTTCGCGGCGAGCTGATTTGTAGCGCGATCGATACGGTCGTTTGGATCATCCAATTCGAACCTCGCCTTCAACAAATGCAGGGGCAGACAACAGGGTTGAAAACAACGGATTTTCGTTGACGGCCCATCAATACTACCTAGTACGCCATCCAGTTCAAAACTGTGGATAGAGATGGCGCAGCTTTATTCTCGCGTCTGCGGTGGTGAATTGCCAATTCACCTTCGATGCCTCCTTGTTGCGCGCTTCGTTCCACGCCTTGATCTGCGATGCCAGCGACG
>DATBDZ010000284.1:0-10539 GCA_036276235.1 Humisphaera sp. | reverse complement strand
CCCCTATTCAACGCCGAACCGTCGTGACAGATACTGCCTATAGCCGTCATTGTCCGCGCCGATCGAGGAGTGCTTTTGCCACGTCTGGTTTTCATCATCGGGCTTTGTCTGACCGCGTCGCTGGCATGTGCGGCGACTGATACCGACATCCGTCCATTCCTGCAAAAGAACTGTGCCGAATGTCATGACGCCGACGCGAAGAAGGGTGGACTTGATCTGGGGGCGCTGCGGCTTGATTTGCGTGATCCGGCGAGCTTTGCCGAGTGGGTGAAGGTGAATGATCGGGTCGTGTCCGGCGAGATGCCGCCGGCTAAGAAGAAGGAGCGGCCGGAGCCGGCGGAGCTGAAGGCGTTTAACGATGCGCTTTCTTCGACGCTGCTGACGGCGGATCAGGCGCGGGTGGCGGGCGAGGGCCGCGCGACGCGGCGGCGGTTGAATCGCTTCGAATATGAGCAGGCGCTGAGCGACTTGCTTGACGTGCCTTATCTTGAGGTCAAATCGTTTCTGCCTGAGGACACGCAATCCCACGGATTCAACAAGATCGGCGACGCGCTGGATGTCTCGCACGTTCAGCTTGCGCGATATCTGACGGCATCTGAATTTGCGATTCACGAAGCGATGGCGCCGCAGACGGCGCGGCCGAAGACCACGACCACCCGCTACGACTCATGGGACCAGCGCGAATTCACCGGCAAGCTCAAGCTGCTGCCGAACAATCGCAAGACGATTCCACTCGTGGGCTTGGAATTGCGGACGGATCTGATTCAGCAGAATTCGCCGCGGCCAGTCAGGTCGGACGATCCGGCGATTCGCGCGCAGGAGGCGATGGGGATTGTCGTCAGCAGCTACGAGCCGACGGAGATTCGTTTCGGAAGTTTTCGTGCGCCGATTTCGGGCAAGTATCGGCTGCGCTTTCTGGCTTACACGTTCTGGGTATCGCCCGATTTCAAGAAGGCAACCGAAGGCCGGCGGCCCGAGCCGGTGACGATTTACGCGGAAACGCCGCCGCGATCTTTGCGCAAGCTGGCAAGCTTCGATGTGGGGCCGGGGCCGACGCTGCACGAGATCGAAGCGTACATGCTGGCGGGGGAAACAATTCGCCCGGATGCCGCACGCTTTTTCCGCTCGCGTCCGCCGGATCACAAGAATCCGTTACAGGAAGCCGACGGCGCGCCGGGCGTGGCGTTTAACTGGATGGAAGTGGACGGGCCGCTGGTCGAGCAGTGGCCGCCGGCAAGTCATCAGCTTTTGTTCGGCGATTTGCCCACGAAAGATCGCCCCGCGATAGCGGAAGTGGCGCGGCCTGGACGCAACGGAGGCCCCGGATTTCGCCGGCCCGCGCCGCCGCCGGGCGTTGAGGTGATTTCGCAGGATCCGGGCGATGCGGAAAGATTGCTGCGGCGATTCATGCAGCATGTCTATCGCCGGCCGGTGCAGGATGTGGATGTGGCGCGATTTCTGGGCGTCGTACATGATGCGATGCAGTCGGGATACAACTTTACCGATGCGATGGTCGCCGCTTACACGGGCGTGCTGAGCTCTCCGGCATTTTTGTATCTGGATGAGAAGCCGGGGCCGCTGGATGATGTGGCGCTGGCCAATCGGCTTTCGCTTTTCCTGTGGAATTCGGTTCCGGATGAGGAATTGAATCAGCTCGCGCACGCGGGCAAGCTGCATCAGTCTGAAATCCTGCGCGAGCAGACCGAGCGAATGCTGAACGATCCGCGCTCGCGGCGACTCATCAATGCCTTCCTCGATTATTGGCTGGATGTGCGATTCGTTCAGGGTGCGTCGCCCGATGCTGAGCTGTACCCGGATTATCAGTTGGACGATCAGCTTGTCGAATCGATGATCGGCGAGACACAGCTTTTCTTTGCCGAGCTGGTGAAGCGAAACATGCCGGCGAGAAATCTGGTGGCATCGGATTTCGCGGTGCTCAACGAGCGGCTGGCGACGCATTACGGCATTACCGGCGTGAGCGGCGCGGAGCTGCGGCTGGTGCCGCTGCCGCGCGACAGCGTGCGCGGCGGATTGCTCACGCAGGGCAGCGTACTGAAGGTGACATCCAACGGCACAAGCACCTCGCCGGTGAAGCGCGGCGCGTGGATCATGACGCGGCTGCTGGGCAAGCCGCCCCCTCCGCCGCCGGCGGGCGTGCCGGCGGTCGAGCCGGATATCCGTGGCGCGACGACCATCCGCGAGCAGCTTGCCCGCCATCGCAGCGAGGCGACGTGTGCGGCCTGTCATCGCAATATCGATCCGTCCGGCTTCGCCCTGGAAAGCTTCGATGTGATGGGCGCGTGGCGCGATCGCTACCGCACCATCGGCGGCGACGGTGAGCGCGTGAAGGGGATCGGCCACAACGGGCTTTACTATCACTTCTCGCTCGGCCCCGAAGTCGATTCCAGCGGGGAGCTGCCCGATGGCCGCCAGTTTGCCGATGTGCGCGAGCTCAAGAAGTATCTGCTGGACGATCAGGAACAGCTCGCGCGGAATCTGACGCATCAGTTGGCTATCTATGCCACCGGCGCGCCGATACAGTTTTCCGATCGGCCGCAGATTGCGAAGATCCTGGCCGATACGCGTTCGCAGGGATACGGCATCCGCGAGCTGGTTCAGGAAATCGTGCAAAGCGAATTGTTCCGGAACAAGTAGGGGCGAACCTCGTGTTCGCCCATGCCGTCCGCGCGAGCGACAGAGGGCGAACACAAGGTTCGCCCCTACAAAAGCCGCTTCCGTAGGGGTGAACCTCGTGTTCACCCGCGTCGTCCGCGCAACTGGCAGAGGGCGAACACAAGGTTCGCCCCTACGGGGCCTGATTGTAGGGGTGAACCTTGTGTTCACCCTGCGTCGATCGCGAGAATCGCCGGGGCGAACAAGAAGGTTCACCCCGACGGAATAGAGCCAACGGAGAGACAATGAAAAACGCCCAAGCGTCCGCCAGGTCGTCCTTGCCGATCATTCACCGCCAGCGCGGCTTTTCACGGCGGACGTTTCTACGCGGGGCGGGCATCGTCCTCTCGCTTCCGCTGCTCGATGCCATGCGCCCGGCGCTGGGCGCGACCACGGATGCGGCCGGCGGAGTCTTCACGCCAACCAAACCTCGCCGCATGCTGGCGATCTGTAATAATCTGGGCCTGTTGCCCGACCAGTTTTTCCCGAAGACTTCCGGCCGCGATTATGAAGCCTCTCCTTATTTGGATGTCCTTTCCGATCATCGCGAAGATTTCACGGTGTTCAGCGGCGTTTCGCATCCGGACGTGGACGGCGGGCATCCGGCGGATATCTGCTTTCTGACTGCCGCCCCGCATCCGGGCAGCGGCGGGTTTCGCAACACAATCTCGCTCGATCAGTTCATGGCCGAGCGCATCGGCCACCTCACGCGCTATCCATCGCTGACGCTGGGCGTCAACGTGCAGCAGGGTCTTCGCAGCCTCTCCTGGACCAGCTCGGGCGTGATGATTCCGTGCGAGGAAAAGGCCGCCGACGTTTTCCGGCGGCTGTTCCTCAGCGGAACTAAGCAGGAAGTCGACAATCAGGTGCGCAAGCTCGAGCTGGGCCAGAGCATTCTGGATGCCGTCGCCGGGCAGGCCAAGGATTTGCAGCGATCGGTGGGGGCGCGCGATCGCGATCGGCTCGATCAATATTTCACCAGCGTGCGAGATCTCGAACAGCGGATGAAGATGTCGCGCGAATGGGAGCGCAAGCCCAAGCCGGTGGTCGATGTGCCGATCCCGCTCGATCCGGCAAGCCCCAGCGCCTACATGGAAAAAGTAAAGCTCATGTACGACATGGCGAAGCTCGCCTTCGAGACCGATTCGACGCGGCTGATCACGCTGCTGCTCGATAGCGTCAACTCACCCGCGCTCGATCTGGACGATCATAAAACCACCGACGACTACCACAATCTTTCGCACCATGGCCGCTCTGAGGTGAAGCTCAAGCAGCTCAAGGCGATCGACGAATGGCACATGAAGCTGCTGGGCGAGCTGATGACCGATCTGCAAGGCGTGCAGGAAGAAAACGATACGCTCCTCGATCGCACCATGGTTCTCTACGGCACCAACCTGGGCAACGCCAACACACACGTAACGACGAACCTGCCAACCCTCTTCGCTGGCGGCGGCTTCAAACACGGCCAGCACCTGGCGTTCGACAGGGATCACAATTATCCGCTGCCGAATCTCTTCGTCTCGATGCTGCAGCGGATGGAATTGGACGTGAGCAAGTTTGCATCAAGCACTTCCTCGATGCGCGGGTTGGAGCTGGCGTGATCGCCGAGCTGTGGTCGCCTGCCCGCTTCCCTGATGGCACCAATGGGTGCCACAGGTCGCGGTACTCCGAGACCTGTGCCCTGTGGCTCGCGCGAAGGGCACAGGTCTGCGAGTGCGCCGACCTGTGGCACCCGAAGATAAGAGGCGTAAAGCGAGGCTGTCGATCGCCAGCGAGGGCGGCAAGACAGTGCGTAAACGGGTGAAATGGGCTCGCAACCGAGCGGCGACAAAATCGAGAAAACCCCGGTTTTGCCGGGGCTTTCCATTTCGTGTGGCGGCGATGCCTAGCAAAACCAATACCCCCAAGGGGAGTCGAACCCCTGTCCTCTGGCTGAGAACCAGATATCCTGGGCCACTAGACGATGGGGGCGTCTGTGCTGGGCTAATAGTTGCCTCCCTGAGTGGCAGTGTCAAGTGGAAGAAGCCAGGAGCCAGGAGCCAGAAACCAGGAGAAGGTGGAGTTTAGGCTTCTGAATGAGTTTCAGTTTTCGAGTTTCGAGTTTCAGGATCAGAGCGCACCCGAAACCTGAAACTTGAAACCTGAAACTCATTTGGAAACTAATTCGCTCGGGCAGCCGATGTCGCCCACCGTTACTGTTCCGAGGAATTCCTGAGCTTCGGCTCTCGCGAAGCCGAGCTTTTGGGCGGCGAAGGTGATGGTTCTTGTGGCGCGGATGCATTCGCCCAGGGGCTGGCCGGTGTCGCAATCCAGGCCGCTGGGGATGTCGACGGCTAACACCGGTTTGCCGCTGCGGTTTACTGCCAGGGCCAGGTCGGCAAAGGGCGGGCGGGGCGGCTGGGTCAGGCCGGTGCCGAAGATGGCGTCCAGGATTAAATTCGCTCGCAAGGTTTCGATCAGGCCGGCCGTCGCTGGTGCGACGGGGAAGTTCATGGCGCTGATGATTTTCCAATTGACGAGCGCTTCGTTCTGATATCGCTGTGGGTCGATCGTCAAGGCGATTTGCACTTTTGAGCCGCGGTTGTGGAGGTGGCGGGCGATGGCCAGGCCGTCGCCGCCGTTGTTGCCGCCGCCGCAGAGGATGAGCACTTGCTTGTCGCGCGGGTCGGCCAGCATTTCCATCGCGACATCAGTTGCGGCGCGGGCGGCGTTTTCCATCAGGACGATGCCGGGGATGTGGTAGCGCTCCGCCGCCAGGCGGTCGATTTGGCGAAGTTGGTTGCGGGAGAGGTACATCGTCGTGCGAGCGAATGATACCTCGGGCAGGATTGAAGTGGCACGGGTTTTCAACCCGTGGCTGCGGTACTCCGCAGCTTTGGCTTTTCTCAATTCCACTTTCGCTTCGCTCCTTGCTGATTTGGTCGGGGTACCGACCAACGTCCTGGAGTACCAGGACACACGGGTTGGAAACCCGTGCCACGAAGTTACTGCGAATTCATCTCGCGCCACAGGTCTTCCAGATTGAGCGAGAGTTTGGCCCGGACGGAGCCGCGGGTGGGGGTGTCGTAGTCTACCTTTGAGATGTGGGCGCGGGCGATGCTTCGGGTAATCGCCTGCTCGATTCGCGCGTCCTGATGAGCCGCGTCGGCGAGGGTCAGGCCGGGGGTGAGGACCAGCGCGTTGATCTTATCGCGAAGTTGCTGGCCGGCGGCGCTTTCGGCGGCGCGGGCCGTGCGCAGCGCCGAGCCGGCGGGGCCGGCGGTCCCTGTCGCATCGATCGCATCACTCACCCAGCGTGGCGGCTGGGCGGGCAGGGCGATCGCCTGCCGCTGTGGCGCGCCGCCGTCGGGCGTGGCCATTCCGCTGCCGATCGGCGGGGCCATCCGCGCGATCATCTGTTCGCGCACGCGAATCCAGTCGGCGGTTTTGGTCGGCACTGGCACCGCCTTCTGCTTCTGCAAAATCTCCTTGAGCACCGGCCAGAACTCCTGCGGCGCAACTGATAGCGCGAGGCGAATCTCCAGATTATCGCGGAATTGCACTGCCGTGATCGGACGGCCGCTGAGCCATTTGCGAAGCTCCACATCGGCCGCGGGAAGGGCGAGCACTTCGCCGATCGAATGCGTCCCTTCCAGCGCCACCGGCTTTAGGCTTTCGAGTACCGCAGCAACCGCCGACTGCTTGGCCAGGCCAATTGCCTTGCGGCGGGCGTCGTCGCTCACCATCTGCCAGTTGGCTTGCGCCGGATCCGGATGCAGCCGATCGACCGCCGACCAGCCGATGCTCGTCCCCACGGCCGAGAATGTTCGACGGCTCCATCGCTTTAACTTGTCGTGCAATTCCTGCGGCGAAACCGACAGCGCCCGCGGCCGAGTTCGCGCGATATCTTCCACCGCCTTGGCAATCGTTTCACCCTCGATCGACATGGTGATCTGGCAGGTTTGATCGTCGATCCAGCGCGGCCCGCCCATCTGCTGGGCGCCGGTGAGGGCTTTGCTGATGACCCCTTCGCCGCCGGCTTTCTCGACGAGATTTTGCACGGTGGCATCGGGCAGAATGGAGGCGGCAAGAATTTCTCGCCGCAGGGCGTCGATCGCATCAGATCGGGCTGCATCGATCTGGGCAATCCGTGACGGATCTTCCGCCGCCCACAGCGGGGAAGCCAGTAATAACGCCAATAAAAGGGCCGCCGACTGATATCGCATGTCCGCTCATCAGATTAGACAAACCGCAAGCAGCGGCGTTAGCCGCGCCCGATGGTAATCGTATCGGATGAGAGTGGTGGGGGATAGGTATCCAATATCCTACGAGGCGACGATCGAATTCGAGGATGGAGGATTGAGGATAGAGGATAGCGAAGGCTACGGCAGTCGAGCGCTTGCCATCCTCTATCCTCAATCCTCCATCCTCAGATTCCTCTCCCTATGCCAGCTTCCGCAGTTCCTCTCCCTATGCCAGCTTGCGCAAAAACTCGCCGATCCGATCGATCCCCTTGTCGATCTGCGCCATGCTGGTGGCGAAGCTGAGGCGGACGTGGGTTTCGAAGCCGCTGTCGTTGCCGGGGACTACCGCCACGTGCGCCTGCTCGAGAAGTGCCGCGGCGAAGCTGACGGCATCGGTAATCTGTGCGCCGCCGACTGATTTGCCGAAATAGGCGCTCACGTTGGGGAAGCAATAAAACGCGCCTTGCGGACGGACGCAGGTGACCTTTGGCAGGGCGGCCAGGCGTTCCCACATATGCTTGCCGCGCTGCTCGAATTCGCGGCGCATCGATTCCACGCTTTCGGCGCCGCGCGGGTCGGTGAGTGCCGTCATCGCGGGCACCTGAATGAAGCTTGTGATGTGGCTGCTCATCTGCGATTGCAGCTTGTTGATGGCGTCGATCGCCGGCTTGGGGCCGCCGATATATCCGACGCGCCAGCCGGTCATCGCGAAACTCTTGCTATGGCAGTTAAAGGTCAGCGTGCGATCGAGCAGCGTCGGCCCGAGTGTCGCGAAGCTGACGAATTTCAAGCCGTCGTAGACCAGCTTCTCGTAAATCTCGTCGCTGAAGACAACCAGCTTTGGATGCTTCTCAACGACGTCGGCGATTGCCTTCAGCTCGGCCGGCGTATATGCATGGCCGCCGGGATTGCTCGGCGAGTTGATCACCAGCACTTTCGTGCGCGGGCCGATCGCGCGATCAAGCTGGTGCGGCGTGATCTTGAAGCCGTTGGCTTCTTCGCCGCGCACGATTTTGGCGGTGCCGCCCGCGAGCTTCACCTGCTCGGGGTAGCTCACCCAATACGGCGATGGGATGATCACCTCGTCGCCCGGGTCGAGAATCGCCATGAACGCCATGTACAGGCAATGCTTGCCGCCCGCGCCGGTGGTGATCTGATCGGCTTTATAGGGAAGGGCGTTTTCCCGGTTGAACTTCTCGGCGATAGCCGTGCGCAGCTCCGGGAAGCAGGGCGTTGGCGTGTATTTGGTCTGCCCCTTATCCAGCGCTGTCTTGGCGGCATCCTTGATGAACGCAGGCGTGTCAAAATCAGGCTCGCCCGCGCCGAAGCCGACGACGTCGATCCCCGCCTTCTTCATGGCGTTGGCCTTGGCGCTGACGGCCAGGGTAATCGACTCGGAAACCAGCTTCACGCGTTCGGCAAGCGCAAACATGAAATCGCTCCTGATTGAATAGATCTTTCGGGCGGGGAACGGTAGCGGAGGCGGATGGGGAATTCAAGCTCTCGCTTGACGCCACCGACTAAAGTCGAGTACTGAATCCTTCGCACCATGAAGCGACTGCTGGTTACGGGATCATCGGGTTTGATCGGGTCGGAAGTCTGCTCTTACTTTTCGTTGCTGGGTTGGGCCGTCGAGGGGCTGGATAACAACACGCGAGCGGATTTGTTTGGGCCGGATGCCGACACGCGATGGAATCAGCATCGCCTCACTCGCACGCTCGCGAGCTTCACCCATCACGAGCTGGACATCCGCGATCGCGCGGCAATCGTGTCCCTCATTCAGAAAATCCGCCCCGATGCGATCGTCCATGCCGCTGCGCAGCCTTCGCATGATCTTGCCGCCCGGCGGCCATTCGATGACTTTGACATCAACGCTGTCGGCACTCTCAATGTCCTTGAAGCGGCACGGCAGTTCTCACCTGAAGCGCCCTTCGTTCTTCTCTCCACCAACAAAGTCTACGGCGACGCGCCCAACGAGCTCGCCCTGATCGAAAAGCCGACGCGCTGGGATTATGCCGACGCCAAGGTTTTCAATGGCATCAACGAGCAGATGCGCATCGATCAATCGAAGCATTCGCTGTTTGGCGCGTCGAAGCTCGCCGCCGATATTATGGTGCAGGAGTACGGGCGCTATTTTGGGATGCGGACATGCTGCCTGCGCGGCGGCTGCCTCACCGGCCCCTATCACAGCGGCGTCGAGCTGCACGGCTTTCTCAGTTACTTGATCAAGTGCAATCTCGAACGCCGCCCGTATACGATCTTCGGGTTCAAAGGCAAACAGGTCCGCGACAATCTTCACTCGCTGGACGTCGCGCGCTTCATCCACGCGTTCATTCAAAGCCCGCGCCCGGCGGAGGTGTACAATCTCGGCGGCGGCCGCGCCAACAGTTGCTCCATCCTCGAAGCGATCGCGATAATCGAAAGCATCTCCGGCCGCAAGATGATCACGGAATATTGCGACCAAAGCCGTGCCGGCGATCACATCTGCTACATCAGCGATCTGGCCAAGGCGCGCGCCCATTACCCGGCGTGGACTGTCAGCAAAAGCCTGGCCGATATCTTCACCGAGATTCACGCCACGCAGATCAGCCGCGAATCTCTGAGTCGATAGCCGAGACTTTTCGCCACACCACAAATGCCCACCAGGCCAACGCCCCTGGTAACAGGACCAGCGCGGACATGTGTATGAGGAACATCATCCCCGCGTGATCCCGCGGCCATTCCGCAACCGCGCGCGCCACATGCACAACCGCCATCGCGGCAAAGAGCAATCCGGTGGTAATGAGATAGGCTTTCATCCGTAATTCCTCTTCATTTCCGTGGGCAAAGTGGCGCTCGAAAAACATAGCGAATGCACGTAGGGTGGGAGTACTCGCCCACCACTCCCCGCTCGCGGTGGGCGACTACCCACCCTACAGCAGATTCGAACCCAAAGTGCCTCAGAACGAAAACTTCGGAACGACAATTGCAAGCAGCATAGCTTCAGTTTGCGGAGGTGAAAGCCATGACATTTACCGATGCGCTCAAGAGTGCCGTAAAAGGAATGCCCGTTCTGATGACCGGCGGCCAGCCTGGGTATCGCGCCGGAGAACACAAGCTTGCGTGGTATCGGCCGGATCTCAGCGGCCCCAACGGTATCGAGCTGCAATCCGACGCATTCGAAGACGAAGGCGAAATCCCCTTCAAATACAGCGCCGACGGCGACAATATTTCACCTCCACTGTCGTGGTCGGATGTTCCGGAGCGCGCCGAATCCCTGGCGCTGGTGGTGGAAGATCCCGATGCGCCGACGCCGCAACCCTTCGTTCATTGGCTGCTGTACAACATCCCGCCGCGGCAGACGAGTCTGCCGGAGCATCTGATTCCCGAGGGATTCCCTGCCGCCGATCAATGCTACATGCAGGGCAAGAATTCGAATCTAAAGGTCGGCTGGGCGGGCATGGCCCCGCCAAAGGGAGACATGCCGCACCGGTACTTCTTCCAGTTCTTCGCGCTGGACAGCATGCTCCCGCTGAAAGCCGGCGCCGGCCGCACCGCGCTGTTCAACGCCATGGCGCGGCATGTCATCGCCCGCGCCAGGATCGTCGGAACCTTCCAGCGGTAGCCAGTCCATCGGACGAAAAGCTGTTAAGGTGACATCCAC
>DATBDZ010000283.1:0-28123 GCA_036276235.1 Humisphaera sp. | reverse complement strand
GGCGGGCGGATGGGTCGGCAGGCCAGCCGCGGGAATCCCAGCCGCACGTTCGCGCGCTGCAGCAGCTCGCACACCGCCTGCCGCGTGGTGCCAGTCCGCACTGCGATGCGCGCCAGCGTCCAGCCATACGTATAGCGCATGAACATCACCTGCCGCTGCTTCTCGGTGAGATTGTCGTTGAGTTTCGTGGTGTCCAAATGCATGCTCCTCTATTGTACACGCATATTGTAAGGATTTTGTTTAGTAAATCGTGATACAGCCATGACTTACCGGCGCGCACCGGGTAGTCGCGAAAACTGGCCTCTCAAGTCGCTGTAAAATAAGGAGTTGCGCCTCAGTCGGTTCCGAAAATCTTGACACGTAAAAAAGAAAATTCAAAGATTTTTTCGGCGAGAGGAAATAGGGAGCGCCAGGCTTACGTTAACCCCAGGCGCGGCGAGGAGTTGCGGGCGATTCGAGATCACCGCCGGCGCGCGAAAATTTTTTTTATAATCAGGGCCGCAACTCTGTCGCGCGAAAAGATGGGCTTCAAATAAGCGGTATAAGCGACACGATGGCCAGCACCGCGGCTAAGAATAAGTGCGCCAAGGAACGCGATCCGTGGCCGGCTCAAGGCACGGCGAATACCGCGACGGACGTTCCAACCACCAACGCCGCGACAAGTATGCAAATGACCAGCACCGCCTTGAACGATTTGAGCCGAATATCCTGGTCGAGTTTCTCCATATTGGGAGTGAATGTGCCAATTCCAAATAAAGCAGTAAACATCACGATCATAGAAGCAAACACACTGTGAGCACGCGCGCTATCGCGCGGCCCTTGGACGGGGGTACGCCCTTCTCGTCGATAAAGAGCTGTTCAATCATGGCACCATCCAACGGTATTGGATGGATCGCTGGTCACGTTTCACGTCTTCACGTTTCACGTGGTTTACTTCTTCAACTCATCAAACGACCCCACGCGCGGGAGCGTCCCCACGAGCGGCTGGGCATACTGCTTGAACGCCTCGGTGATGTTGTTTCCGTCGGCGATGTAGGAAGGATCCATATGCTTGGTTTCGCGGGCGACGGTGCTCAATGGCGTGACGAATGTTTCGATCTTGTATTCGCTGCCGGCGGCGCGCTTCATGGCGACGCTGCCGCCGGCCTGGCCTTGGGCGGCGTAGCGGACCGCCATCTGGCCGACCAGATGTGCTTCGGTGGCGTCGGTCGCGCTGACGAATCCGGGGAAGCTGCGCTGCAAATATCCAAACGTGTCGGCACGCACGCGCAGCTTTTTGCCGCCGGGTGTTTGCAGCTTTTTGGTGATCAGGCTGCCCAGATAATCGCCCAGTGCCCCGGTGCCGGAAAGCTGGATGTTGCCGTGCGCATCTTTTTCGAGATTCGCGCTCATCGCCTCGGCCCAGGTCTTGCCGCCGGGCAGGATGATTCCCTCGCTGGCCGCGATCAGGCAGCGGCTCTGCTTTGAATACACTCGCTCGACATCCGCCAAAAACTTCTCTTCGCTCAGCGGCGCTTCGGGTACGTAAATCAGATGCGGGCCATCATTGTCATGTTGCCGCGCCAGAACGCTGGCGGCGGTAAGAAAGCCGGCGTTGCGCCCCATGATCACATCCACCTTGATGCCAGGCAGCGAGCGATTGTCGTAATTGTCGCCCATAATCGCGGCGGCGACGAACTTCGCCGCCGACCCGTAGCCGGGCGTGTGATCGTGAACGCGCAGATCGTTATCGATCGTCTTGGGGACGTGAAAGACTTTCAGATCGTGCCCCGACTTGGCGGCAAGCTCGCCGACGATGCGCGCGGTGTCGGCGGAGTCGTTCCCGCCGATGTAGAAGAAATAGCGCACATCGTGGCGGGCGAACGATTGAAAAATTTTCTCGCAATACGCCTGATCTGGCTTATCACGGGTCGAGCCCAGCGCGGCAGCGGGCGTATTCGCAATCCGCTCGAGCAGATCGTCGGGCACGTTATTCAGGTCGATGAAATCATCGTTGATGATTCCGCGAACGCCATGGCGGGCGCCGAGGAGTTTCTCGACGATCCCCGCCTTCTTCACTTCCCGAATAACGCCGACGAGCGATTGATTGATGACGGAAGTGGGCCCGCCGGATTGACCGATGACCGCGTTGCCTTTGCTGCCTGGCATAGTGTGTGATTCCTGTTGGAAAAGTTGGCCTCAAACAATCCGCGCCGAGAAATTGCCTGGGTTGATTCCTTTGGCTATTAGAATGTCATTCACCTCGGCGGCGCTCACCACCTTGTTGATAGTAAACGTCTTGTTGGTGACGAGATCCTTCCCCGACAAAACAGCGATCGAGTGCGCCAGCAAACCGAACGGCGTTCCGCCATTGTCAAAGGCGATCGTCCCGAGGCTCGCCTTGTTGATCGTGGCGGCGGTGATGTTGTTGTTGATGAACGTGCCCACGCCACTCTTCTGTTTCACGGAAAGGGTTTGGAGATTCCCGAGGGTGGTGATGTTCGTGTTGATCAGCGACGCGGCGTTGATGGTGGTGATGTCGCCGAGCACGTTCCAGGTGCCGCTGCTAATCCGCGCCCCGCCATTAAATGTGCCCAGCCCGCCGGTGCCGATCGTCAAGCTCGCGGAAAACGATCCGGAACACTGGATGTTCTTTACGCCTGGCGCGGCTAGGGTCGCGGGTGTTCCATCGGATGAAACCCATTGGCCGACGTTGATCTTCTGAACCGTTTCGGCCGATTGCACGCTCATGCCATCCGCACGGGTCACGTTCAGCGTCAGCGTTGATGTTCCCACCGGCGGCACAAAGCCGGGCGCGTGAGGAAGCGTTTGCTGGTCAATTGAAATTGAAGCGTCGATCGCTGAATCCAGCTTGACGGTCGTCGCCGCCGCGTCGATGAGGCAGGATGTATGCAGCAGCACCACCGGCGCGCTGAGCGTCTTGAGCGCGCCATCTATCTGAATCGTATTGACGTCCACGACGCCGCTCTTGCTGCTGCTGGTAATGTTCAAGGTGCTGGCGAGCGTGGTGCCGACGGCATTGATGCTTTCGATGATGATGTTTTGCCCGTGCACCATCGTGCCATCCTGCACCAGGCCGTCACCCGCCAGACGAACGACCGCCGTTCCCGGGCCCGAGAGGCTCACTGTTCCGGTCAGGCCGTGTGCCTCGGCAAACTTGATCGATTTTGTTCCGCCGCTGCCGATCGTCAGATCGACCGTGCCCGGCGTACCGGGCGGTGTCGGCGTTGTGTTGGATGTATTGAGCAGCACGCGGAACCCCCCGCCGCTGACCAGAAGAATATCGGGCGAGCCGTCATTGTTGAGATCCGCCGTCGCCATGAAGATGCCGAACTTGCCCGCCTCCGAGTCGGCCTCGGGGAGAAACGTTCCGTCCCCGCTGCCCGGATAGACGCGCATCTGCGAGGAGTATGAGCTGCTGGCCAGATCGAGCAGCCCGTCGCCGTTAAAATCGGCCACGGCAAGCGCATCGACGAAATTGCCGCCGAAATAATTCCGCCGCGGCTGGAAGGTTCCGTCTCCGTTGCCCAGGAGGATCGAAACGGGCGCGACCTGGAAATCGGAGTTAACCGCCGCCAGATCGATATTGCCGTCGCCGTTGAAATCGCCGGGAACGACGATCTGCGGTTTTTCGCCGAGGGGCGCCGAGACTGCCGCGTTAAAGATTCCCGTACCGACGCCGCCGATCGTCTGGTTCAGCATGACATCGACGATGTTATTGGCGCGGATGAGCGCCAGGTCCGGCACGCCGTCGTTATTGAAATCCGCCGAGGTAATGTAGCGTGGCGGCTCATCGCTGGGGCCGTAAAAAACCGGCTTGGCAAATGTTCCATCGCCAATATTGAGCATGACCGAAAAATGGTTCCTGTTGCTCACCGCAACATCAGGCAGTCCATCGCCGTTGAAATCGGCGGTCGTCTCCGTGGAGGCATTCACTTTAGTTGTAGAGCGGATCGGCTTGTTAAATGTGCCGTCTCCGTTTCCCAGCAGAAGCGCAACGAATGAGTCGCCGTCGCCGTCGGGGCTGAGGACCGCCAAGTCGAGATTGCCGTCGGCGTTGTAGTCGGCGACATTCACCCACCGCGCGTGATTGACGTTGTACCCCTTGGGCGAGTTATAGGTGCCGTCACCCTTGTTGAGGTAGACCCGGACGAGATCGTTCTCGCCGTCAACGGTCACCAGATCGGCAGAGCCGTCGTGATTGAAATCGCCGGTGGCGATCATCGTTGTACGATTCTGGAAGCTCTGCACTTGATGAAATGAGATTCCGGTCGTGGTCAGGCAAAGGCGGTCTTCCAGCCGCTCCGCGCACACGGCTGCGCTTGCCGGGCGGCTTTCCTCCATGAGTAAGCGCCAGGCCCGCATGAACTTGCCGGCCCACCGGCGCGATCTGAATTCCATCATCCGCGGAAGGTATCGATGACCCCGCCGACTGTAAAGCGATCTGGACGACGATGACGCAACTGCTCCGCCGTTTGCTCCCTCTTCATCTGCAATTAAACCAGAGGAGCCGCATGGCAAAAGCAAAGAAAACCAAGAAGGACATGGCACACTGGAAACCGGGCAGCCAAACAGACGCAGCCAAGGATGTCGCCAGCAAGGGTGACTTTGGCGTTCCGGCAGGGTCCGGTTCGGAGCGCGATCGAGAGTATGTCTCGAACAACACCCGCATGAGCGACCCCGGCAAGACGCAACCGATGGCATGGGAACAAGACGGCGTCCGCGATCACGGCGCAGGCGCTCCCGCCGCCGGCCCCGGCTCATCCAGCGGCGGCGATTTAGACCCCGACATCATCGGCGTCGGGACCGGCGGATCAGGCATCGCAGCCGCGGGGCCGGATGACAACATCGGCGCGGCCGATGCGAACGCAACCGCGCCTTCCGGAAAGACCAAGACAAAGCAGAAAGCGCCACCGAGACGCAACGCGCGAAATCCGGCGCGAAGTTCGACTGTAACGGAGCCCGACATCACAGCCGGCGCGGACGCCCAAGGCGCCGATGCCGCGACGAATCCGCTCGCCCGCGGCGACGATTCATTCGCAGGTGAAATCAGTCGCGGCGAAGCGCGCGGCGAAGATCTGCCAACGCCGCCGGTTGGATCGAATGAATCCGAAAATGACGGTACGGAATATCGGGATGATGAAAGTTAAAAGCCGTTTCGGCCGAGTTCATTCTCCCTCTCCCCTGTACTCAGGGGAGAGGGTTGGGGTGAGGGGACGAACGCTTCGACTTGCGAACCGCGCTATTTCGCGACACGCCGTCCCCTCACCCTGCCCTCTCCCCCGAGTACAGGGGAGAGGGTTCTAAGCGCGACAGCTCGCCGAAAACCCTTTTATCGCCCATCGCTGGCGAGTAATCGTGTAGGGTGGTTGTACTCGCCACCATCCCCGCTTGTGGTCGGCGACTACACGCAGCTACGAAATTTCTTCGCGCTCAGCGCGCCGTGGCCGGTCGTTCAATGGCGAAGGCGCGAGGATTTGTCCCCACGCCGCAAGGATATCCTGCTCTTCGCGCTGCGGCGAATAGTCGGCGTGAATGAACGCCGAAGCCCGCCGCGCTTTTTCCAAGAGCGGTTGCGGATCTTTGCGAAGCTGGTCCAGAACCGTTTCGAGCCGGCGGGCGAAGCCGACGACATCTTCAGCCGCCACCGGAAACGCCGTCTGCTCATTCACATACTCCGCCCCGCCGCTGCTGGCGTAGCCGACGGTGACGCACCCGCATGCCAGCGCCTCCATCGGCGGCATCGGCGAGCCTTCATAGGTGCTGAGGCTCAAAAAGACCATCGATTCCCGCAGCATTGCGGCGGCGTTCGCTTCGCTCTGATTGGCGATCGCGATGATTTCAAAACCCGTCGTCGCGCGGCGAAGCGACAGCATGTTGATCACCTGAATCGCATCGTCCTTTTTCTTGCGGGCCATCATCGCGATGCGCGGCCGCTTGCCGGCTTCGCAATGAAAGAGCGCGGGATCAACCGAATTGTGCACCCGATAAACCGGATGTTCCGGAAAAGCATAATTCAAATAAGCGCGGCTATCTTCCGACACCACGATGCTCGCCAGATAATCCGGATGATTGTACGGCGCGACGAGCTGCTCGATCTCGGGCGTGACGTTGGCGAATGTTTGATAAGCGTTTTGATTGAAGATGACCTTCGGCACGCCGCGCGTTAGCGACATCATCTGCCACGCAACGTTCTCCGGCACCAGCAGAATCTCCCCCGCGCGCGGCGGAAAAACATCCGGCTCGTAAACAATCTTCGTCTGATGCTCAAACCAACTGCACCGAAACCCGCGCTGCTGATGCACGATTGCCGCGGGAATGCCGCTGGCGTTGAGTACATCAACGTGGCGGTAAAGTTTTCGCACGCCGCCGGCCGGCTGTTGCCAGTCGGGGCAAATCACCAGAACGCGAAGATTGGGCGGGAGATTTTCCAAGCGTCACCCGCGCCTTTTAGACGCTTGGACAGAGGAGCGGCGGGCGATGCCCGCCCTACGCGGTTGATCTGAAGATCGGGGCGCGGTGCCGACCTTTCGCGCCGGCGCATTCGCAGTGCGGGCGCTACCCGCCTTCTTGTTGCCAGCAACCGTCGATCCTTCCGCGGCACGTTCCTTGATGATGGCCTTCCCCGTCGGGCAATACGCCAGGATCGGGCATCGCTCGCACAGCGGCTTGCGTGCCGTGCAGATCGCGCGGCCATGATGAATCAGCAGATGCGAAAAAAGCGTCCAATCCTCGCGCGGCACCAGCTCGATCAAATCCTGCTCGATCTTCACCGCATCTGAAGCGTGATCGGTCAGATGCAGCCGATTGGCGAGCCGCGTCACGTGCGTATCCACGACGACGCCGACATTGATATTGAACGCGTTGCCGAGCACCACGTTGGCGGTCTTCCGCCCAACGCCGGGCAGCTCAACGAGTTGCTCCATCGTCTGCGGGACATTTCCCCCATGTCGCTCGATCAACGCCTGCGCCATTCCGCGCAGGCTCTTGGCCTTGTTGCGATAGAAGCCGGTCGAATGAATATCTTGCTCGAGTTGCTCCTGCGAAACAGCCGCATAGTCGGCGGCTGATTTGTATTTCTTGAACAGGTCCTTCGTGACAATGTTCACGCGCTCATCGGTCGATTGCGCCGAAAGAATCGTCGCCACCAGAAGCTCCAGCGGCGAGCGATGATCCAGGCTGCATCGCGCTTGCGGATACGTCCGCTTCAGGATCGGGAGGATCGCTTCCACGCGCGCTTTGCGTTCCAAAGATTTCTTTGAAGGTGGCCTGGGCATCGTCGCTGGAGACTACCCGAAGTTCGACACGGATGCATGAGGCGCAAGTCCGCCTCCGTCAGCGCCGCTCCGCGCCAAGTTCATACGAAGAAAGCACCCAATCACAAGCACCGTCATGCTGAGCTGAGGTACTCCGAAGCATCTGGCCGGATTGCGCGAATAAGCCAGATGCTTCGGAGTACCTCAGCATGACGGTTCCCAAGATGGGAGGGGGTTACAAACGGAGTTCTGATTTACGAAACGGGCGCAGACCGTACGGACCTGACGACGTGCGCTTCATTGCAACCCGGCCGCAAACAGGAGATGATCAACATCCCCTCATGGTTCGTTGGCGGATTGGCATTCTCCTGAGCGTGGCGATCGCGATCAGTTATTTGGATCGCCAGACGTTGCCCGTTGCCATCAAGGCGATCCAGGCTGACATTCCAATCAGCAATCAGACCCTGGCGTTTCTCAACTCGGCGTTTCTGTTTGCTTACGCTCTGATGTACCTCGGCGGCGGTAAGCTGATGGATACCATTGGCACTCGCCGCGGGTTTGCGCTGACGATGCTCATCTGGTCGCTGGCGTGCGCGAGCCATGGGCTGGCGGCAAACGTCGCGATGCTCGTCGTCAGCCGTCTGCTGCTGGGCTTGGGCGAAGGGGGCGGCTTCCCTGCCGCCACGCGGGCTATCGCCGAATGGTTTCCTTCGCGCGAGCGCTCGATGGGCATGGGAATGGTCAACGGCGGCAGTGCCATCGGCGGGATGCTCGCCCCGCCGCTGATCTCTCTTGTGCTGATGCGCACCGGCTGGTTCCACCTCGCCGGCTGGCGCTGGGTCTTCTTCGTCACGGGCGCGATCGGGTTGATCTGGACGATCTGGTGGCTGGCGGCGTACTGCTTGCCGCAGGATCATCCTAGGATCAGTTCGAGCGAGCGCGAATTAATCGCGGGTGCACCGCCATCGGCGGCTGAGCCGGCCGAAGCGCCTATCGAGCCACCGGCCAATGCAACACGCACGCTGCCCTATGCGCGTCGACTGCCCAACGACCCTTTCGCGCTGCCGAACGCGGGGAAAATCACTTATGCCGATCTGCTAAGCCACCGCGAAACCTTTGGCCTGCTGCTGGCCAAATTCTTCAGCGACGCGGCGTGGTTTTTCTATCTCTTCTGGCTGCCCAAGTTTCTGTACGATGCGCACCATTTCGATATCAAGTCGGTCGGTGCGATCGCGTGGCTTCCGCATGTTGCCGCCGGCATCGGCTGCCTGTGCGGCGGCGGGCTTTCCAGCCTGCTGCTGTTCCGCGGCCGCTCGCTCAACTTCTCGCGCAAGATCGCGATGGCCACCAGCGCGCTGATGATGCCGCTGCTCATCCTTGTGCCGCATGTCCCGGTGCTCTGGGCGATCGGAATCTTTTGCGTCGGCTACTTCGGCCATCAATCCTGGTCCACGGTGGTGATGACATTGCCGACGGATTTATTTCCCCGCAGCGCGATCGGCACAGTCGCCGGCATGGTCGGTTTCGCCGGCGCCATGGGCGGCGTAGTCTTTGGCCAAATCGCCGGCTATATGCTCGATCATCACATGGGCTACGGCCCGGTCTTCGTGATCTTCGGCACGCTGCATCCGATCGCGCTGGCGTTGCTTCTGGTGATGGTGCCGCGCGTGGGAGCCCTCATGGCAGAACCCGCGACACCGGTCGGCGCCGTTATGTGACGACAATTTCGATCTGTCGCAATTAGTCGTGAGCGCTAAATTCTTCCGGCGCTCCTCTATATCTGCACGCGAGGCATTCCATCTGCCTTTGCGGCCACGCGCCAATTCCGAAAAATGCCTTGACATTCGCTGTGAATTGGGAAACGGGATGGACGCGCCAGGAATTGCACTTGGGGCAGCGCGGCTCATCGTCATCTTCAGACTCACTTCGGGCCTGATCCAAAAGTCGCTGGGCCTGTTCGCGGTCCTGCTCGGCGACTTTCAAAACAAATGGCCGCCGCTCCGTCTTTGCATCTTCGGGCCGGCGGCGCAGAATCGGCGGAAAGATGCGAACCCTGGCGGATGCGAGCACCGCCGCCGCGTCGCGCATCGCGCGGATGTGGTCATACGTTCCAACCGCCACGAGATGCATCGGGCGGCCATCGTCGCCGAGCACAGGCGTCGCGTCGTCCGGATCGTCCGCCGGCTCGAGCTGATCGTCAGGACAGGAAAGAATCTCGCGCGCCGCGTCGGCGTCCTTCTCGTGAACCAGCAACTCGACCGGCGCCATGCCCGCATACGGCCCCAGCACATTCACATTGGAGTTGAGAATCTGGCAACCAATTCCCATCGATTCCAGCAACGATGCTGGAAGTGCCGCCGCCATCTCACTGGGATAGCGCCCAACGCGCACCGTTTTGCCGGTGGCGTCGAATGAGGCGTATGAAAGAACGGGTGCTTGATCCACAGTGTCTGCGTTGGTGGATGGCGGTGAATCGGGTTGCCCATTTGAATCGCTCATCGCGCCAAGCCTCGCACCCATTCGCGAAAGTCCAGCAATACTCGCGACTCATCCTCTTCGATCATCCGTGGAATGAAACTGGCGAATGTATCCACCGGCAGGAATGGAAACGCCCGACTGTTCGCGGAGTCGGCATAGCTCCCGCCGGTCGTCAGCAAACGAATGCTCAAGCGATCGCCGCTGTAGCGCCATACTTCGGGCACGCCTAGCCGCGCGTAAATCGGCTCGCGCGGAACGGACGTGTTCGACAGATCCACCTCAATCCACAAGTCTGGGGCGCGGTGCAGCAGCGGATCGAATCGCTTCATCCCTTTGACCGAATCAATCTCATTGAAGTAAAAGCACGCGTCCGGCTCGGTGCCGGCGGCCTTCTCTTGCCGTCGGAACGTTGTTGATCCAAATGACTTTCGCGGGATTTGGCATTCCGCGGCGAGCGTTGCGATCAAATCAGCAATCGCCGATTTCGCGCCGTCGTGCTCCGGCAGTGGCGACCTAAGCTCCATCAAGCCGTCGAGAAACGCGACTCGGATCGGCTGATTGCCAATCTCTTCAAGCGTCTGCTCGTAATAGGACCACGACACGCCGCTCAGGACGATGTGCTGCGGAACTTCGGGCTTGTCCAATATCCTGACCATACAAACTCAATCATAGTTGCCGCGCGAGCGGTAGGAAAGAATTGGATTCCGTTCATTGGGCCGGAACCGTCTCGCTCGGCTTCATTTCCCCGCGCACGACCCGTGCCGCCTGCCCTACCAGTTTCAGATAGAAATCGCTCGGCAATCCTTCATACGTGACAAACGTCGAAGCGCCGACAGGCGGATCATTCGTCACTTTGAAAATCGCCGTCCCTTCATCCACTTCATCAAACATCGCCTGATAAACCATCGTCGCGCCGGCGGCTTTGTCGGCCATGTATTGCGACCAAAGAAATTGCCCCTTGAGCCGCGGAATCTGATTCTGAGGGGAGTTGGCGTTCATGTTGTGCCAACTGAAGCCGGGGAAAACCACCGGCATGTATTGCTTCCCATGCTCGGTGCACCATTGGATGTCAGGCTTCACATTTCGCTCCGCATGATCGGCGGCTTGGCGCGGAGTCGTGTAACGGCCGACCGTCCAGGGGCTGACGATATCCGCCTTGAGAATCAGTTGATGCACCGCCGGATCATTCACTGTATCGCGGGTCAGCGTTCGCCAACCGGTCGGCACGCCGAGCATGACGGTGCATCCGCCGTAGTGGGGATCGTTCTTGAGGAAATCGACCAGCTCAAATCCTTCGGTCGGCGTATAGCGCCGCCGATCGTTAAAGCCAAATCCCCACACGCAAACCACCGGCTTGCCGTCGTGATGCAGATACGCGGGATCTTGCGTGATCTTCATGTGATCGATCAGCAGCTTCCAATCATCGATGACGCGGCTCATCTGATTCCCGCCCAAGCCGGAAAGATCGTACATGACGGCATAAGTGCGTCCATACATATTCGCGCCCTCGCGGCAATGATCGAGCACGACATTAAATTGCCGCAGGCCTTTGGGATTGTTGGAGACTTCGCCGATGAATCGCTGCACGAAGACGCCGTCGATGCCGTAGTCCTGCATCCACTTGAAGTGGCGAAGAACGGTCTTGCGCGTAATCGCGCTGTAAACTTCCGCCACGCTTCCATCGGCCTTGAGGAATGGAGTGACATATCGCTCATCCGGATCGAGTTCGGTCACATCCGGCCACATATCGATCTTGCAGCTTCCCGGCTGAAACCCATTGCGGCCAAGCCAGTGATACCACCCGCGCCCCACGCCATCATTCTGGGCGGCAAACCAGCCCTGATAGCCGCACATCACCTTGCCGGTAAGCGTTCGCACATCGACGCCTGGATGACTCTCGCCCACAAACGGCTTCATCGTCTTCTCGATTACCTGCTGCACATCCATCGTATTCGGATCCCCCCACTCCGCGATCGCCAGCGCGGCCCGCTGCGTTGTCGGAATGTCAGCGGCTCGGGCCCGCTTCACGAGAATGCAGATCGAGGTGATAGAGAGGATGACCACAGCAAAACGTTGAGTGACCGTGTTCATAATCCTTCCGCCGATTTCCGCAACCTGGTAGACCTTGTCAGCATCATAAGTAAGCGGTGACGCGAAACCAGAACGATTTCGAGGGGGAACTTGGGGTTGGGGCGGATGCTCGGGTCAGGGGCAGGTCTTTTGATCCGCGAAGCCGGCAAGCGGCGGAAACGGGGAACTTCGATTGCGGGCAATGGTTCGTCCTCAACGCCGTTCAATCCTTCTGCTTATTCGCCCCCAGCTCTTTGGCGATTTCGCTTTCCAGTTCATCGAGCTTGCCGAGCTCTTTGCGCTCGGCCGCCAGCACATCCGCCTGGATCATGCGATCGATTTCGTCGTCGCTGACCAGTTCTTCGCGGGCGGTGGTGGTGCCGCCGGTGATGGCGCTTTGTTCCATCGAATCGAGGAAGATGTCCATGCGCTCTTCGATGCTGCCGGCCTGGGCTACCGCCTTTTCCCACTGTGCCTGCGACTTGGTCAGGTCCATCTCGCCGAAGACGCGGCCGATCTCCCGGGCCATCAAATTCATCGACTCGGCGAACTGCGCGCTGGCCTGTGCCTGCTGCTGGATCAGCATCGCGTTCTTGATCGCCAGGAGCTGGCGCTCCAGCATCTTCTTGACGGCGGCGGTTTTCTTCAGTGCGCTGCGGACGAACTGATATTGCTGCTCGTCGCCGATCTTGCGGGCGTGCTGGGCGTTCTTGATGAAATCCTCGGAAAACTTTTCCTGCTGGCGGATCGATTTTTCGATCGCGCGCACGCCGGACCGGATCTTCATCTCCCGCTCGACTCGCCGCTCGTCTTTGCTTTTGAAGAGGCCCATATCGGTATAGTAGGCAGAGGTCAGAAGTCAGAGGTCAAAATCAGGGTTCAGGGTTCAGGGCTCAGCCGTCGGGGATGAAATCCACGCGGGCACTCCGCATGATTAATCTCTGCCCTCTGAGTTCTGACTTCTGACCTCTGCCTATTCTGCATCCGGCTACGATTGTCCGTCAAATGTCGGCAACATCCGAATTTCTTCCCACACCAGGTCGGATTTTGTTTCCAGCAGCAAATGGGGGCCCTTAATGGTGACCAAGCGCGCGTTGCGGCGGCTGGGTAGAACTCTTGCCCAAACATTGGCTGAGATGATCCGATCGTGTGAGCCGGCGAGGCATAGGACGGGGCCGGCATAGGTCGTGAGCGTTTCGGAGCAATCGGTGGAGAGGAGTTCGCGCAGTCGCGCGGCCATGATTGGGGGCGGGACTTGATCGATCGCGTGCTTGACTTGATTCACCAAATCCCGCGAAGCGGCGAAGCCGGTGCCCATGAGCCGTATTGCTAGTCGGGGGATGGGAATGTGAAAGAACGCCGCGCGGGCGAAGACGCGCAACCATCGCGGGCCCGGCGGAGCGACGAAGCTGCCGACGAAGATCAGGGCACGCACGCGACCTGGATGCGCCGCGGCGAACATCGCCGCCAGCGGGCCGGCGAAGGATTCGGCGATCAGGACGATCGACGGCTCGTCGCGCAACTGCTCTTCGATCAGCGCGAGCAATTGCGAATAGCTGAGGAAGCGATCATTCGGATAGGTGAGGACCCGATGCCGGAATTCAGCCGGGATGACGGCGAGCATCGGAGCCAGCAACTCGGCGGTTCCGTGCATGCCGGGGAGGAAGATCAGCGTCGGCTTCAGGCCTACCAATCATCCGCCTCATTGGCGTCGATGGGGGCGGACACAAACTCGCCCCACGCTTGCAGAACTTCGCTATCCGCATTGGCAGCGCGAAGACGATCGTGTACCGCGCCTGTCGCGGCTTTGAGCTGCGGATGCGCCAGCAGCAGCATCTTCACGTCGCGCCGATCGGTATCTCCCTTTGGCTGGGTTCGTCGGTGTACGCAACTGATGACCTTCTGGGCGATCAGTTCTTCGGGCGTCGGCACGCGAATCTCAGCGATCACCTGCGTGGGCGGCAGCGACTGTGCCTGACGGATGTCAGCAAGATGCCGATTCTTTGGCTCGCGCATTTGGAAAACGCGAAATCCCTTGCCCTCAGCGACGACTCGCACGCGCACCGCAATATGGAAAAGTTGATTGAGATGCGATCGAAGCTCTTCTGCGAATTCCGCGGCGCGCGTCGAAAGAATATCAACGTCCTGCGTCATGCGCGGCTCATCGACATACGCGTTAACCGCCTGCGCACCAAATAAAACGGCGTCATCGCGATTGCGCAGAAAGTCCAAGACCGCCTCGTGCACGCGCGCCAACGGAAGCGGCTCTTTCATCGCAAACTCCGCAAGCGTGAGGGAACCGTCGCCGAACATGGTTTTCATTATACCGGCCAACGTGTGCGGACACGAACTATACGGGCATGCCAACGCGTGCACGTGCCGTACGTATCCCATAGCTTTTAACATCTTGAGAGATGGACTGCGATGCATCTTGCTTGATCGCGCGAGTCAGCCAGATCCGCTCGGGCGACGCCGTCACATACGACACAAACGTCGCTATGCTCTCCACGTCAACTCATGCTGATCAAGATGCTTCGGATGGGCGTGATCAGTGCAGTAAAGTTTTAGCCGCATCGCGCTATCGCTCACTTGTGCATGCACCCACCCCGTCGGCTCAGTGGGAAGAAAGGGATACGCGACGGCGGGCAGATTCACGCAATGCAGGCCGTCGCGATTCTTCAGGCGCCACGTATGCGTGTGGCCATAAAGTAGCGCCTTCACCTGCCGGCGCGGGATCAACACATCGAGCAGGGCCTGCGTGTCGTTCAGGCCTTCGGGCATGACCGCATCGCCCGGTTTGAGCGCTTCATTGGGCTGATGATGCACCAGGACGATCAGTCGCCGATCTTTTCGCGCATCGAGCTCGCGGGTAAGCCAGCCGATTTGCGCGGGTCCGAGTTCCCCGGGCGTTGTGCTGGTCTTCTGAAGTGAATCGAGCATGATCCAATCCGCCTGCGGAAACTCCAGCACCAGGATTTGTCGATCGTCAATCGAATTGACGCGGCGATCGTCCTTCGGCAGAGCCGTCCAGAAATTGGCGCGGCTGTCATGATTGCCCAAACCCATGTGCACGAGAATCCCCGCAGCGCGAAGCGGCGTCACTAATTCCAGCACGCGGTTGTACTCAGCAATCTCGCCGCTGTTGCGCGCGCAATCGCCGTTGATGAGCAGACACGCCGGCCGCTTCGGCAGCGCCAACATCTCCGCTGCGCTCTGCTTGAAGTGGTCGAACATGTTGCACTTGTTGTTGATTGCCGCGGGATCAGCGTCGATGTGAATATCGGAAAAGAGTGCGACATCCAAAGCCGGTGCGGCCGCCGCCGGCTTCGGTTCGGAGCATGAAACGCCTTGCAGCGCGAGCGCCGCGCCAGCCGCGACGGAACCGGAAAGGAATCGGCGGCGGGTGATGGAGTTTAGGGTGATGGGCATGGTCTCATCATACCGTTATAATCCCCGCATGACCGCCTCGACTCTACAGACGCTGGGACTCAAGCCCGCCACCTTGCGCGCCGTGGAGCGCAACGCGAAGCGCTCGGGCAAGACGATGCCACAGTACGTTCGCCATTTGATTGAACGCGGCGTTCTGGCCGACCAATCTTTCGACCAGATTCTTCGACCAATTCGCGAGGATGTAAAGAAAAAGGGATTGACTGAAGAGCAGGTGGACCAGATCGTTGCTCGCGCCCGCAAGGCCACCCGCCCTAGACGCCAAAAGGCGCGGCCATGAGCCGCCATGGCGGAAGACCCGGCGTCGTATTTGATTGCAACATCCTTGTCCAGGCTCTCGCCTTCGAATCGGGGCCGGCAGCTCAATGTGTGCGCTTGGTGGAAACCGGTCGGGTCAAGCTATTCGTGAGCCGCGCGACGCTGGCCGAACTTCGCCGTGTGCTGGGATATGAAGAGGTTCTCAGCATAAGCGAGAACATGACCCCAATCCGCATCGCGGGATACCTCGACCGATTGGCATACCGTGCCACGCGGGTCCGGCGCGTACGCCACGTGTTCCATCTTCCGCGTGATCCGGATGATGAAGCCTATGTCGATCTGGCCATTGCGGCGCGCGCCGATTTTCTGGTGACGCGTGACAAAGACCTGCTCTCGCTGGCGAGCAGCCACTCCGCCACCGCAAAGCAGTTCCGACGGCTGACGCATCCGCTTGAGGTGCTGGGTCCTATTGACTTTCTTCGCCGATTGGAAGGGCCATAGGATGCAGGAAAGGAGGATACGTTCGGACCGTTGCGATCGGCCCAGGCGGGCGCTTCTATTCCGGCGCGCCTCTCATCATAATGCTGTCGCTTATGGCGTGACTGCATCCATTTCAACACGCACAACACGAGGGACATCTCATGAACCGACGTCAATTGCTGCTGGGAGCCGGACTGGGCGCGGCGACTGCACTTCTCGGATCGGACAAACACGACCGCGCGCTGGCTCAGGCGACGACGCAAAGCTCGCGCGGGTTGCCGCCTTTGAAGATCACGAAGGTGCGGCCGATTTTGACGACGCCGCAGGGCGGCGGAATTCGGATGGTGGTGGTCAAAGTCGAAACCAGCGAGCCGGGGCTCTATGGGCTGGGATGTGCAACGTTCAATCAGCGAGCGCTGGCGGTGAAGACAGCCGTCGAGCAGTTCCTCGATCCGTTTTGCCGCGGGCGCGATGCCGACAATATCGAAGATGTCTGGCAGACGGCTTACACGAGCTCTTACTGGCGAAATGGGCCGGTGCTGAACAATGCGCTGAGCGGACTCGATCAGGCACTGTGGGACATTAAGGGGAAACGCGCGGGGATGCCGGTGTATCAACTCCTGGGCGGCAAATGCCGGTTTGCTGTGGAATGCTACACGCACGCGAGCGGGCGGAATTTGCAGGCGCTGGAGAGCAGCGTTGCCGCCTCACAGGCACGTGGGTTTCGACATATTCGCATTCAGGTTGGCGCGTATGGTTCGCCGCAGTTGTCGAGCAATCCGGATTTCAAGGCCGAAGGCTTTGGCCGCGCCGATGACACGTTCATGGATGAAGGCCCCTATCTCCGGATGGTGCCCAAATCATTTGAATACATCCGTGAAAAATTCGGCGACGACGTCGAGCTGCTGCACGATGTTCACGAGCGCATCGAGCCAATCCACGCGATCCAGCTTTGCAAGGATGTCGAAAAGTTTAAGCCGTTCTTCATTGAAGATCCGCTGGCGCCCGAGGCGAACGATTACTTTCGCCAGATGCGCGGACAGACGAGCGTGCCGATCGCGATGGGCGAGCTGTTTAACAGCCCGCACGAATGGACGCCGCTGATCACCGAGCGGCTGATCAACTTCATCCGCTGCCACATCTCCCAAGTCGGCGGCCTCACGCCCGCGCGCAAGATTGCGATTCTCGCTGAGGCGTTCCAGGTGCGCACCGCCTGGCACGGCCCGGCCGATGTTTCCCCCATCGGCCACGCCTGCAACGCGCATCTCGATCTGGTGAGCCACAATTTTGGGATCCAGGAATCGGTGAGCTTCAATCAGGCAACGCAGGATGTCTTCCCCGGCTGCCCGGTGATGAAGAAGGGCTTCATGCATGTGAATGAAGGACCGGGTTGGGGAATGGATATCAACGAGGACTTGGCTAAGAAATTCCCGCTGGGGTCTGATCCCGGTGTCTGGCTGCCGGTTCGCCGGCGCGATGGGACAACGATTCGGCCTTAAGGAGAGACGATGAGCGTTGATGCCTCCCTGATGCGCAATGGCGGGCTGTCCTATTTGGAGATTCCGTCGGGCGATTTACGCGCGTCGGCGGAATTTTACGGAAAAGTGCTCGGATGGAAGATCGACGTCAGCGATCCATTGAAGCCGAAATTCGCCGACCAGGGCAACCATATGATCGGCCGTTGGGTGGCCAGCCTCACGGTTGCGCGCGAGCCGGGATTTATGCCGTATTTCTACGTTGAGCAGATTCACCAAGCAGTCGAGCGCGCTGCTGGCGCCGGCGGCCAGGTCGTCAAGTCGCCTTCGCTTGAGGGCGATACCATTATCGCAAAGCTGCGTGACCCGTCCGGGAATCTCATTGGGATTTGGGAAGCGGCGTCGTAGGACAGTCCTCCACATAACAGGCGTCATGTTCCCTCCTCCGGTACTCCGGGGGAGGGTTAGGGTGGGGGCTGATTTGCGCGACGCTCGGCCGACACTGCCCCCACCCCAGCCCTTCCCCGGAGTACCGGGGGAGGGAGAGGAGGGATTGTCCATCCGACGGATTCCACCTTTCGCAATCGCGCCTCGCTTGATACCAATACGCATCCATGAGCACGGAATTCCCCTTTTCAGAATTCCCGCAACGGCCTCGGCGGCCGGCGCCTGGGTCGGCGTCATTTCCGAGGACGCTGGTGCTGCTGATCTTTGCGGCCCTGATTGGATATGGGTTGGCGCATTGGTGGGAGCGCGGGACGCCGGCGGTGGCGCCGCGGCCGGTGACGCCGCGCGGGGATTTGGCCGCCGATGAGCAGGCGACGATCTCGCTCTTCAAGCAGGCGGGGCCGTCGGTTGTTTTCATTACCACGCTCACGGAGCGGTTTGATTATCGCACGCGCAATGTGTTTGAGGTGCCGCAGGGAACGGGGTCCGGGTTTGTGTGGGATGATGCGGGGGATATTGTCACCAATTTTCACGTCGTGCGCGGCGCATCGTCGGCGCGCGTCACGCTTTCGGATCGCACGGCTTACACCGCCGACCTGGTCGGTGCCGCGCCGGAAAATGACCTAGCGGTTTTGCGCATCAACGCGCCCAAGGCCAAGCTCCATCCGATCATGGTCGGCAAGAGTGCTGATCTTCAAGTCGGCCAGAAGGTCTTTGCCATTGGCGATCCGTTTGGACTGGATCAGACGCTGACATCGGGCATCGTCTCGGCACTGGGCCGCACGATCGCCAGCGTTGCGAACACGCCGATCGAGGATGTGATCCAGACGGATGCGGCGATCAATCCCGGCAACTCCGGCGGCCCGCTGCTGGATAGCGCCGGCCGTCTGATTGGGGTTAACACCGCGATCTTCAGCCCATCGGGCGCGTACGCGGGAATTGGCTTTGCGATTCCGGTCGATAACGTCAATCGCGTGGTGCCAGAACTGATCGCGCACGGCAAAGTGGTACGTCCGAGCCTGGGCGCGGTGATGGTCGATTCGATCGGCCAGCCGATCACGCGCGAGCTGGACGTGGATGGCGTGCTGATTTTGGCCGTCGAGCCAGGCTCCCCCGCCGCCAATGCCGGCCTGCGCGGCACACAGCGGCTCGAAGATGGAACCATCGTTCCCGGCGATGTAATCCAGAAGATCGACGGCCACGCCGTCAATTCCACCAACGACGTTTACGCACAAATCCAAAAACATCAGACCGGAGACACGGTGAAGCTTTCGATCTGGCGAGCGAGGAAGAATATGGACGTGAATGTTCAACTGGGGCAGGCGACGGGTGATAGTCAATAGATAGCGGGCCGTGTCATTTATTGACACAATGTGACACATTACGTAAGTTGGGGTAATGCGTTCATCAATGCACATTTCGTTGCCCCGTCCATTGAAGAATTGGGTCGAGCGCCAGGTCTCCAGCAAGGGCTATAGCACGACCAGTGAGTATCTTCGAGACGTGCTGCGCCGCGAGCAGGAACAGGAGGCTCGCACAGCAATGGACGCATTGCTCACCGAAGGTTTGAACAGTGGCGACTCGACGCCGATGACGCGCGAAGATTGGGATGACATTCGCCGCGAGGGGCTTAAACGCGCGAGAAAGCGGCGAAAGCGATGAGTCTGCGAGTCATCAGGAAACCCCGGGCTAAAGAAGATTTAATAGCACACTTCGACCACATCGCTCTCGATAAAATGGGTCCTGCCCAGCGATTTCTGCAAGTCGCCGAACAAGCTTTTGAGCGGATCGCGGCAATGCCCTCGATCGGGCATCGGCATGAGTCGACTCTTCCGCATCTCCAAGGGCTGCGCGTTTATCCAATGCCAGAGGGCTTTCGAAACTATCTGATTTGTTATCGACAGGTCGGTGACACAATTGATATTGTGAGGGTGCTTCACGGAGCACGTGACCTGGACCGAATTCTGGATCGACTTCGATTCGATTAAGCGCTGGCAGCGATTGCGATCATTCATCCCCCCCGCGCCTCACTCCCCACCGCCTCCGCCACCGCGGTCGGCGCCATTTCTATCCTAATGCGATTGATCCTCTGCGGCTCGGCTTCGAGGATGACGAATTTATTGCCGTTGTATTCGATGACATTCCCGCGCTCGGGAATGCGGCCGGCGGTTGTCGAAACAAGGCCACCCAAGGTTTCGTAGCCGGCGTCTTCCGGAAGATTCAGCTCGGTCAGCCGATTGATCTCGAAAATCGGAATTGCGGCATCGACCTCAATGGCCGACTCGCTGATGCGCTTGAAAGTTGATGGCTCAATCGGTTCGTTCTCCTCGACGATGTCGCCGATGAGTTCTCCCAGAACATCATGAATGCTCACGACGCCGGCGGTGCCGCCATATTCGTCTAACACGATGGCGAACTGCACCTTCTGCACGCGGAAATCGCGCAGCAGATCGCGGATTGGCTTGGTTTTGGGCGTGTAGTAGGCCGGCCGCACCGCGGTCTTGATGTCGAACTCCTTGGCGCTGTGGCCGACATATCGCAGCAGATCGCGCGCGTAGAGGATGCCGATGATTTGATCGATCGTGCCTTCGTAGATCGGCAGCCGCGAATGGCCGCTGTGTTCAAACAATTCGCTGATGTGCTCAAGCTTCGCGCCGGCGTCGATCGCCACAATCTCCGTGCGCGGCGTCATAACCTGGCCGGCCGTCGTATCGCGGAACTCGATGACCGATTCGATCATCTCCCGCTCCTGCTCGTCGACGATGCCTTCCTTCTCCCCTTCCTCGACGGCAGACATGATTTCCTGCTCGATCTCCTGTGCCTCGGGCTTGCCGCTAGCGCCCGTGGCATTGCGCACCACCTGATCGATCCCACGCATGAAGCCGAGAAGGGGTATAAACAGGAACCGCAATCCGTGAAGAGGTCGAACGCACAAGCCGACGATCTCCGCCGAGGCGTGCTCAGCAAGTGCATGCGGAAATGCGACCGAGCTGAAGAAAGTAATCACGCAGGAGATACAAGCGGCGATGCAGTAGATGACGATCATCCGCCCGGGCCGCAGATAAATGGACAATCCCAGGCACGCCAGCACCAGCACTGAATTGGCGATCATCCGCAAAACCGCCGTAACCAGGGTCAGGTCTTCCAGACGATCGATGGTCTTATCAAACCATATGGATTTCTGATGCCGATCGAGAAACTCACCCAGCCGCACGCGCGATAAGCCGCGCAGTGAATAGGTGAGCGTGGAAAAGAGGAATGAGCCGATCACGCTCAGCGCAAGGACCACCACAATGCCAGCAACCGACATGGTCAGGCTCCGGGTCTGCGACGGTTGGTGCGGCGGCTTTTGGGTTGGCGCGATCGTGAGGGTTGCTTCATTGGCGGTGAGACCTTCCGGTTTTCACGCTCGGCAAACACGGGGCCAAGCCCCAGGCGCGTCAGAATCTGGTCTTCCCGGCGGTGCATGGTCGCAAAGTCAGATTCGGTTCTATCGTCGAACCCGCACAAGTGCAATAAGCCATGAAGGGCATACAAAAGTATTTCATGCTCGATCGGAATGCCCCTTTTTCGCGCTTCGCGGGTCGCATAAGGCACACAAACTACAACTTCACCCGATACGGCTCTTCCAGCTGAATCCAAATCCAGGGGAAAGGTCAGAACGTCAGTCGGGCCGGGGATTTGCATGAATCGCTCGTGCAATTCAGACATTTGCGCGTCGCCGACCAGGGCGATGGAGAGCTCCCGGAGCGGTGAACGCAGGAGTTTATGCGCCTTGGGTAGGTAACGGCGTAAGATCGCCGCGGATTGCCGGCCCGTCCTTGCGCTAATGCTCAGATTCAACACAGTGCTCATTCTGCGAGGATTCTAGGGAACGTAAGCCATTTTGCGATTTGGGTGTGCAACCGCCTTGGCGCATCTTCTTCTGGTCCCCTCCGGTACTCCCAACATTTTCCATGAGCAGTGTAAATCACGTTGACATCTGCAATTCCAACCCAGCATTCGAGACAACCGTCATGCTGAGGTACTCCGAAGCATCTGGCCGGCTCGCGCGAGCCGGCCAGATGCTTCGGAGTACCTCAGCATGACACTGTGCGAAGGCAGTGGACAAAAATCTGGCAACCGCAGTCCTCCGAAAAATAATGAGTTAGGGTGCAGATGCAAAATGTTGGGTACTCCGGGGGAGGGAGAAATACAGGTCGCCCAGCACCAGATCGGTACGCACCGGTCACACAACTTGCATCACTTCACGACCCAAGCGAAGATTTAGCCGCATGGCAATTGCTGTAAGATGTATCACGTGCGGAAAGGTCGCCCAGGTCCGGGATGAGCTGGGTGGGCGGAAGGCCAAATGCACTTGCGGCGCGGTGATCTCCGTGCCGCTCCCTCCCAAACCAAAAGCCTGCGCGAGTTGCGGCGTGGATATCACCCGCACCAAGCGCATGAAGGATGACCAGGGCAAATATTTCTGCGAAGTCTGCTGGGCCGCCAAAGCGGAGGCGGCGAAGGTTGGCGCGGGGTCGGCGGCAACCGATGCCGTCTATTATCCCTGCTATGTCTGCGATCTGCTTTGCACCAGCGATGAAGTCTACGACGCCGGCGGCGGGAAGACCGTCTGCCGCAAGTGCTGGGACGCCGGCAAACGCCCGGGTGGACGGGTTGCGAGTAAAGAACCGGCGTAATGCGCGCTGTATTTGAACCCTCTCCCTTGTACTCAGGGGAGAGGGCAGGGTGAGGGGACGGCGAATCGCAATATGGCGCGGTTCGCAAGTCGACGCGTTCGTCCCCACACCCCAGCCCTCTCCCCTGAGTACAGGGGAGAGGGAGAAGTCGGATCACCGTTCCCTCCAATCAATGCGCATCGTTCACATCATCACGCGCCTGATCGTCGGCGGTGCCCAGGAAAACACGCTGCTCAGTTGCGAGGGCCAGCACTCGCGCGGCCATCATGTCACCCTGATCACCGGCCCGGCGCTTGGCCCCGAAGGCTCGCTCATGGAGCGCGCACAAGCGCATGGCTACCAGGTCGAGATCGTCGATGCGATGCGCCGCGCGATATTGCCGGGAAAGGATTGGCGGAGCTATCGCTGGCTGATTCGCTGGCTGCGGGAACTTGCGCCGGATGTCGTTCACACGCATAGCAGCAAGGCGGGCATCATCGGTCGCTGGGCGGCTCACAAGGCGGGCGTGCCGATGATCGTTCATACGATTCACGGCCTGGCGTTTACCGCATCGACTCGCCGCTCGATCAATTACGCTTATCGCCTGGCGGAAAAATGGACGGCGCCCGTTTCGACGCGCATTGTTTGTGTTGCGGATGCCATGCGCGATCAATCGCTGGCGGCGGGCATTGGTCGGCCGGAGCAATACGTCACCGTTTACAGCGGGATGGAAACAAAGCCGTTTCTTGAGCCGCCAGTTTCGCGCGAGGAAACGCGCCGACGCCTGGGGCTCGCCGACGATCATGTTGCCGTCGGCACGATCGCGCGGCTGTTTCATCTCAAGGGCCACGACGATCTGCTGGATCTGGCTCCCGCGCTTTGCGCGAAATATCCGAGCCTGCGGTTCGTTTGGGTAGGAGACGGGCTTCTGCGCGGGCAGTTCGAGCAGCGGATTGCGCAGATGGGGCTGAAGGATCGGTTTATTCTGACCGGCCTCGTGCCGCCGACGAAAGTCCCCGAGTTGACGGCGGCGATGGACGTTCTGGTTCATCCCTCTCGGCGCGAAGGATTGGCGCGAGCGCTGCCGCAAGGACAACTGGCGGGCTGCCCGGTCGTGACGTATGACATCGACGGAAACCGCGAGGGCCTCATCGACGGGCAGACCGGATTCGCGATCGCCCCCTTCGATCAAAAGCGACTTGACGAAGCGCTTGAGGTATTGTTGGCCGATGCGCCGCGCCGGCGTGAAATGGGAGCGGCCGGCCGAGAATTTGCGATGAAGCGATTTGGGGCGGATGTGATGGTCGAGGCGCTGGAGCGGGTTTATCGTGGCACGGCTTTGTAAGCCGTGGGTGCCGCCATTAGCTGTGCGCGACAGGTTCCGAGGGCAAATCTTGTCCCCTCCTCCGGTACTCCGGGGGAGGGTTAGGGTGGGGGCCGCTCGCGCGGGTGATGCTCGCTCGACACAACCCCCACCCCTGCCCTCCCCCGGAGTACCGGAGGAGGGAGAAAAGAAACCGCCTCTGAAGTGTCAGGCATCTGGATGAGCAGTGGGCGTTGAAGTCATCGAATGTCGAGGGCGATGTGGACGGAACAGCCGGTCGAGCGGGGAGCAGCAGCCTGCGATGGACTTGTGCCATCGCGTGCGCCGTCATTGTTATCGCGTTGGGACACGACCTGACCGCGCGCGCCGCCGACACCGCGCCCTCGCCCGGCTCAACAGCCCTCGGCGAACGCGCCACGAAGCTTGAAGCGGAGATCGCCAAACTTTTGCAGCAACGTCCTTCGAGCGGCAACGCCCCGCTGCTGGATATGCGAATCGATCTTCGCCTGATCGAGCGGTGGCTATTGGTGCGGGCAGCGGATGCGCCCGATGAAGAGCCGCTTCGCGACATCGCCGCCTTGCGCGCGGATGAGATTCGAGCGGCGGGCCAGGGACTCGACGCGCGGCTTACGCCTCTGGAAAAATCGCTCACTTCCACGCAGCTCGACGGTCTGGGTCGCCTGCACCAGTTCACGTACAGATTCCCGGAGCTGAAAACATCAGCCGCGGTGGACGAGGCAGCGAAAACGATTGGCCTGTCGCTCATCATGGCCGCCGGCCCATCACCGGCCGAGACGCAGAACATGCCGATGATGCGGCCGATGCCGCTGCGAAGCGCGTCTGCACGCGGGACCGCGGGAACAGCCGCGCCGGCGAGCCTCGCAAGTCGAATCGATGCGATCAAATCTCCCGAGCCGCTGGCGCATGCATTCGCGGCGATCGTCGCTGATCCGCGAAACCGAAACGACGCCGAGCTTCGAGATACGCTCACCCAAGCCGTCGATCTCGCCGAGCAACTGCAGCGCGGCAGCGGGATCGACCCCAACGCGCGGGCCGGTTTGCAGCAACAACTTGCCGATGCACTTTCGCTTTATGGCGATGCGCGCACGCGCAGCATCGGGAAGAATCATCTTGCGGAGCTGGATCAATATCGTCGCTCGCTGGCGAGCGTAAACCAGCTTGAGATCCCGGCGGCTCTTCGCGACAAGCTCGCGCCGGCGCTGGTCTGGGCGACGCACAATGCCGAGCATGGCGGGCAGGTGTTGTCGCTGATTCAATCGTATCTGAGCTTGTGTAATCGCTTTGATGCCGACGCAAATCTCGCGTCGCCGCCGGCCAATCAACGGCGCATGATCGAACCGCTTACGCATCACTTTGGCGCACAGCGGATGGCGTTCATTCAGGCGGCGCAGTTGCTGACGGACAGCCTGGTTTCTTCCCCGGTTGCGTCGATGGAGTCAGCGGTCAAGCAGATGACCGAGTCGCTCGATGCCTTGCAGGCCATCGAGCAGCTTCCGCATGCCCAGCAGATTCTTGCGACATACAAAGTGCGACCGACGGGCGCGCTGGAACGCCGGGCGAATTTGCTGGCCAATGAATTAGCCGGGAGCAGCCCCGCCGCCCGCGACCAGGCGGTGCGGATCGTCGTCGATATTTCGCGACTCGCTCAGCTCGCCGAGGCCTCGGCCGTCGCACCGAAGAACATTCCGCCGGATGTCATCAAAGCGTATGTGCACGATCGAATGCCCGGCGTTGAGACACGCCGAACGACGCTCATCGGTGATCTGGCTACGCAACTGGGCGCCGGCAAAGTGCCGGACAAATCCGAATTCGCCAAGCTGCAAACGCTCATCGATCTTTATGAGGCCCTTGGCCAGGCGGCAGAATTCGAGGCCGCAATGGGCCGCATCGATACGCTTGATCGCTGGGTGGATTGGTCAATCCCGGCGACGAAACTCCGTACGCTGACCGACCCCTATCGCGAGGCAACGGCTGCTGCCTTCGAGGGCTTCGTCACCGACAACAGCACACCCATCAGCCGCTGGCCCGATGTGCGCAAGTCAGACGCGCCCATTCTGGCGTTCGTCATCCACGATGCGGCTTACGCCGACGCATGCGCAAAACTCCCGACCGGAGTCTTCGGCGATCTGGCCAAGTTGCTCACGCCGATGAACAATCAACCGTTCGCAACCGAGCGCTACGCGAGCGCTACGATCAGCGCGTGGTCCTATTACACCGACGCCGCCGAGACCCAATCGGCGCAGGCGATGTTTGATGCATTGACGGCCAAGCTGACTGCCGAGCAAAAAACGGATAAGTGATTCTGCCCTCCGATGCAGAATTCCGGTTGCTAGTCATGCCGAATGGCCACCTGCCATCGGCACGCCAACGAAGCACGAAACGGCGGGCAGTGCCCGCCCTACGATTCAGCTTGGCGCGTAGGGCGGGCACTGCCCGCCGCATTTTTCGACGAAGGACGATCTTCCCAAGTAATCGCGCAATCCCGCAAAATTCGGCCCCATCATGGACTTCCGCAATCCAGCCGATATACTTGTCTGAGACAACTGCCCGCATCGATCCTTCCGGACCGTTAGCCTTTTCGGCGATTTCCTGATCGATATAGAAGCTGTAGTTGTAGCGCACCTGTGGCTTTTCCTCGGCGTTTGCCGTGGCCTTTGTGGTGTGCATTAGTCCACTACAAGGACACGCAATGACGTTCTCCGAACTGGGGCTCACCGAGTCGATTCTGCGCGCATTGGCCGCGGAAAACTATCAAACCGCCACGCCCATTCAGGCGCAGGCGATTCCTCCTATTCTCGCCGGCCGCGATTTGCTCGGCTGTGCACAAACAGGCACCGGCAAGACCGCCGCCTTCGCGCTGCCGATCATTCAGCGGCTGACCGCCAAGAACATGAATCCCGGCCCGCGCCAAGTGCGGGCGCTGGTGCTCTGCCCGACGCGCGAGCTGGCGTCGCAGATTTTTGACAGCTTCAAAACCTACGGCCGCAATACCAATCTCCGCTACACCGTCATCTTCGGCGGCGTCGGACAAAATCCGCAGGTGCAATCGCTGCGCGTCGGCACCGATGTGCTGATCGCCACGCCGGGCCGCTTGCTCGATCTGATCAATCAGTCGCATGTCGATCTGCGCGCGGTGCAGACGCTCGTGCTCGATGAAGCCGACCGCATGCTGGACATGGGCTTCATCCACGACATCCGCCGCATCATCACGCGGCTTCCGGCGCAGCGGCAATCGCTGCTGTTCTCCGCGACGATGCCCAATGAAATCCGCTCGCTGGCCGACACGATTCTCCGCCAGCCGGAGGTGTTGCAGGTGACGCCGGCCGCCTCGACCGTTTCGACCATTGAGCAATCGGTCTACTTCGTTGAGAAGCGCAATAAGCCGACGCTGCTGGCGCACGTGTATAACGAGATGGCAATGTCGCGCGTCATCGTCTTCACGCGCACCAAGCACGGTGCCGACAAGGTAGTCCGCCATCTGCATACGCGCGGCATCCGCGCCGAAGCGATCCACGGCAACAAGAGCCAGGGTGCCCGCCAGCGCGCTCTGCACAATTTCAAGGGCGGCAAGACGGCGGTCCTCGTCGCCACCGACATCGCCTCGCGCGGCATCGACGTGGACGGGATCTCGCACGTTGTGAATTACGACGTGAGTGATGAGCCGGAAACGTACGTGCATCGCATCGGCCGCACCGCCCGCGCCGGCGCATCGGGCGCGGCGATCTCCTTCTGCGACCCGGAAGAAATGTCCAGCTTCAAGGCGATCGAACGATTGATCCGCCGATCAATCTCCGTGAAGAAGGATCATCCGGTTTACACCCAGCGAATCGAACAGGGGCAGGGAGGCCATCGCGCCCAACCCGCGCGGACCAAGCAAAGCGATCACCGCTCAGCGCGCCCCTTCAACGCCCCGGCGCGGCCGCAGCCGGTTTCGAATCCTCGGCAAAGCAGCCAAAGCGCCCCGCCGCGCGGGCAGTTCGGCAGCCGCCGACCGCATCCGCTGGGCACAAATCGGCCGCATCACCGGTCCAGCCGGCCCGTGCGGCATGGTGGGCATTCGACGTTCTAGTACGCCATCCATTTTATTCTGGTGTGCGTTCCTGCTCCAGTTGTGCGATAACTCGCTCAACTTCAAGGAGACGCCATGGATGGCAATCGTAAACACATCGTTCGTCTGACGCCCGACTGTCGCCAACGCATGGAGGA
>DATBDZ010000282.1:0-17489 GCA_036276235.1 Humisphaera sp. | reverse complement strand
GGAGTAAGACCTGTCCTTCAAATCTAAACGACAGTCTCCATCGTCGGACTAATCTCCGCGAGCGGATTGATCGCGTGCTCGATCGGCTTTCCGAGCCGCGCGATCAGCGGCGCGGAGAATGCCGCGACGATCATCAACACGCCTAGCGCAACAAACGGCGGCATATATCGCATCTGCCGCGATGCGTCCGCGCCGAACGAATCCGTCCAGAATCCCATGCACCAGGGGCTGATTGCCGCGAGCGTGCTGGCGACGATGAGGAAGAGGCCCACGACTCGGCCGCGCACTTCCGTGGGCACGCGTTCGAGCATCGCGGCGTCACTGACGGCGTAGCTTCCCAGATGCGCCGCCTGAAACACGATCAGCACGGGCAGCACAAACGATTTACTCCAGAGCGGCACCGTCGCGATGATCGCAGCGCCGACCAGCAGGATTCCGATCATCGTCGGCAAGCGGCGGTTGCCGGGGCTGAGCCAGACGGCCAGCGGGTTGGCGACGATCGTGAGAAGCATCATGACGCCGAGGATGAAACCTGTCTGCCGCGCGTCGTAGCCCATCGCCTTTTGCAGATAAATGCTCGCCAGGGAAAATGAAGCGACGCCCGCAAAATCGCGGCAGCCGAGGATCAATCCGATGCTCAGCACGCGAATGCGTTGATCGGCACTGATGAGCCGCCGCGGCGGCGCGTGCGGATGGCTCGCATGACCCTTCGCCCGCGCCTCGCGCGCGAAGAAGAGGTAGATCACGCCGAACACCGCGCCCGCCAATCCCATCTCAACGCACGGCCGCTGCCAGTTGCCCACGTGGGCGAAATGCCAGGTTGCCGTTTGCGCCCGCCAGCCGGCGTATTGCGGGCCTAGGAAAAATCCCAGGCCCGATCCGATGCCGAGCATGCCGATGGCCATCCCCGGCGATTTTGGGAAATGCGCCGGCACCAGCGAGTTGGCCGCCGGATGAAAGAGCGTGCCGGCCAATCCCCCCACCACGGCGAGCAGGAGCAGCAAATTGTAATTTCGCGTGAGGCCCATCAGCGCGATGGCCAGCGCGTTAACGATGATGCCGTACCCGAGCAAATCGCGCCGGCTGACGTGATCCGCCAACACCCCGGCCGTGTAACTACCGAGCGCATAGACGAGCATGTAAACGGTGACGAGCAGCCCCGCCTGCTTCACGCCCGCCAGATGCAGATCGGCCACCATCAGCAGATATAGCGGCACCAAAATACCCTGATAGGCGTGCGTAAACGCATGGAGAATCGTCGTCAGCCCCAAAGTCGTCTCCCCACGCCGCTTCCACGCCATGGGGCGATTATAGGTGGCGTCACTTGTTGCGACAGTCATGCTACATTATCGGCCGATGACGATCCGTCGCGCACAGGAACCGGGCGAAAATGACCGTGCGATGCCCGCTAATCCGTTCGCTTGCGGTGATTCAGGATCATTACCGGATGAAACCGTCATGCCGAGGTACTCCGAAGCATCTGGCCGCCCCGCGCAATCCAGCCAGATGCTTCGGAGTACCTCAGCATGACGGTCCCACCCGGGAAGCATGTTTTTCCCGTTTCAGGTCCCGCACAAACCTCCCGCCTCCCCGCGGTTCTAATATGTGGCTCGCCGAGACGATGATCGGCGGATCGATTCCGCAGGAGCATAACCATGGCCCGCATACTTCCGCGCATTGGCGCGATCGCGACAGTTGGCGTCTGCTTATCCTTGCTTGGTTGCAACGACGCCAAACATTCCTCGCGGCACTCGACTGCCGCTCATCGCAAGCCGCGCGCCTGGTTTGATGCCAAGGGCTTTTGCGTCTTTCCGCTGGTGACCGATTCGCTTCCCACGACGCGGCAGCAATTGAGTGATGCCCTCGACGCCGGCTGGCGGAAGAATCTGAAGTTCAAGGATGAGGATGCGCAGATCGTTTCTGCCGCCGGTCGCGTGCCGACGCTCTCTTCGCTGAAGTTCGATCTCGCCGGCGGCAGGATGGATCTCACCAAGGACAACAAAAACACCAAGCCCAGCGGCAAGGTCGAAGGCCAGTTCGACGTCGGCCAGTTTGATCTGCAAGGCGATCCGCTGCTGTGCGATCGCGGCAAGATGAAACTGAGCCTCACCGCGTCTCATGCGCGGCTCGATTACGAGCACGATGAAGGCGGCCGCCCCGTGCTGATGCTCGCCGACGCAAAACATGCGCGGCTCGATTTCCAAATCACGCCAGCTGATCTTGAGCGCGTCGTGCTCGTCAGCACCCGCGCCGCCGCCGGCAAGTACGGCGTCAAAGTTGATTCGGTCAACATCAAGCTCGATGCAAGCACGCGGCGCTCGCTGACGCTCGATCTGCACCTGGCGACGCACGTCGGCTTCATTCCCGCCGGCATGCGCTTCCAGGCGCACGTCGATATCGACAACGCCATGAACGCCAAGCTCACCCACCTGCAATGCGACGGCGACGAAGCCCTCGGCCCCCTGATCGTCAACATCATCCGCCCCGGCCTCGCGAAATATGAAAACCGCAGCAAGCCGGTGTTCAGCTTTCCGACGGGCGAGCTGGAACTGAAGGACGTGCAGATCCAAACTGCGGATCAGATTCAAATCACGGCGTTGTTTGGGTCGCCCGGCGCGGACAAGCCGGAGCCTGCGGCCAAGAAGGTGGTCACACTCGGCACGCCGAAGTCGGGCAAATGAACCGCGCGAGGAACGCAAGGTTGTGCATACAAAGCCCAATACCGGGGTACTGCCATGCTGAGGTACTCCGAAGCATCTGGCCGGTTCGCGCGAGGGAGCCAGATGCTTCGGAGTACCTCAGCTCAGCATGACGGTTTGTGTGTCAGACGACGCTGAAAAGAACTCCCCTGATGCCGATCGAGCCGCGTCCGGGCTTTGGCTCTCGTCTGGCCGCTATCAAAATGCCGAAAAGACGCGTATGCTATCGTTCATGGGGCTCGCACCTTCCCGTTTGTTTGCGTATCGGCACCGGTTGTTCGTTCTTGGCATTCTCGTGCTTTCCACCTGGCTTTCGCTGGGGCTTCTGGTGGCGCGATGGATCATGGGCGGGCATCGGGTGTATGGATTTCTCATCTGGAATCTGTTTCTGGCCTGGATTCCGTTCTGGATTGCCGCGGCGATGTATTACGGACATCTGCGGCAGACCAAACGAAACGTCCTGATGCTCTCGCTGGGCGCGATGTGGCTGCTGTTTTTCCCCAACGCGCCGTATCTCTGGACTGATCTGAAGCATCTGCCGATGACCGGGCACGATCCGGTCTGGTGGTGCGATCTGGTGATGGCGCTGAGCTTCGGCTGGAACGGCATGCTTCTTGGCCTGGTCTCCATGTACATGGTCCATCGCATCGCCCGCGATCGGCTGGGAGTTATGGCCGGCTGGCTGATCGCGATCGGCGCGCTGGGGCTGGGAAGCCTCGGGATTTCGCTGGGCCGCTTCAATCGATCCAATAGCTGGGACCTGTTCACCAAGCCCGATGCACTGCTGGGGCGGATGGTATTGCAGTTGAGCCATCCGTTTGAGCATCCATTGCTCTTCGGGATGGCGAGCCTGTTCTTTGTCTTTCTGCTACTGGCCTACATCACGCTCTTGGCGCTAATGGCAATGGGACGGGAAGAGGGCTCGTCGCTCATTGACGAACGCCACAGGGCGGGCGTCAGCGGAAGCTGATTGGTCCACTCAAATCATTTCCGTAGGGTGCGCTTTAGCGCCACCCCTTTCAACGACTTCGAGATTTGGACCAATGGCCAGTTTTCCTCGAAGAAAACGATTGATGTTGACGAGCTCGACCATTCTTGCGCGGATGCGTTTTGTCCAACGTCTGGCTGCAACACGAGCATAAGTGGCTGATATTGCACGATTACCGTCGTTCGAAGTCGTTGAAAGGGGTGGCGCTTTAGCGCACGCGGAATCCTTCCCACGCGAAAAACCGTCCGCGTGCGCTAAAGCGCACCCTACGGAAATGCGCTGCGCGGAGGCGGCGGGATAAATCCCGCCGTCTTCTGTTAAAACGACAAATGCAATCGCAGCAGCATCGGCAGCTTCGCCATGACGGCTTGGCTGGGTTCCTGCTGTAGATTGGCTGAGAGGAAATGGCTGGCGGTGAGCGCCTGGCCGGCAGAAGTCAGCGGGCAGCCGATGTTGGTTTGTCCGCACAGCGTGTCGGCGACATAGATGCAGTTGCAGAGCGGCGCGAATTCGGGCGGCGCGTTGTGCGGCTCATGATGCCAGCGAATGGCGGCGGCCAGGCGCGGCTCCAGGCCCCAGTTTTGCGCCAAACGCCCGCCGAGTTGCGTGTGATCGAAGCCAAAGGCCTGCGCCTCGCCGGCGATGAAATTGCCGCTTCCGCCGGGCGCCGCCAACGTCAATACGCCGGCGAGCTTGGCGGATTCCGATTGCGAAACCAGCAGCAACGCGATGTCGTGAAGAATTCCAGCGAGAAACGCCTCTTCGGCATCGCACCACTTCGAAACCGTCGCCATTTCGCGTGCCAGGACGGCTACCGCCACGCTATGGTCCCATAGGTCGCGGGCATCAAACGGCCCAAGCCGCGCCGGCTTGCAGACGGCCCCCACCGCTGTCGAGAGTGTCAATTCCTTGACTGCCTTGAGGCCCATGTAGGCGACCGCGCGATCCAGCCGCGTTACCTTGGTATTGAGCGAGTAAAACGAACTGTTGACCGCCTTCATGATCGCGCCGGTGAGGGCGGCGTCGGCGGTGATCAGGCTCAGAAGCTGCTGCGCATTGCAGTTCGGATCATTCACGATCCGCAGAATGCGCGTCGTGTTCTCCGGCAGAACCTTGATGGTCTGATGAGTCGCCAGGAAGGCGTCAACCGCGCTGGAATTACCCGCGGCGGCGATGGGGGGTTGATTGATAACGGCTGCTGGCAAGGGCTCGTCCTCCCACTGGTTGGACGATTGTCTTATCGGAAGCCATGCAAAGCTTCTTTAGCAGCTTATTCCGGCCGGCTCCAAGTCTGCCGAATGGCCAATGAATCATTATGGGCCGAATCAAGCGCGGTATTGAAGCAATGCTGTCGGTTACCGCGAGTCGCGGCTTCGCAGGTTCCCTCGCAGTTTCGAAGCCGAACGCCTCCGCGGGCCGATAATGGAATTTGCGGTCCTGCGCTTGCGGCAAGGGATATTGTCGATACTTTGTCTGCTGATCGAACCTGGACCGGTTACCCCTGGAGTTTCAAGGATGAAGCCGTTTGCTCGCGTTGTTTGCCTGTCGTTCTGGGTTGCGGCGATGCTTGGCTCGGCCGTCCGGGCCGATCTGAGTTCGGACGTCGATACGATTCTGGCCGATAAACTGCTCCGCAAAGCGACGGTCGGCATCGAAGTGATCCGGCTCGGCAAGACCGCCGCCGACAGCAAATCGATCTTCGAATTGAACTCGACGACCCCGCTGACGCCCGCCAGCAATCTCAAATTGGCGACGACATCCGCCGCCCTTGATCGCCTTGGGCCGGAATTCAAATTCCGAACAGTCTTGCTCGTGCATGATGGCGACGCCATCCTCATCGGCGACGGCGATCCCACCTTCGGCGATCTGGAATACCTCAAAAAAGCCGGCTGGACGATCACGACCGTCTACGAGAACTGGGCCGCCCAGCTCAAGAAGCTCGGCATCGATCGCGTCGGCAGCATCATCATCGACGACAGCGTCTTCGATGAGCATTTCACCAACCCGCGCTGGCCTGAAGGCCAGTACACCGCGCGCTTTGAAGCCGGCGTCGGCGGAATCAATCTCAACACCAATGTGATCGAATGCCTCGTGCAGCCTTCGGCGCAGGGGCAGACGGTGCGATATCTGCTCGACCCGCCGACGCAGTATGTGACGGTGCAGAATACGTGCGTAACCAGCGGCCGCGATCGGATCATCATCAGCCGGCCGGTTGATTCCAATGCGTTCACGATCAGCGGCGAAGCAGGCACGCGCGGGAATTCGCCGCTGGCGCTCACGGTGGTCGATCCGCCGCTCTACGCCGGAACCGTTTTGGCCGAGACATTGCAAGCCAACGGCGTGAAAGTGACCGGCGGCATCAAGCGCGATCGCACGGCACGTATCGCCTTTGAGCGCGCCAGCGCCGCCGGCGGGAAATGGACGATCGTCGGCATCCACGAAACTCCGTTGCAGCCCGTGCTCGCTCGGGCCAACAAGGACAGCGTGAATCTCTACGCTGAAAGCCTCTGCAAGCGGCTTGGCTTCGATCAAACCCACGCGAGCGGCTCCTGGGAAAACGGAACCGCCGCCGTCGGCGCGTTTTTGCAGAAGGCGTCCGTCGCCACCACTGAATTCCATCTCGATGATGGCAGCGGCCTTTCGCGCGACAATCGCATCAGCCCGCACGCGCTGGCGCGCGTGCTGGTTTACGATCATTTCAGCAAGAACAACGACATGTTCTTCAACAGCCTCGCGGTCGCCGGCGTGGATGGAACATTCGACACGCGCTTTGCCGCCGCGGAGATGCGCGACCTTCGCCGCCGCGTGTACGGCAAGAGCGGATTCATCGAAGGCGTCAGCACCATCAGCGGCTATCTCCACGCCAAAGACGATCAGTGGTACGCCTTCTCCATCATGATCAACGGCATTCCGCATCAGAGCAATTCGGAGATCAAGCTGCTTCAGGAAAAGGTAATCAGGGCGGTGGATAATCGCACGCGGGGAGAGTAATTAGTTGTGGGTGAGCAAGGCACGACGTGAGGTAAAGATCGAGGCACGAAGGCACGAAGGCACGGAGGCACGAAGGGACATACTTCGCCGCCGCGCCTCCCCGCCTCCGCCGTCTTTCTTTCCCTTCGCGGCGCGCCTACGTGCCTCCGTGCCTCTCTGCGATTTTCCCTTCGTGCCTTCGTGCCTTCGTGCCTTCGTGCCTTCCTTCCGCGCCTTCGCGCCTCTTCTTTTGGCGATCCTCCTTCTTCCCGGCTGTGCCCACTTTCCAGATGCGCATACCCGCCAAGGCCCCTCGGCTCCAACGCCGATGCAATTTGCCTTTTGGGAGCATGAGGGCCAACCCGGTCGGCGGGTGACGACGCCTCATTATGTCATCTGCTCCACGATTCCTGATGATCAGATCCTGGCGGCGGTCGCGCAAGTGATGGAAGGCGCCTTTGGGCAGTACCGATTGCTCGCGCCGGAAGTGCCGATGACCGACCGGCCGATGGAATGCTATCTCTTTGCCAATCGCACGGAGTGGGCCGCCTTCACCAAGGATCACACCGGCGAAGACGCCGCCGTCTATCTGCAAATAAATCGCGGCGGATACACCATTCGCGATTGGTATGTCGCTTATTATCTGGGCGACATCGGCACGTATTCCGTTGCGGCACACGAGGGGTTTCATCAGTATCTGGGCCGCCATCTCAAGCAGCGAATCCCGCCATTTTTGGAGGAGGGATTGGCGTGTACGTTTGAGGATGTGACGTGGGAGGGGAAGCTGCCGCGCTGGGATCAATCGATCAATTACAGCCGCATGGAATCATTGCGGCACGCCGCCAGCAACGGCGATCTTCAGCCGCTGAAGGACCTGATCGGCACGCACGCCGGCCAGATCGTCAATCGCTCGCACGAGCAGATCGCGCTGTTTTACGCGCAATGCTGGGCGTTCGCCCGCTTCGTCCGCGAGGCCGACAACGGCCGCCATCGCGCGGCTCTGGCACAAATGCTGGCCGACGCCGCAAGCGGGACCCTCGTCGGCGACCGCTCGCCACCCTACGACCGCGCCCTCTGGAACACCCGCTCGGCACAGCCGGTGCTCGAGCATTATCTAGAAGAGCCGCTGCCGGCGATTGATGCGGAGTATCGGAAATTTGTCGCACAAATCGCCCGGCAGTAAAACGCCGCGCCATCGGCGGCCACGCCTTGCGCTCTGAGAACCCTCTCCCCTGTACTCAGGGGAGAGGGCAGGGTGAGGGGACAGCGATCGGCAAAATGGCGCCATTCGCAAATCCGCGCAACCGTCCCCTCACCCCAACCCTCTCCCCTGAGTACAAGGGAGAGGGAGAAGAAGTCGGATCGGCGGGCAGCGCCCGCCCTACGCGCCGCGTCATCGTAGGGCGGGCACTGCCCGCCGCATTTGTCTCCCGTGGCACGGGTTTTCAACCCGTGCGAGCGATGTCATTCTTGAGAGGACTTTTTTCGAATCGCAAAGTCTCCACAGATTCACACCACCAGCATGGGTTGAAAACCCATGCCACAATGATCAAATCTTTGCTTAGAATCCCGCCATGCCAAAAACCCTGACTCTCCTCAACACGCTCAAAGGCTCCCTGCTCGAGAACTTCTACCCGCATGGCTGGGACCTTCGCCGCATCGATGACTGCTGCGCGATGGGTCCCAAAAAACTCCTCAAGCGCGCGCGGCATTGGGATGCCGATTTCAAACCCGAGCCAGTGGAGACGGTCAAGGCGATGGACCGCGCGATGGGCGATGCGATTGCCGATCAGATCGAGCAGACGCGCGGGCAGGGGTGGAAGCTGGCTCTGATTCTCCCGGTCGGCCCGATGGGGATGTACGAGACGGTGGTGAAGCGAATTCGTCGCAGCCGCACGCCGATGGATCATGTGCACACGTTCAACATGGATGAGTGGTCGGACGCCAAAGGCAACACGATGCCGGGCAATCAGGCCGGCGGGTTCGAGCATGCGATGAAGCAGGCGCTGTTCGCGCCGCTGGGCAAGTTCACCGTGCCGCGCTCGCAGCGGAATTTTGCGACACGCGAGAATCTTCCAACTTATGCCGGCAAGATCACAAAGCTCCGCGCCGAGGGTGCGAAGCTGGTGACGGTGTACGGCATCGGCCGCGCGTGTCACATCGCCTTCTGGGAGCCGCAGCTCGCCGCCGAGTATTCGCGGGCGGCGTGGCTCAAACAAACCCATCGCCTCGGCGTTGCGCTGCATCCGCTGACGATCGAGCAGAACGCCTTGCACAGCTTCAATAGCCGCTTCACGCTGATCCCCGCGTTCGCCAACACAATCGGCCCGGGCTTGTTTCTAAGCAGCGACTACTGCATCGGCGGCGCCGACGGCGCCTACCCCAACCGCGGCGCCATGTGGCAAGGCATGAGCCTCTGCGTCACCCTGCAATACGGCGCGAGCACCTGGATCCCCTCAACCTGGATGCCGACGCGGCCAGGGAGATTGTTCTTCCTCAAACAGCTCGCGGGGCCGCTGAAGCCGGAGGCACATTGAGGGGGAGGAGTCAGGAGCCAGGAGCCAGGAGCCAGGAGACAGCGGCGGAAAAACGCGAAAATAAAAATGGGCTGAGCCACGTTTGATCCCGAGTCGGCTGAGCGCCACCGGCATGTTACCAATGTTACAACTGCGCCTGTGTCACACGGGCGCTGCTCATCGCGCAACTGGTTAGGATAGAGTAATTTATGTCCTCAACGCGCGTGTTACACCACGGAAGGGTGTAACATCGAAACAACCACTTTTGTCCACCAGATTTTGTGGCGAGCGCCTGCGTCTCCAGCGACTTTCGCGGAAAGCCGAAGGTGTCGCATTTGTCGCATCTACTCTGGAAGATATGAAATCATAAGATCATGTCATTAAAGACTTTGCGCAACGTAGTATCGGGTCCGAATAGTGCGACACTTTACCTGCATCGCCACCACAGTCGCAGCCCCGCCGCGGCATCCTTTCCTTGACTATCCAGCGCTCGCTCGCAATGGATAATCGCACCATGCACGACACTCTTGTCGAACTTCTGACTCACCAATACGAAGCCTCGCTCTCTATCCTGAATCTTGCGGTAGCCCGCTGCCCACAATCAAGCTGGAATAAGCGCGTCGCCGCGTGGCGGTTTTGCCAGGCGGCTTTTCATGTCGCCTTCTTCGCTGACGTTTACCTTCAACCCAGTGACGATGTCGATGCGCTCAAGCGTCAGCCGTTCCACATCGAGCACAAGACCGCCTTTGGCGATTATGAAGAATTGCAAGATCGCGAGCAGGCCATGTTGTACGAGAAGCCGTTTGTTCTGGACTATTTGCAGTTTGTCCGCCGCAAGGCTCAGGAGACGATCGCGCGGGAGTCGGCAGAGACGCTCGCCGGCCCATCAGGCTTTCGGCGGCGCAAGTGCTCGCGCGCCGAGCTTCACGTCTACAACATCCGCCACATCCAGCACCACGCCGCCCAGTTGATCCTCCGCCTGCGGCTTGATGCGAATGTGGATGTGCCGTGGGTGGGGCATGCTTGGGTGGAGGCGTGACAGAGAATGACTACCCGACAAATCGCTTGATGCACATCGCAAAGCTGTCGGCGTACGGCTCATACTCATCCGACTCATGGCGATAAATGAAGACCGGATATTCGCCGTCGATCAGGCCGTGGCCAACATCAAAGACGAAGTAATCGCCGAAACCGGTGGTGCCAATCGGCAGCGTTTTCGCGGGCGTGTCGTCATCTGCCGGCGGTTGCTGGCTATCGCGCAGCCAGTCGCCCGAAAAATCCAATTCCTTCGGCGGCACGATTGTCACATCAAACCCAGGTTCCTCTTCGATGTTCCGAAACTTTCGTTTCCCAAGGCGCGTCATGAATTGGCGATAGCTCGCCGGCAGCGCGAGGCCCAGACGTTTTTCGGCGCCGGCGATTTGTGACTCCGAGACGCCCTTGCCCTTGTGGCTGGTCAGATACGCTTCGAACCAATCTCGCTGCTTGCCGGTTGGCTTTGATGGCCGCGCGCCCGCCGCCGCAAATATCTCAAGCTTGCGGGCAATCCAGTCCCGATCATCTGATGTGGGGCGCTCGCGAGGCTCTGAGCCAGTCGGAATGAGGCCGATGACTTTTAGCTCTCTAAGAAGCATGTAAAGTCGAAGAGACATGAACGCCGATCGCAAGATGCCGATGCGCGTCCACACGCCTTCGCGCGGCTTGGGCCGCTGCTTGAGCTTCAGCACATGCATCCAGTAGTACCCGGCCTCCTCGCCGGTCTGCTCATACGAAAGCCATAGCTGCGACTTGCATATGTCCGCTGTTATCGGTGGATCCGAGACCCCCGTTTCGACCAATTGCGAAAAGTGAGCGGTACGCGGCTCGCCGCACTTGGGACAGCGCGGCATGCTCGCGCAAGGGGTGTACGACAAATTCGGCCGCAGCGCCCGCGGCACCACGAGTGTCCATTCCGTCGGTTCGCGAGTTTTTCCAGTGACATGTCGGATGAAAACTTACCTGATCACCTACAGCATCCGCCAAAATCTTGCGGACACGCGGGCGCACGACCAAATTGCCCAGGCTCAGCACTTCAATTTCCTTCGAAGAATCCAGCCCGCGAGCCAGCGCATACGGCTCCGGCACAAAATCCAGATCAGGAAAGGTGCAATGCTCGCATTTACTCGGCAGCGTGTTCACGCCGACATCGAATTGACCGTGCGTGTCCATCGCCTTATCAACGATGGAAAGCCAAACTGGCGTTAGATCTGCCATGATGCAGTGATGTAACAATGTACTGTGGAAATCCCTGGAAGCATCGAGTTCCGTAGGGTCCGCCTTGGCGGACGGAATTGTGCTCGTCGTGACCCGCGTCCGCCAAGGCGGGCCCTACGGGAGCAGTTCAGTCGCCAATCGCCCACTTCTTCTTCCACCCCGGATACTCCTCGCTCAGCAATTTCGCCGGCCAGTAGTTGAGCCATGAGTATCCGTTGCGGCGTTCGTAGCCGATCTCGGCGATGTCGTGTTTGGCGATGCCGTCGCGATCGCTGAAGATCGGCTTGTTAGTCCCGATCTCGTAAAACCGCGCCCAGATCGGCGGCGCGTTCGGATCTTTAATCACTACCTTGTTGGTGCCTTTGGGCCCCTTCTCGTCCTTCACCTGGATTTCGCGGATGCCGGTGAGCTTGGCCGCCTCGAACCAGGCGATGGCGCCCTGCACTGCCGCGATGATCTGCGGGCTGGGATGATCGAGGCTCATCAGCAGCCGCGTGATGCCGACCGATTCGTTGCCGCTCAGCGAAACCAGCTCATAGCTCCGCCCCACGCGCGGTGAATAATCCTTCTCATCATGCTGCGCGCACCACGCCGTCAGCTTGCCGTCCACCTTGATCTGGCATTTGAGAATGCACTCAATCCCCCGATCAAAACTCGCCCGCGCGGCAGTCCGCCGCGGCTCATCCAAAAACGCAAACAGATCGGAAGAACAAGTCTCCCGCAAAAACTCCATCAGCCGCACCATCGCATCGTCGTTGAAGGTGATATGCCGGTGATACTGCGTCGAAGGCGGATAAAACTGCGGCCACCCGCCGGTCGGATATTGCGCCTTGAGAATATGATCAAACCCCTTGATGACCGCCGCCCGATCGGCGGCATCGCCGGTGGCCTTGAATGCGTGAGCAAGAAAGCGCAACTCATCAGTCGTCGCGCCGTTATCAAACGTCCCCGAAAGCTTAGCGCGATCGCCGGTGTAGGGGTTGGAGGTCGTATCCGTGTTCTTAGGCCAACTGCCTTGATCGGATTGAAAAGAAAGAATGTTGGCGGTAATCCGCCGACCCTCAGCGGAGGCGTACCAGGCGTCGGGTTGGTGGAGATAGTCGCGGGGTTTGGCCTGGGCGGTTGTTGCGATGAAGCCGACCCATAGAGTCGTCACAATAGTTCTTGAGAGGGATGTCATATTATTGCACCTTGCTCAGTTGACTTGGCCCGCGCTGGGATTGCCTGCCCGCATTCCGGGCAGACGCCGGAGACATTTCCCGTAAGACAATACCCGCATGATTGGCAGTTGCCGCGCGGGAATTTGTGCCGGAAGCGCCAAAGGCCAGCCGCCGCGAGGCCGGGGAAGAGCGCGATGGACCAGAGTGGGATGACGCGTGATATGTGTGATACGTAATCCATTGTGAGGTCCATACGTCATGTTTCCCGTCGAAGCCGAGCCACCGTCCGCGCACAGCGGGCGGGACCCACGGGGTCCTCCAGGCAATGCGCACAGCCGGCCGTCGAGCGTCGCGAAGATTATCTCCAAAAAACTTCCGTAGGCCCGCCCAGTCTGTATCGTCCCTCCGCCGCGGCCAATCTCGATTTAAATCATTGCTCCGAGGCGAGCCTGCCATCGGCGGGCGTACGTACAATTGCGCGGTGATTTCAACACTAAGATTGCCGCGATCGAAGTCGCCGTGCGCGGTGTGCAAACGATAGATTGCATTGGCCAAGTCAGCCGAATGAATATTGATTTCGATGAAAGAGGTATAGCTGAGCGCCCAAATAGCCAGCCCGCCGATGCAAGTCAGTGCTGCCATCAGGCAAAGCGTTCGATATGCGATGCGCCGCAGGCGCTTCATTGGGGGTCAAGTGTAACCGCGCGCCGATGCGCGGCAAACGGAGCCCGGCAAGTTTCATGTAACCGGCCGACGGACTGATCGGCGGCGCGTTCTCTCAAATTGAGCGCGCTCCCGTGCATTGAGCGGCCGCGTCTCGGAGAGCGGGATCCTTCGATTGTAGTAGTTCCAGACCTTCTCCTTGTCCGCGGCGCTGAGCGCCGCGAACTCGCCGGCGTTGCTGAAACCCGGAAGATCACCGGCCTTCGATTTGGATTGAAGCTGTTTCTTGGCTTTCCTCATAAAGGGCTGTGGCACACGCACGTGCTTGCGATGATGAGCGACCAGCGAACAGTTGTAAACATGCTCGGCTTCATTTTGATATCGCAGCGCTGGTAAACCGCTGGATCGGCACACGGTCGCAATCGTTCCAGGAATTCCATTGGCTTTCCTCACGGCCAAAGCGATGCTCTCCGTTGATTCGTGGAAGGAATACCAATGAAACCAACTGTCTGGGCAAGCCTGAGCGTCATCCTGGCTGTCGCGTTCTGCGCCGACGTTTGCCGCGCTGAGGAGGTTGTGCTCGGCGGCGCTGTCGTCACTATTCCCGCCGGCTGGAAGCAGGCGGCTAAGGATGGGACGGTCGTGCTGACGCCGTCTGATTTGGGGCCGGGGGTGGCATGTAATTTTACTTTGCTCGGCGGAGTACCTTTTGACGGCTCCTTGAAGGAACAGTTCGCCGTTGAGTGGAAGGCGCTGGAGGCGCTGGGGACGATGGTCAGCGAGAATGATGCTTCATTGCAGGCGATGAGCGGGGGCGTGGAGATTGCCGTGCGGTCGGGGCGGATCGACAACGCCGACAAGCCCAGCGCCTTTGTGCTGATGTTCATCGGGCGCGCCAATGGCCGCATCGAGCGGATGATCTTTGTCGCTAATTCCATCGACGCTTTTCAGAAATACGCGGACGCGGCGGGCCAGATCATCAGCCACACGAGATACGTGGCGCCCAAGCCGCTGGCGGCGCTCGAAGGTGTCTGCATGGGATTCTCGCAGGTGAAGACCGACACGCGGCTGGAATGCTGGCTCTTCCTGCCGAACGGCGTGGTGTATCGCGGATTCCCCTTTGGCGGGCCGGCCCACTTCAGTATTGAAGACCAGCGCAAGCGCCGCACCGGAGACATCGGCGAGTATCGCGTTGAAGGAGACGAGCTCGTCGCGACATTCAAATCAGAGAAGGACCCAACGCGCTTCAGCAAATCCAGCGACACGTGGGCCGCGCCGGTAACGCGTTCGTTTGCGGACCGCTATTCCGGCGCCCACGGCAATACGATCGCCAGCTGGACCGACGCGGTGGCGACAACATTGCGGCTCACCCGCGCCGACGCATGCAACGGCTTGAAACTCTCAGCGACATTTCGGCTGGATGCGATTGCGTTGCGCTTCGAGCCCAAGCCTATCCCCTCAATTAAATTCACCGCCGATGGGGAATTCAGCGAGGATGGACTCATCCGCGCCATCGACCCCGGCACCCTCAAAGAAGGCGGCGGCGTCGAAGCATCAAAAATGCCCGCCGACGGCGGCCGCGGGAAATATGCGATCGACAAGAACACGCTCACGCTTACCTACGAGGACGGCGCGAAATTGAGCCTGACGTTTCTCGTCAGCGATACGGAGCTCGCCAAATCAACGCCGGGGACGGTTTATGTTCATCAAAGCAAGTTGCTGCTGGTGGAGTGACGGTTCACCGATGCCGATTAGCGTGCATCGCGGGCAAGGCGGCGAAAGTCCGCGCTCCTGGCGGGATCATCGCGGCGAAGGCGAGCAACATGAGGCGGGGCCTCATGCCGCTCGCGGGAAACGCCCAGGTTAGAAATGCAAAGGTGAGGGCGATCATCAGCGCGTAGCCGAGCGCGATGATGTGGGTGGATCGGCTGGATAGCAGGTTTGTGTAACGACTGTAAAAGAGAATTCGCGCGATCAACAGCAGCTTGATGGCGATCAATGCTCCGAGAATCCACGGGATCGCGGGCAACAGGATCTGTCGAACTCTTTCGTTCTGCGCGGCCCATGTTCCGACGCCGATGTAGGCGCACAGTTGCAGCACGCCCACGAGCGGGAGCGTTTGGCTGAGCCACGGGCGGCCGAAGGCGCTGATGTAGATCGCCTGCGACATTTGCCGCCATGTGATCAGGAGCCAGACCAGTATTGCGACGATGCTCATCACGACAAGGCGCTTCGTCAGGTGGGCGGCGGCGAAGCTTGCCAGGGATTGGCCGTTGCTCATGCGGTCAGGGACGAGCGACGCGAGGGCGGTGATGAGCAGCGCGATGGCGCACGCGCTGATGGCCGCCACGGCGGCGGCGAGCAGCTTGGCGGCAAGAAGCTGCGACGTCGCCAGCGGGCGCGTCGCGATGAAGGAGGAGATCTCCAGCGGCTTGAGCCATGCGTCGGATTTGCCGAGCATCGGCCCATGCATGCCGGCGGCCCAGAGCGGTGCGCCCAGGGTTAACGCCAGGAACAGGACGATCGCCGGCACCTCGACGCCGCCGCCAATCGGCAGCGGGCGTGGGTGGCGGGTCATGATGTTGACGATGAAGAACGTTAGCGCCAGCAGCGTCGAAAACGCCGGCACGGCGGCGATGTTTCGCCGAACTTCCAGCCACAGCTGCGCCATCAACGGCGAGGCAAACGGCCGGCGCAACGGCGCTGCGGGGGATGTCGCTGTAGACAGATCGCTGTTCCAAGGTGCTCGCAGGCCGTCGCCGTGGCGCGTGCGTTCGACGCCGCGGATCGCCAGCGGATAGGCAACGATGATTGCGATCAGATAGAATACAATCAGATTCTGTTCGGAGACTCCAAGCTTGATCCCACCAACGCCGACGCTGACCAGCGTGATAACCGCCGCCAGTGCTGCGCCGACGCGAAGATAAGGCAGCCAGAATGGCGTCCAACTTGTCGCCTGCAGCCAGGCGAGGATTGCCGCCAGCATCATCGCCGGCCAAAGCAGGCCGACGTGTGGCGAGCCGGTCTGGTCGAGGAACATCGGGTTGATGATCAGCTTCGCCAGCACGATCCAGATCAGCGCGGTGATAAGAATTCCCCACAGCATCGGAACGACGACAAGCGTGCGCGAGCGGGCGGGGAAGGTCAGGATATAGCGCGGGAAGGCGGAGTCAGGTGCGCCAAGATCACCGCCGCCGTAGGTGAAGACGCCGACGAGCATGGCCCAGGCGAAGAGCACGAGCGAGCCGCTGATAACGCCGGCAAACGGGAGCCATTGGGCATGCGGCCAGAGGGTGCGAATGATCGTCGCGGCCACAAGCGCCGGCGCAATGATCAACATCGGCCGGCGGCTTTGCAGCCACAGGTGATAGGTTGTTCCGAGCCAAATGCCGCGCACACTCATGTTCGTCACTCGATCGCGTTTGCCGCTGTTTGGTGGGGCAGACATTCTTGTCTGCCATCGAGCCTGGGCGTGGTGGCATTCTTAATTCAGTGGGGCAGACATTCTTGTCTGTCGTCGAGTCTGCGAGTGGTGGCATTCCTGCCACCCGAGCAGACTCGAATCCGTTCGGGAGGAGAAGAATCTCCTCCACTCACAGATTCGATGGCAGGTAAGAATACCTGCCCCACCAAAACAGCAGACAAGAATGTCTGCTCCACCAATTGCCATGCCCACTACCGATGCCGGTTCGCGTTGTGCGCCAACGGCGCCAGCGCCAATCGAGTCACGGGAACCAGCGCAATGGCGCCGGCGATCAACGTCTTCAGCGGCGCGGTGCGCGTCCAGCGCAGAGACAGCAGGATCGCGAGAATCGCCGCGCTCAGAACGATCCATGCGATCGCGATCAGCAGGATTTCGTTGTTCCGCAGGAATCCGATTCGCCTGGAGGCGCGCAGCACAAACGCTGCCGCGATGACTTTGAGCGCGACGATGCCTATCACCGTCCACGGAACGGCGGCCATGAGAAAATGCCTGAGCCTCGCATGATCCATCGACCAGTACGCTAATCCCACGACAGTCATCAGCCCCAGAAACGAGAGCACATTGAGCACATGGCTCGCATACGGGCGGCCATACATCGGCAGGTAGATCGACTGCGCGATTTGCCGCCACGAGCCGATCAGAATGAGCGCGGCCAGCCCAATCCATTGAAGCACGTGGCGGCCCGTCGCAAATTCCATGACGTGGGCGGCGAACGATTGTCCGTGCCCAAAGCTGTTGCGCCCAAGCGAGAACAGG
>DATBDZ010000281.1:0-6763 GCA_036276235.1 Humisphaera sp. | reverse complement strand
GCAGTGGGGTCATCTGAAGCTCCTTGTCAAAGAGAAGGAGTCGATGATGCCCCACGCGTCAGTCTTGCGAATACCCTCGTAACTGCAGATCCCCGCAATCTTCCCACCGCGCAGCGGTTTAGTTCAACGTTTCAAAAGGTTTCATGGCGGCCTGGTTCGCGACTTCGCGTCCTTCCTGGATGCCCGCGGCCGGGCAGGCCTGCGCAACATGACTTTGCCCGTGTTGCGCGGAATGTTGAATTCTGTTGCGCCGGTCCTGCCCGGCGATCCGAAGGTGACTGGGAAGAGGTACACGCTGGCCTTCTACTCTGACGTCTGACTGCTGACCTCTGACTTTCTTGTTCGGCGTGCAACGTGCAACGGGAGTCAATGCAACGAATTGATGAATAAAATGATGCAAAACATTACATCAACCAGGCAGCGCTACCGCTGGACGGTGCGCGAAGCCGGCGAGCGGCGGGCTGGGGGAGCTGCGCAATCCGCACCTGAAAACGGATTGGGCGGGATACGCAGGATCATCAGATCCCATCCTCTTCATCGATGTTCGATGGCATGCAACGTCGGGACGGTGCAACGCAACCGATTGGTGCAAAAAACGGGGTAAAATGGTGCGTTTTTGTGGTGCTTGGCCAATTGGTGGTTTGAGAAAATTGCGGCTCGCGCTCTGAGAATCCGGGCCCTCGCCTGAGGCTCGTTCCCGGCGTGGCGGACGGGGGTTTTCTTCCGACTTCCTTTTTGATCATCCGCCCAAATTCCCACCGCCGCCGCCACCGCGGCGTCCGCGGCCACCGCCGCGGCCGTTTTGATTGCGGTTTTGGGTTTGGGTGGGATCCTGGGTGCCGCGAGTGCCTCGGCGGGGGTTGTTCACTTGGCGCGTAAGGCCCGTCAAGTCACTCATTGATCCTTGCCGCGAGAATGTGGATGGTTGAATCGCCGGTTCTGGCGGGGCGATTTCGCGGCCGAGCAAATTGCATCCGAGTTCGATCGGCTGCGACTGCCCGCCGCTGGCGCGTCGCAGCACCATTTCCGCAACGTCCAGGCGTGCTACGCGGGTTCCTTGCGCGCCCAAAGAATCGCCGACATTTACTTTGAACGTGCTGGAATCGCGGGTGTCTTCGATGAAGCCGATGAACTTGGCCCCTTCCTTCGCGACGCCTCGGAAAACCAGGTACGTCTCTGGATTCACAGTGCGCGGCGGCGTGATCGTGGGCGTCACATCGCGGCCCGAGCCGCGGTGATCGCGTGCGAAGATGCTGATGTTGGTCAGCGCATCGCGATATGGCTCGGCCATCTCGCTGGCGCGCGGCGTCTGCGTCGAAGCCGTTTCGTTGGAAGGGCGCGGCAGGCGCGTAGGAGTGCGGCCGCCCCGGGTTTGGCCAAAGGACAAACCCGCCGTCGCGGGCAACAGGACCAACAGCGTCGCGATCATCTTTTTCATGTGCGGAGCCCTCGGTTGCGTTACATCACGCACCGCCCGCCGAAAAGTTGCCAAACCTTGCTGGAATTCAAGGCGAAGGCCCATGATTTTTCGAGATCAGAGGGCGCCCTAAGCGTCGAGGGCCGCACAAATAACCGATCCATATTCATCTGTTCATTTGGGTGCCATGTCCCACGCTTGCGTGGGCATGTCTGTCGGCGGGAGAGAGCCGTTCGCAATTGCACGACATGCCCACGCAAGCGTGGGACATGGCACCCGTAAGTCCCGCCTGAATGGCAAGGGAATTAGATTAGTTATCTTTGCGCGGCTCCCAACTTGCAATAACTGCGCGTGCCGATAGGATGGGTTTTGATTCGTCACCGTCTCACCTGCAAAAAGAGGCGGATTGGAACCCTGGCGATTTTGCTACATGGAGGTAGCCGTGATTCAGTCATTTCGTCGGCCTCTTGGCCTTGCGACCCCGGTTTTATTCACTGGATTCGTGCTCGCTGGTTTGATGCTCACCGCCGGCGGCTGCGCCGAGGTGATGACCAACACGCGCGTCGATCGCGACCATGCGATCAAGATGTACAACGACGGCAATTATGCTGACGCCGCCGGCGCGCTGCGCGAGGGTGTCAAGCATAACCCCGCCGACTTGCAGACGCATTATTACCTGGCAATGAGCCTCGATCATCTGGGGGCGTTTGACGAGGCGATTCAGCAATATCGCACAACGCTCAAGCTGATGGAGAACTCGCTGGAAGGGCGTGACAGCCCTGAGATGCGCAAGCGCGTGCTCGAGCAATTGGCCGACTGCGTGACCAAGGCGCACGATAGCGATCCTTCCACCGCGATGCTGCACGATGGGAATACGGCTGAGGACCAATATCTTCGCGCCAAAATCGAGAGCAAGCTCGGCGACGCCGACGCCGCTTTGGAGGCCTATCGCCGTTCAATGCTGCTGGATAATCAGCAGGCGGAAGTTCGCCGCGATTATGGCTTGTATCTGGCGCAGCTTGGCCAGACCGAGCAGGCCCGCGCGGAATTGAAGCGCGCGTACTCGATGAACCCCAACGACCAGAAGACCGCCGCCGGCTTGCGGAAGGTGGGTATCGTCCCCGGCCCCAGCTTGAAAGATGAGAGCGACATGGCACACCCGGTCGTGCCGCTCGGTCCGATCCCCGAGCTACAAATTCCGAACGGGCAGGATGCCGCGGCGGACAATCAGCACGCGACGGCCTCGCCGAAGGATTGAGAATTCGCTTTGGAATTTGACAGTATTAAGGGAGCCGAAATCGGCTCCCTTTTTTATTTGGCCTCATCGTCGGGACGCCGGTCTTCCGGCGGCGGCTCGGCGTGCGATCGCCTGGGCAGCAATTCCAACGGCGCATTGGTTTGCACGACGATCCCAATGACGGCACACATCGCGAACCAGCCGACGATGCCGATCAGCAGCGCGCCGGGCCAGGTGGAGGGCGTTGGAACTTGGGGGTGGGATTCGAGCGGGGCGTCGGGTGGCGCTTCGTCGGCGGTGAGTTGCGAGGATTGCGATAGTTCCTCGGTCGAGCCATCGCATTGAGAACCCTCTCCCCTCACTTCGACGAGCTCAGTCGAGTCGTACTCAGGGGAGAGGGCAGGGTGAGGGGACAGCGAGCTGCAATATGGCGCGTTTCGCCAGTCGACGGTTTGTCCCCTCACCCCAACCCTCTCCCCTGAGTACAGGGGAGAGGGAGAATGCGCGTCTTCCTGTTGTGTGGCTGTGCCGCCAGTGCATGACGACTCGGCATCTTGGAATAGCGGGCGCTGGCGAAAGAGCATCGCCAATAAAAATAAGATCGTCAGCCCAAAGGGTCTCACGGCTTAACCTTCAATTCCGGAACCGCTCGCCGAACTTCGTGCAGTTCCAGCGACTTCACCGCCCAATTTGCGTCACTGAGTTTGTCTAGCGAATAGCTCGTCGCCACCGCCAGCACGGGGAATCCGACGGCGCGCACGGAGCGAATCACAGTCGGCGCATCTTCAACAATCAGGCAGTCTTTGGGTTGCAGCGCGCGGCCCGCCTTTTGGCTGATTAATTTGGCCGTCATTAAGTAGCCGGAGGGATCGGGTTTGCCGACGGTGACGTCCTCCGCCGCCACGATGACCGAAAAGCAATCGCGCAGCGCGATTCCTTCGAGCATCGCTTCGATCTCTTCGCGCAGGGCGCCGGAGCAGATCGCGAGCGGATGTTGCCGCCAGAGCGCGCGGACGAATTCTTCGACGCCCGGCAGTGCGCTGAATTGCTTGCGATAAATCAGATCCATCATCACGGCGCTTTTGCGCGCCATGAGAGAGAGAAACGTTTTGGGAGCCAGATCCAGATTGCGCGTTTGATAGAGATGGCGGAAGGCGCCCTTGTCATCAAAGCCGACCAGCTCGCGGTAATATTCGTCTTCACTCAGCTCGATGTGCTCGGCGGCGAGGACCTCCCGAAAAGCCTGGAAGTGCAGCGGCTCGCTGTTCACGAGCACGCCATCAAAATCGAAAAGCACAGCGGCGGGCCAATCGCGCATAGGCCGAGAAACGTAGCGGCGCTTCTGGCCCGCCGCAAGTGCATGTGAGCGCAGCGGGGTGTTTAGCGCCCCGGTGTGATTGACGTCATATCATGGCCAACATCGGCGCTGGCGTGACAGCCCACCATGGTGCTTCCCAGAAGCGTCAATGCCAACAGAATCGCCAGAAATCGCATGCAAACCTCCAGAAGTAAAAGTTGATCAAACGACCGCAACTGGAGAATGCAACCAGTGTGCCGCGCATGCTGGGCCCGTGCCGCGCGCCCGGCGGAGTTGGCCCCGTTAAATCATCCGGCTATCATGCCGCCACTCCATGGCCAAAGCCGATCCGCATCTCGACGCACTTATTTTGGGCGAGCATCCTTCCGCATATTTGGCCGCGGCACTGCTGCGGCAAAACTCGAAGCTTCGCGTCGTCCATTCCACGATTCCCGATCAGCCTGAGGTTGATCGGCTGGTCGTGATCAATCCGGAATTCTTCAAGCTGCACCCGCTGCTGGAGCCGCTACGGCGCAAGCTCGACGTGTCGGCGATCTACGGCTTGCAGTTTTTGTCCGGCGATCGCACCACGCGAAGCGAGCACCACAGCAAAGCGGCGCTCGCATATGTCGCATCGTATAAAGCCATCCGCAGCGCGATGATCAAGATCGCCGAAGCGCAGGATGTGGAGATGCTGACGCCAAAGACGCTGGTGATTCATCGATTGGATGAGCACGGCGCTGAAGTGACCGTCGGCCGCGCGATGCTGCAACCCAAGGCGCTGATCATCGGGGGCAATCTCCCGGAGCCGCAGCAAAAGCTTCTAGGGATGCCCGATGGCTGGGGCCCGGATGTTGTGCATCGCTATACATATCTCAAGCTGCCCGGCAGCAAGTGGGCCGACCTCGGCTCGCGGCCGCTGATTCCGATGTGCCTCAATCTCAAGGATGCGCTCTGCTGGGCGTGGCTGCTGGCGGGGCCGAAGGGAATGCAGTTGGCGGTCGAGCAGCCGATCGAAACGGTAGGGCAGTTCGCGCCGCAGGAACTGCTGAAGGCGTGGGTGCATATCTTGCGGATTCACGAAGTGCTGTCGCCAAAGTGTGAGATTCCGGTGGAGGACGCCGAGTATGTGGATCTTCCGCTGGCGGGCGCGCTGGCGCATGAAGGCGTCGCGAATCGCACGCTTCTCATCGGACCGGCGTGCGGCTTCTATTCCGCGTGCAGTGAAGATATTTACCCCAACTGCTGGTCGGCCATTCACGCCGCCGATGCGCTCAAGAAGGCCTTACGCGAAAGGCATCTGCAAGACGCCTTGCAACCTTACCGCTATCGCTGGCGCACAACGTTGGGCGACTATCTCCGCGGCCCCCAACAAAACCTCAGATTTTTGCTCCCGATGGTCTATCGCAACCAGAAAATGACCATGCGTCTGACCGAAGCAATTCTGACCGGCAAAAGTGTCGTCCGATAAAACCGGCGTCTGATAAAATCCGTCCAGTAATGCAGTGATCGCAGATTACTTGTAAATATGGGAAGTCTAGTTAATCTACACAGACTTTGATGGGCAAGAAAAACCGTATGAAAGCGGAAATTATTGCGCGTTGGAGCGAATAAATAGATGTAAGTCTGTGAAAATACTGGCGTTAAATCATTTTCGGAAACCGCTCAGATCGATGCAGAAGCCGCGTGTGAGCGGTCGATAGGTTTTTTGTCGACAAGCCCAAATCGTCGATCGGCGCCGGCGATGGAATCGCCCGCCGCAGTGTGGATGCCGGCTTGGCTGCCCGGCAGACCGTGGAGCGAAAATGGACCCGATCCGCAACGTTCAATCGAATTCCCCCGTCCAAAAACTGATCAACAACCCGATCCAGAAAACGATTGGCGGCGACGCGCCCAAGCCGCTCCGCGCCGTCGATCGCCTGGAGCTTTCGGGCGTGAGCCATCTGCTCACGACGCTCAAATCCAACGACGTCCGCGGCGAAAAGGTCGCCGCGATCAAAACGCAAATCGAATCCGGCAGCTACGACACCGACGGCAAAAAGCTCGATGCTGCCATTGAGAAGATGCTGGATGAGGTGTTGAAGTAGGAAGTTGGGAGGAAGGGACTTAGGGACGAAGGGACATAGGGACGAAGGGGAAATCGATCTCTCCGCTCGTCCCTCTGTCCCTTCGTCCCTCCGTCCCAGAATCGCTTCTCACCTCATTCTCGCAAACACGCTCAGCAACAAATACGCAAACGGCGCGGCGAAGAGCGGGCTGTCGATGACATCCAGCACTCCGCCGAAGCCGGGGATAAGGCGGCCGCTGTCTTTAACCTCGGCGTCGCGCTTCATGAGGCTTTCCAGCAGATCGCCGACCTGGCCGATCGCGCCGATGATGGCGCCGAAGACGAACCCCTTCCAGGGCGGCATCGCCATGCCGTGGCCGGGCAGCTTGTGTCCCATCGCGGCCCCGACGCCGCCGGCGGTCAGCACGCCGAAGAACAATCCCTCCCACGTTTTTCCCGGGCTAAGCCACGGGATCATCTTGTGACGGCCCAGCGCTCGGCCACCGAAATAGGCGCCGATGTCGGTTGATTTCACGACGATCAGGATCATCAGCAACATCCAGACGCTGCCGTCAAAGTGCGGCGAATGCTTGACGCGAATCGCCATCAAAAACCATCCAAGCCCGCCCAGATACAGCGTCGCAAGAACAGTCCCCGCCATGCGAACGATGGCGTCGCTCGTCTGCTTGCTGGCGGCACGCTGAAGAGCCGCCCCGATCATGACAAATACGATGATGAACGCCAGCGCAGAAGCCGCAATATTCT
>DATBDZ010000280.1:0-39928 GCA_036276235.1 Humisphaera sp. | reverse complement strand
GGACGGAACCCCTCGACACAAAGAAGGAGGCGGGCAGTGCCCGCCCTACGCCAGCGCCATTTCCCGTAGGGCGGGCATTGCCCACCGAATGCAATTTCGTAGGGAGGGTGTACTCGCCCACCACGAGCAGCAAATAGTGGGCGAGTACACCCACCCAACATGTCTCACTTTTTCCCGTAGGGCGGGCATTGCCCGCCGCGCATTCTCCCTCTCCCCTGTACTCAGGGGAGAGGGTTGGGGTGAGGGGACGAACGCTTCGATTTGCAAACCGCGCAAAATCGCGACCGGCTGTCCCCTCACCCTGCCCTCTCCCCTGAGTACAGGGGAGAGGGTTCCCAGGCTGCCCCCGTTTGCAATAAATATACTCGTAGCAGTCATCGGACTGGCGAGCGTGATGAATGGCGGCAACACCGCATCCGCACAGGACGCGCCGGCGGAGCGGTTTGTCCCCGCCCCCGCGCGGCGCGGCGTCACACTCGAGCTTCGCTCCGAGGCTACCGTTCATGGCGCGGATGTGCGGCTCAAAAATGTCTGCCGCTGGGCTGATTCGGACGCGGCATTTTTCTCGCCTGTTGCTGATCTGGTCATCGCGCATTGCAACCCAGGGGCGGCGTTTCAATCGGTTGATCTCAAGGATGTCCGCAAAATGCTGAGCGAGGCGGGGCTGAACGTCGCCGGCATTAACTTCGCCGGGCCAACCGCCTGCACGATTGCACGTAACGATGTTCATTTCAGCGAGCAGGATGCGCTGCAGCAATGGATCGACGCAAAGCAGGGCGTCGCGCACGCGGTGCCTGCCGATGCGGTTATCGCGCCCGCGACGCAGCCTGTGGTTCCCGCGCCGGCTCCGGCAAGTCCCCTCGAAACCAAACCGGGTGTTGAAAAGGCGCAAGGGCAGTCGCTACGGCAGTTTCTTACTGAAGATGCCGCTGTTCGGCTCGGGCTTGCCGCCGATGTATTGCAGATCGCCTTCAGCCCGGCGGATGAGAAGGTTTTGGCGCTGGCCAATCCCCTGTTCAAGTTCAATATCGATTCGCGGCGGGTCTACAACCTTGGCGATGTTTCTTGGGATGTGCTGGTCGTCACCGATACCGGCAGCCGCAAGGTTCATGTCACCGCAGCCGCGCGGGCATGGGAGTCGGCGGTCGTCATGACCAAGCCCTTGGCCGCCCGGCAGATCATTCGCGAGAGCGACGTGATCGAACGCCGCGCGCTGGTAGATAGATTGGCGGATGAGCCGCTGGTGACGCTCGCGCAAGCGGTCGGGCAGGAAGCCTCGCGCGATCTCAAGCCCGGCACCGTTCTCACCGCGCGCATGCTCGATCCCGTGCAGTTGGTGAAGAACGGGCAATTCGTCCAAATCACCCTGAACCACGGCGGCGTGAAGATCACCGCGGTCGCGCGGGCACTTGAGAATGGCTCCTTCGGTCAAAGCGTGCGAATGAAAAACGAAGACACCGGCGAAACATACCTGGCGGTCATCACAGGTCCGCAGGAAGCCACGATGGGACTGGCATCGAAATAGAACGAACTCTCAGAACCCTCTCCCCTGTACTCAGGGGAGAGGGCAGGGTGAGGGGACGAGCGATCCGCCAGAAAGCGTACTTCGCCGATCGGCGCATCGGTCCCCTCACCCCAACCCTCTCCCCTGAGTACAGGGGAGAGGGAGAAATCATTTACTTTTCATAAGGGAACATAGATGAAACATGAGCGAATTCTGCTTGGCTGCGCGTGGCTCGGTTCGATCTGCATCACCACGGCGCCCGGCTTTTGCCAGACTGCGCCGCAGAATTCCAACCATCCTCAGACCGAGCCTCATGCACAGCCGCAGCCGCATCCGGTGAACAATAGTGCCGCGGCACAAGTCGGCGCGGTCATGCAGCGCACGGGAAGCTCGCTGCTGCAGGCGCAGCTTGCCGTGCAGGCGGATCCGAATCAGGCGCACCTGTCGCAGGTGAGCTTCTTTGCCGTGCCCGAGCAGCAGCCCAAGACGCTCAAGAAACATGATCTGATCTCAATCATCATCAACGAAGCCAGCGACATTCAATCGAAGGGGACCTCAGACCTGAAGAAGAACGCCGAGCTGCAGGCGCAGGTGAATCAGTGGGTGAAGCTGGATATTCAGAACATGGCACTCTATGGCCTGCCGACGCCCACTACTCCGGCCGGAATTGACATCACCGGTAATCGGACAATGAAGGGCGATGCCGAGGTCGATCGCACCGACACGATGACGGCGCATATCACCGCCGAGGTGCTGGACGTGAAGCCCAACGGCACGCTGGTTCTCCAGGCCCGCAAGCACATCAAGATTGATGATGAAGAGCAGATGTTCATCCTGACCGGCACCTGCCGCGTCGAGGATGTGACGGCGGACAACGCCGTCCTGTCGTCCCAGCTCCATGACCTCGAGTTGCAGAAGAACCACAAGGGAGCCGTCAAAGACATCACCCAACGCGGAATAGCGGGGAAATTATTGGACTTTATTAATCCGTTCTAACGATGAAGGGGGGGAATAGTTGACAGTTACCAGTTGTCAGTTGCCAGTGAAGGCAACACGCGGGCATTGACTGGCAACTGACAACTGGCAACTGGCAACTTCCTCCCCAATGCGGCAACTTCTTCCAATCCTCTGCACCCTGACCCTGCTCCTGAGCCACTCGGCGCAGGCTGTCCGGATTGCGGACATTACGCGGCTCAATGGGCAGCGCACCAATGTGCTGACGGGCCTGGGATTGGTGTACGGCCTGAAGGGGACGGGCGACGGCGGCGACTTCGCACCGGCGATTCGGCCGCTGGCCGGAATGCTCGGGAAGTTTTCCGATCCGGCTACAATTCAGGAACTCAACAAAGTTCAGAACGTTGCGGTTGTCGCGTTGACGGCGGTCGTCCCCAGCGACGGAGCGCGGGCCGGCGATCAGCTTGATGTCCGCGTGACGAGCCTTGGCGATGCCACCAGCCTTAAAGGCGGGCGATTATTCGTCAGCCCAATGCTCGGGCCAGTTCCCGGCTCTCCGCTCTTTGCGCTGGCGCACGGGCCGGTCGAGTTGGAAGACGCCAGCGACACAAACGTCGGCGTGGTTCCCGGCGGGGCGGTGATGGAAGCCGATCTGCCCGTCAAGTACATCGAAAATGGGCGCATCAGCCTGATCATTGCCGCGCCGTCCGCCAACTGGACGACGGCCAATCTCATCGCCAAGACGATCAACGACGCCGAGGGACAGACCGGCGAGCAACTGGCATTTGTCGTCGATGCCAAGGAAGTTGTTGTGACGATCCCGATGGCGGAGCGCGAGCGGCCGGATGGGTTTATCAGCCGCGTGCTGCAGCTTCCGATTCCGATCCTGCCGACCGAAGCGCGGGTGCAAATCAATAAGCGAACCGGAACTTTGATCATCACCGGCGATGTCGAGATCAGCCCGGTTGTCATCAGTCATCAGGGATTGACGATCGATACGACGGCTCCAGCGCCCGTGCCCTCCGCTCGCGCGCCGATCACCACCCGCCGCGAGGCGATCCCGGTGCAGACCGGCAATCAGGGCGGCGCGCGGCTCCAGGACCTCGTTAACGCGCTGGAGCAGATTCGGGTGCCCGTGAAGGACCGTATCGAGATCATTGAGGAGCTATACAAAGAGGGAAAACTGCACGCGAAATTGATTGAGGATTGAATGGCCGGATGTACCGGACAAATTCCAATGCCGCGAGTCGTCATGCTGAGGTACTCCGAAGCATCTGGCTACTTGCGCGGGCCGGCCAGATGCTTCGGAGTACCTCAGCATGACAGTTCTCCGCAAATGAGAATTGTCCGCGATTAAGACACATGATCGAGACGGATGCTCGATTACTCAGCGTCGGAGACGCGATATGCATGTTCAACCCGTTTCATCACCAGCCCAGAATTCGACGGCGGACATTCATCGTCGCTCGAATCCTCCCACTCAGCACGATCAACTCGTTCATCAGAGCCAGCGCCTTGTCGCGCAGGCCTTTTACGGGCCGATGCTCAAGCAGATGCGGGAAAGCCCGTTTAAATCCAAGCTTTTCAGCGGTGGTCGCGGCGGGCAGATGTTCTCCGAAATGCTCGACCAGCACCTGGCCGACCGAATGACGCGCGGCACCGGAAGCAAAAACGCCAAGCATGGCCTCGTTCATGCGCTGGTGCGAAAGATTGAGGGTAACCGCCATACCGACGGTGTGCCGTCCCTCAATGCACTGCAGCGATCGGCCAAAACAATCCGGCCGTCGGCACAGAAAGTGAGCACGAATGTCTCGGCAGGTATCAGAGCTTGAAACTGTCCTGCAGCAATTGCTGGCCGAGCATCGAAAGCTCCACGCGCATCTGGAGGCGCACCTGGCGGCGATGAAGCGGATGGACGTTCGTGCGATGGACGAATCGGTAGCGCTTCAGGAAGCCAGCCGCATTCGTATCGTGCTGCTCGAAAAGCAGCGGAGATTTCTGGCAGCTCAATTGGGCAACCTGCTGAAGCTTGGGCCGGAGCCGACGATCAACAAAATCGCTGCCGCGTTTCCGGCAAGAGGCCCGCAACTTATGAAGCTGCGAACGGATTTGAAGCAAGCGATGCAGGCGGTGCAGTCGGGCACGTTCGTAGCCGGCAAAGTCGCCGGCGCCGTGCTGGGGCATCTGAATACAGCGCTGCGGCTGTTCGCAGGAGCCGTCGAAAAAGCCGGCGTCTACACAAAACAAGGCGTGCCGAAAGTTTCGGCGCGAATCGGAGTGATGGAAGCGGTTGGGTGAAGAAGTTGCCAGTTACCAGTTGCCAGTGAATTCGCTGGCATTACTGGCAACTGGCAACTGACAACTGGCAACTATTCAAATGTCTCTCATCGGCGCACTCAACATCGGTACCTCGGCCCTGTCGGTCAGCCAGGCTGCGCTGCAGGTGACGGGGAACAACATCTCCAATGCGGGGAACGCCGACTACACGCGCCAGACCGCCACGATCTCGACGACGCCCGACCAGCAGATTGCGCCGGGCATTTTCATGGGCACCGGGGTCGATCTCACATCGATCCAGCGGCAGATCGATCAGAGCCTCGAAGAGCGCGTGCGCAGCAGCGACAGCGACAACCAGGCCGCCACCACCACGCAGGATTATCTCTCGCGCGTCGAGACGACGCTCAACGCGCTGGGCGACAACAACATCTCCACGCAGCTCAGCCAGTTTTTTACGAGCTGGTCGAATCTCGCGAACACGCCACAGGATGCGAACCTGCGGCAAGTGGTTTTGCAGGATGGCCAATCGCTGGGCCAGGAATTCAACACCGAGCGGTCGCAGCTCACGAATGTTCAGACCGACATCAACTCGCGCCTCTCGACGCAGGCCAAGGCCGCCAACGATCTGGCGCAGCAAGTCGCGAAGCTCAATGGGCAAATCGCCGTCGCGCAAGGCGGGCGCGGGCAGGCGAATGGCTTGCTCGATCAGCGCGACGCGGTGCTCAAGCAACTCGCGCAGCTCGTGAACATCAAAACGGTGCCGCAGGATAACGGGACGGTAGACGTCTACGTCGGCTCAGAAGCGCTGGTGGCGGGGACGACGAATCAAGGCCTGTCGATGCAGATACAGCAGACGCCGCAAGGCCCGACGCCGCAGCTAGTCTTTACCGCCAATGGCGGCAACGTTCCCGCGACTTCGGGCGAATTGGGCGCGCTGCTCTCGCTGCGATCGCAGGTCACCACGGTCGAAGGCCAGATGGATGATCTGGCGCACGGACTTATTTTCGAGCTCAACAAGATTCACTCATCCGGCCAGGGGCTGGACGGCATCAGCAGCGTGACGGCGAGCAACGCCGTCGCCGATCCCAATGCGGCCCTGAACACGGCCGGTGCGGCACTTCCTTTCACGCCGACCAATGGCAGCTTCGTCGTTCATGTCCGCCAGAAAGCAACCGGCCAGCAAACCAGCACGCTGGTGCAGGTCGATCTGGATGGGCTCAATGGGAATGACACATCGTTGACATCGCTCGCCGCCAGCTTGAATGGGATTAATGGAGTCAGCGCGACGGTTACGAACGGCAAACTCACGATAGCTTCCAATTCCAGCGCAGTTGATCTGAGCTTCAGCCAGGACAGCAGCGGCGTACTGGCCGCATTGGGTGTCAACACATTTTTCACGGGGCAGAACGCATCAGATATCGCTGTTAGCAGCACATTGCAGAATCAGCCGAGCCTTCTGGCCGCCGCCAAGAATGGCGATCCCGCGGACAACCAGACCGCGATAGCAATCGCCGCGTTGGGCACGCAGGCTGTGAGCAGCCTCAATGGCGCCAGCGTAAATGACAGCTACCAGACGATGGTCGATCAAGTCGCCGGCCAGGTCGCGACCGCGAACACCAGCGTCACCGCGAGCAAAGCCGTTCAGGCTACGCTCAGCGCGCAACACGATGCTCTGAGCGGCGTAAGCCTCGACGAAGAAGCCGTCAATCTCATTCGCCAACAGCGCGCCTTCCAGGGCGCAGCCCGAGTAATCAGCACCGTAGATCAGATGATGCAAACTCTATTGGCGATGCCGATCTAGCGCGGAGCAACCTTGAACAAAAGATTCAAATCCCCGGAAGATGTCATGCTGAGGTACTCCGAAGCATCTGGCCTCCCCGCGCAAGCGGCCAGATGCTTCGCAGTACCTGCTCTAAAAACGCGGCGGGCAGTGCCCGCCCTACGCGCCTTTTCTGAGAATTTCCTGGCCGTGAACGACCGCGCTCAGAACCCTCTCCCCTGTACTCAGGGGAGAGGGCAGGGTGAGGGGACGGCGAGTCGCAAAACAGCGCGGTTCGCAAGTCGAAGCGTTAGTCCCCTCACCCCAACCCTCTCCCCTGAGTACAGGGGAGAGGGAGATTGCATTCAGCATTCAGCATTCAGCATTCAGCACTGCACGAAATGAGCCTCGAACCTCTCCAACTTGCCCGCGTCGGCTCGCTTTATCAAACGGGCCTGGCGCAGTCGCAGATCAGCGACGTTGAGAAAAAGCTCATCCAGATCGAGCAGCAGATCTCGACCGGCAAATCACTGATCAATCCCAGCGACAACCCGAGCGACGCCTCCGTCGCGATGCAGTTGCAGAAGACGCTCGATCAGCGGCAGGCGTATCTTGGGAATCTCTCGGCGGGCCAGAGCCAACTGGGTGTCACCGACAATTCGCTTAGCAGCCTCAATGACATCCTTCAGCAGGCGCAGACGATCGCATCGGCCAATCTCGGCGCCGATGTGACGCCTGCCCAGCGCCAAGGCGCGGCCGCGATCGTCGATGGCCTCTATAACCAGGCGATGACCCTGGCCAACACGCAGTTCCAGGGCGTCTATATCTTCGGCGGCGACAAATCGACCATCCCGCCGTTCGTCACCAAGGGCAGCGGCGTTGAGTTCGTCGGATCGCAGAACGTCCTGCAAAATACGTTCGACGCGAACACCAATCTCGCGTTCATGGTTAACGGCGCACAGGCGTTCGGCGAGTTGCCGGCGACCGTGCCCAGCGCCGCCAACCTCACGCCGAATCTGACGGGCGCGACGCGGCTCACCGACGTCAATGGCGCATCCAACGACGGCGTTCATCTGGGTTCGATCATCATCGGAAACGGCGCAGTCAGTGCGACGATCGATCTGTCAAAAGCCGTCAGCGTGCAGGATGTGATCAACACGATCAATGCCGCGGGCGTCGGCGGAATCACCGCCAGTGTCGGCGGGCAGGGGATCACGCTCAGCGGCGCGGCTGGCGACAATATCACCGTCAAAGACATCGGCGGAGGAACGACTGCCGCCGACCTGGGAATACTCAAGACAACCGGCGCTGGCGCGGGAACGCCGCTGGTCGGCACCACCATTCAGCCGCGCGTTACGGCTCTGACGCCGCTGTCGGCTCTCAAAGCCGGCGCGCCGATCGATCTGGCCAGCGGATTGAAGATCACCAGCGGACAGCAGACGTATACGATCTCTTTCGCCGGTGCGACCAACGTGCAGGATCTGTTGAACGCGATCAACAGTTCCGGCGCGCCCGTGACGGCACAGATCAACGCCGCCGGCACTGGTATTGAAGTGCTCAATCCCACGCAGGGCGCGCCGATGACCATCGGCGAAAATGGTGGCACGACGGCGACTGACCTTGGCATCCGCAGCCTTACACCCTCGACGCCGCTCGCTGATCTGAACAATGGCCGCCCGATGACGCTTGCCGCAAGCGGGCCGGATTTTCTGATTACCCGCGCTGATGGGACGAACTTCTCAGTGTCCATTGCCGGCGCGACGACGATCCAGGATGTCATCAACGACATCAATACTGCCGACGCGGGCGGCGGCGTGAGCGCAAGCTTCGCCGCCAGCGGAAATGGGATCGTCCTTTCGGATTCGACCAGCGGCGGCTCGACGCTCAGCGTCACGCCCAAGAACTTTTCCAGCGCGGCTGCCGATCTGGGGCTGACGGCGCCCGTCGTCGGCAACACGATCTTCGGCGCTGATGTGAATCCGATCACGACCAATGGCGTCTTCGCCAATCTGGCGCAGCTTCGCAACGCACTCAATGCGGGCGACGATGCTTCGATCACCAGCGCCGGCGAAGGACTGAAGAATGATCAAAACAACGTGATAAAGATGCGCGGCCAGGTTGGCGCGCGCGTACAGGAGATGCAGTCACGCCAGAGCCGCATTCAGGACGAGAACGTTGCGACCAACTCGCTGCTCTCGAATCTGACGGACACGGATTTCACCACGGCGATCACCAAGTTCCAGACATTGCAGCAATCATTGCAGGCATCCCTGGAAACGGCGTCGAAGGTAATGAATCAATCGTTAATGGATTTCCTGCAATGAGTGGCACGCGGCTTGCTAATTGTTGCGTGCTGTCTATTCTGATTGCATTAAATGCAATCAAATGAAGGACAGGCGCAGCAGAAATTGCCGAAGCCGGCGAAAGATGCGCGAAGTAAATGAAGAGTGAAGAATGAAAAGTGATAAGGCACAAAGGCACGGAGGCACGCAGGCACGAAGGGAAATGCGACCCAATCCCTTCGTCCCTTCGTGCCTTCGTCCCTTCGTGCCTTGAATGTCGTTGTTCCCGGCGGAGACCGGGGACGTTTGGGAGTAATCGCTCGCGGCGGAGATCGCGGGCAGGATCGCGGCCCTGGGCCGCGCGAGAAATGGAGTTCAGATGGTGATCCAGACTACCAGGTTCGGGGCCGTCACGATCGAAGACGATCGTGTCATGACTTTTCCGAACGGGCTGCTGGGGTTCCCCGATCACACCCGCTACGCGCTGGTGCAGACCGGAACCGAAAACTACTTCTTCTGGCTGCAATCGATCGACGATCCGAACCTCGCGTTCATCGTCACCGATCCGGCCATCTTCTTTAAGGACTACGGCACGCCCCTGCGTGACGAGCACCGCCAGGAACTGCACATGGAAGATCAGACCCTGGCGCAGGTGTTTGTCATCTGCAACAAGGTGGGCGAATGGCTCACCGGCAACCTGCTGGGCCCCATCGTGGTGAACGCGGGCAACCGGCTGGGCATGCAGGTGGTGCTCACAGAGAAGAAATGGACAACGCGCCAGCCGCTGTTGCGGCTCCAGTCGGCGGAAGTGCCGCTGGCCAAGTCGGCCTAGCCGCGCCATCCGCGCCGCGCGCTGCCTTTTGCCCGCGTCTCCTCGCTTGCCACGTCCGGTAATCCGGACCGCAGTTGGGCAGGATAAACGCGGTAATCGGCACGATCGGATCGGAAGCCGGCGAAGCCCGGAGATTTCGGCGCTTTGTGACCGTTAAACGCCACGCTGCTGTCCGCGAATCTCCGCACGCATGATGTGCTGGTGGGATACAATCGCTTTGAGCCCACCAGCGCCCCGCGACAAGGAAGTTGCGGGTTATCGGGCCGTCGATGCATCCGGCTTTTGCCGCGTGCGCCGCGGGCCCGGGCGGGCTTGAGTGCTTGATGGCTTCTCAGCTCTGAGACCATTCGGGCGCTCGGCCCCTTACCCAAGGAAGGAGCCAAACATGCTGGTGCTGTCCAGACAGCGGGACGAGACGATCATGATCGGCGATGACATCGAAGTCACCGTCGTGGATATCCGCGGCGACAAGGTTCGCCTGGGGATCAATGCCCCAAAGGAAATCAGCGTCCACCGCAAGGAAGTATACGACGCCATCCGACGTGAAAACCGGGCGGCGGCGCAGGTGAAACCCGAGGATCTTTCGGGTCTTGGAAAGATCGCCCCGAAGAATCCGCAGCCCAAGGAAGACAAGAAGTAACCGCGGCGATATCGCGGCGCAGAGGCGCATCCGCAACGAGCGGTGCGCCAAGCAAGCCGCATCGCACGCGCCGGACCGGCGAGAGTCGTTTGTGTCGCCGGCCGATTTCCGGCCCCAGGGATTGGGGCCGCCAGACAATCACGGAGGATTGGCATGTCCCGTATCAACACAAACGTCTCGTCGATGATCGCCCAGCGCAGCCTCGCCAAGTCGCAAAGCGCGCTGTCGAACACGCTGCAGCGATTGTCCACAGGCTTACGCATCAACAGCGGCGCTGATGACCCGGCGGGTCTCATCGCCAGCGAGACGCTCCGCAGCGAAATCGCCGGCCTCAATCAGGCAGTCGATAACTCGCAGCGCGCCACCAACGTCATTTCCACGGCAGAAGGCGCGCTCAACGAAGTCGCGTCGATGCTGCTGAACATCAAGTCATTGACGGTGCAGGCGGCCAACAGCGGCGCGCTCTCGCCAGATGAAATCGCAGCCAATCAGTTGCAGATTGACTCGGCGGTTCAGAGCATCACGCGCATCGCCAACACCACGAGCTTCGCCGGCCTCAATCTGATCAACGGCAGCCTCGATTACATCACCAGCGGCGTGAACAACAACCAGATCCGCTCGCTGGATATCTCGCAGGCCAACTTCGGGACCAATCCCAACATCCCCGTCAACATCAACGTCATCACCAGCGGCAAAACTGCCGACCTGGAATTCAAGGCCAGCTCGATCGTCAGCTCCGTGACGCTGACGATCACCGGCAACACCGGCGTTCAATCGCTCACGTTCACCAGTGGCGCCAAGGTGTCGGCGATCGCTTACGCGATCAACGGCGTCGCCGATTCCACCGGCGTTTCCGCGGTCCTGAAGAATCCCGCGACGCTCGCCAGCGGGATCATCTTCAATAGTACGGGTTATGGGTCCAAGAACTTTGTTTCGGTGACCGCCCAGCGGGGAACCTTCAGCACCGTCAACTCCACCGGAAACGGCGTCACCCGCGTTAACGGCGTCGATGCCGTGGCAACCGTGAACGGCTCGCTGGTTACCGGCGAAGGGCTGTCGTTAAAGGTCAATACCGATAACCTGAATCTGGACATGACGCTCGACAAGACATTTGGCGCGGGCCAGTTGAGCTTCGCCATCACCGGCGGCGGCGCGCTATTCCAGCTCGGCGGCGCGGTCACCTCCAATCAGCAGGTGAACATCGGCATTCAATCCGTCGCCGCCAGCAAGCTCGGCGACTTTAACAACGGTTTCCTCAACGACATCGTGACCGGCGGCGCTTCGACGCTGGTGGAAGGCCATTCCGAAACCGCCTCCAAGATCATCGATATCGCGATCAATCAGGTCGCGGTGATGCGCGGGCGCCTGGGCGCGTTCGAGAAGAACACGTTGCAGACGAACATGAACTCGCTGAACGTCGCGGTGGAGAATGTAACCTCCAGCGAAAGCTCGATCCGCGACGCAGATTTCGCGACAGAAACCGCAAATCTGACGCGCGATCAGATTCTCACGCAAGCCGGCACCAGCGTATTGGCGACGGCAAACTCGACGCCGCAAACTGTGCTGTCGTTGTTGCAAGGTCACTAAGCCAGCGGCCGATTAAATCTCGCGCACGTCGCCTCGCGGAAAATGCGGCGGGCAATGCCCGCCCTACGCGCGACGTTCATTCGTAGGGCGGGCACTGCCCGCCGCGTTCGCGCTGCATGGCGTAGTTCCGCGTCAGTGCGAATCCTCCTTCAGACCTCACTTCACAGATCCAACCGCACTTTCGCGCCGGCAATTTGCGATCATTCCGCATAGCCGTTCCGCGCGCATGTCTTGTCCCATAAGAGAGGGGATTAGCTGCTCGGCCCGCGCGCAGGTCCCAAGCCGATAACCACTTGCCGCAGGGTGGAGCACTTCGCACCTAAAGTCCCCCCAATTCCACCGACGATGAGACCGGTGACCTGATCCGTCTGTAGGACCGCTGGTCCTCTGCCGCGATTCAGGCGGACTTGTGAGAAAGGAGGCCGTCGATGAGGCGTCCAGAAGGCCGGCTAAACCTTTGGGCCGTGCTTTCTGAAATCGGAAGGTGAATTACCTTTCGTGTGGTCCGCACGACAGCCGTACCGTCGGGCGCGAGCAATTCAAGGGAATGAACGGGCGTGAAGCGGACGAGTGTCCGCCACCAGCGGATGTCCGCCCGCCCACGCACAACTTGCCTGATGCAACAGGACCGCAGATCCCATTGCATCAGCGTCATGGAGAGACAAGACAATGGCCAGAATTAACACCAACGTCAGCTCGCTTATAGCGCAGAATTCGCTGACGAAAAATACCGCCGCGTTGCAGACGAGTCTGCAACGCTTGAGCACTGGTTTGAAAATCAACACCGGTGCCGACGATCCCGCAGGCCTCATCGCCAGCGAAGGTCTCAAGGCCGAGCAAACCGGCATCACCCAGGCGATCGATAACGCCAACCGCGCCAACAATCTGGTTGGTACAGCCGAAGGCGGCCTCAATGAGGTCAGCAATCTGCTCAATCAGTTGGACGGCCTGGTCAATCAGTCGGCCAACTCCGGTGGTCTGAGCAGCGACGAAGTCGCCGCCAATCAGCTCCAGGTTGACTCGATCCTCAACACGATCAACCGTATCGCTGGCGCCACATCGTTCCAGGGCAAGCAATTGCTCAACGGCAACTTTGATTACACCACCAGCAGCGTTGCCGCCAGCGCGTTCGCAACACTGCAGGTCAATGCCGCGAATCTTCCCGGCAACACGACCGAAGCGGTTGTGGTGCAGGTGACCAACAGCGCCACCGAAGGGCGGGTCAACTTCGCCGCCAACACTGCCGCCGGCCGCGGATACATTGCCGGCAGCGCCATCACCATCGAGGTGTCCGGCAACAAGGGCACGCAGCAGCTCAGCTTTGCCGGTAGCTCGACGATCTCGTCGGTCGCTACCGCCATCAACAACATCACATCGGTGACCGGTGTGACGGCATCGGCCAGCGGCGGCTCGCTGGTCCTCAAGGCCAACGACTACGGGTCAAAGGACTACGTCAGCGTCAAGACGGTCAGCGGCACCTTTGCCGTCACCGGCGGAACGAGCGGCAAGGCATTCGGGAAGGATGCCGCCGTCATCGTCAACGGAGCCGCGGCACAGGCAGACGGCCTGAACGTCTCCTACCGCAACTCTTCCTTGGACGTGAGCCTTAAGCTCTCGACTGGCCTCAACGCCGGCCATACCAAGACGTTCGGCATCACCGGCGGCGGAGCCGTCTTCTCGCTGGGCTCAAAGGTGACCGAATCCGACAAGGTGGCCATCGGCATCCAGGCCGTTTCCACCGGCAACCTGGGCGATTCCGTTACCGGATTCCTCAGCAGCCTTCAAAGCGGCGGTGCGAACAACCTCAGTTCCGCCAGCCTGACCGGCGCCCAGTCGATCCTTAGCAATGCGATCTCTCAGGTCGCGAGCCTTCGTGGCCGTCTCGGTGCGTTCCAGAAGTACACGCTCGGTTCGACCATCAATAACCTCAGCGTTGCTTACGAGAACGTGTCGGCTTCCGAAAGCGCGATCGCTGATACCGACTTCGCGAAGGAAACCGCCAACCTCACGCGGGCCCAGGTGTTGCAGCAGGCGTCAACCACCGTGTTGTCGCAGGCCAACGCCACCCCGCAGATCGCTCTGACGCTTCTGCGCGGCGGATGAGCCGTTCGCGGTTGATTCCAATTCGAGCGGATAACTCATCCGCTCGTTCTCACAAGTCCCGACACCCCCGATCCCGTGCGGATCGGGGGTGTCTTTTTGTTGGCATCACACGGACGACACGCGATTAAAGGTGACGCGAACCTTTATTTCGATTTCCCGATCGGTTATCCTCACTTTCATGCCCAGAGTCGCCCGAAACGCCCCCGGTGGCGTCGTCTATCACGTCCTCAATCGTGCCAACGGAAAACTCAAGCTCTTCAAGCACGAGACCGATTTTCTGGCCTTCGAGAAAATCATGCTCGAGGCATTCGAGCGCTTGCCGATTCGCATCCTCGACTGGTGCATCATGTCCAACCACTGGCATTTTGTCCTCTGGCCCAAGCGCGATGGCGAGCTGACCTCGTTCATGCGCTGGCTGACGCTCACGCACGCGCAGCGCTGGAAGCACGCGCACAACGCCGTCGGGCTCGGGCATCTGTATCAGGGACGATTCAAGAGCTTCCCGATCCAGCAGGACCGCCATCTGCTGACCGTACTGCGATACGTCGAGCGCAATCCGCTTCGCGCGAACGTCGCAAAAGCCGCGGAGCGATGGCCATGGGGAAGCTGCTTCGTGCGGCAACATCGCTCACACGATCTCTATCCGCTGCTGGCCGATTGGCCGATCGAGCGGCCGCCGCGCTGGCTCGATCTCGTGAATGAGCCGCAGACGCAGCTGGAGGAGCAGGCGATGAAGCAGCACATCGAGCGCGGCCGTCCACTCGGCGATGACTTGTGGACGAAACGAACCGCCACCAAGCTGAATCTGGACCAGACGCTCCGCCCGCGCGGCCGGCAGATCGGATGGAGGAAGCGGGGGAATAAGACGGACGCGATGGAAGACAACGAAGTAAAATAGGGGAAATCGCAAATAAAGGTTCGCGTCACCGTTAATGGCACTGTGCGTCTTTTCGTGGGCATGCAGATGAGCTGTACGATTCGGGCGATGTATGTTCACTTGCGCCAATCCTTGCTCTAGTCATTAAAGTCTGGCAGTATTCACGTTGGGTGTTTGCCCGGCGCTGGCAAGCATGGCCTCTCTGTAGTTTGTGAGTAATTCAGACTACCATCCGATCTAATCGCCTTCAGCGCAACTTCCAACCGTGGAGACATGCGGTGGATACTGCAACTCCGAATTCGCCTGATCATGTTTCCATCCAAGACTCGGGTGATGTTTCCGGTACGCGTCGCGCCGAGTTGAAGAGACAGATTCTTGCCCCGGCGGCTCTGGCGCTTGCGGCAGTGATCTGGGGCGGCAGTTATATAGTGGTCAAAGACACCCTGAACGATGTAACGCCGGCGGTTTACCTGATGTTGAGGTACCTGATTGCGCTTCCGGTGGTCGGATTGGCCTTTCAAAAAGAGATTGCAACCTGGTGGCGAGATGCAAGGCGCGCGATGGGCACTGGGATGGGAAGGAACTGGCTATTGCCGCCGTTGATCCCTGGCATTTGCCTTGTTGGGGCCTTCATATTTCAGAGCTACGGACTGCAACGCTCGCCTCCCGGTCTGGCTGCTTTCTTGACCTCCCTGGTATTCGTCTTTGTGCCGCTCATTGAGATGGCGGCCGGCGAGAGGATTGCGTGGAGTCGCCTGGCCGCCCCTTTGATGCTGGCTATTGTCGGCACCATACTGTTGGCGGGTTGGCCGGCTGCCGGACTTCCGGTGGGTTCGCTGCTGCTGCTGGCCGGTTCCGTTCTGTATTCCGGCCAAATCTTCTTTACTGGGCGACTGGCGGCAAATACTCATCCGGCGGTCAATTTCGTAATGCAGGGAGCGGTCGTTCTATTAGTTTCAATGCTCTGGAGCGCAGTCACGCGGCTGTCGTCCTCTCACCTGAATCTTGACACATGGTTGAGGATTGGTTATGTGGCTATTGTCGCAACGGGTGGCTGTTACTTGTTACAATTCTGGGCTCAGCGATTCGTCAAGGCGCGCTATGTGGGGTTGATATTCACTATAGAACCGATTGCGGCAACCGTATTGGGATGGTGGTTTAAGTACGAGTCGATTTCCATTGTAAGTGTCCTCGGATCGGCGGCCCTTATCGGTGCCGCCGGTCTGGCGGCATGGTTTTCGACCGGAGACTCCAAATAGGCGATGCCAGCAGTCCTTCAACAACGAAGGGGTATTCCGATGGCGGAACAAAAGAAAAAGCCGCTTGCGAAGTTGACCGCATGGATCTTGGCAATAGCGACGCTGTTAACCGCGGTGGGAAAACTCATCTCGGTGTTGCAGGACGTCAGAAATAAGTTTCATTTCCTTCAGTCGCAGGGCATGACTCCTGCGGGGTACTACACCAACCCAGATGGGTTGATGAAGAATCTGACCGAGTTCATGGAGCAAGAGGCGTCCAGAAAGCCCGCGGAATTCTACGTAATTGTCGATCTGGCATCATTTGGGTCCGTAACGTATCCGGAATTGCACTTGCGCTATTATAACGCTTTGTATAAACTGGCGAGCCAGAATCCACCGGTCTTACACGCGGCTTTTTTGGACGACGCTCAAGCTCGAACGGTGGTCGAGCGGCAAGTCTCTGAAGATGATTGGAAAACATTTCGTACAAGCGACAAGCTCAAGAACTGGTTTATCAATCCGAGTGTTGTTGACGCTGTTCTGCAATCTGGTTCGGCGACCCAAGCGGATTTGGACACGATAAAGAGGAACGGAGCCCCACTGGATTTTCGGCCGAAGTTCATTGCTTGTTCGTTGGCCTATGATGATTATTTAATCAAGAAGCTCGCGGCGGCTGCCGGACTGGCAAATGTTCGCCGCTACCGTGATCCTTTGTCGGCCCATTTATGGATGAGCGACGCGAGCGAGAACCCGGACAAACCAACAGGGCTGTTTGGATTGGTTGACTGGGAAAAGCAAATTGAAGAGCCCGGGTTTTATATTCGAAAGTCTGTGCACGGTACATTGCGCGCGACCGCGATTGAGCACTTCGAGCGGGCGGCGCCCGCGCCGCTTACCACATCGCAGCCAACAACGATTCCTCAATAGAGGGATCTAGTTCGCGTTTGACACGGACCAGAAGGACTGCGTTTCCGGTCTTTACTTAGCAACATCCACGACTCGATCAGAACTCCCCAAACTGCTCCGACAGCGCCACTTGTCCCGCCGCGAGGGTGATGGTGAAGACGCCGGCCGCGGGGGTGGTGCTGACCCATCCTGCTAGTGGCACGATGCGGACCGTGTAAGTCCCGGCGGCGAGATTGTTGAAACTCCAGTTGCCATTCACGTCGCTGTTTACGGTTTGCTCGCCGCTGTCGAGGATTCCGTTTTTGTTGGTGTCGAGGAAGATTTGCCAGCCGGCCAGTGGGGATTCGCCGGGGTCGGCTAGCTTGTTTTTGTTGACGTCGTTGAAGACCAGGCCGCGGATGGCGACTCGCTGGGTGGCGCCGAAGGTGAGGCCCGATGTCGCGCCGGCGGCGACGAGGGTGATGTCGAATAATCCTGCAGCGGGGGCGGTGGCGCGCCAGCCTGCCGGCAGCAGTTGCCGCACGCGGTATGTGCCGGCGGCGAGGCCCGTCAGCTTGAATGCGCCCGTCGCATCCGTCGTGGCGGTGGGCTCGCCGGTATCGAGCTTGCCGTTCTTGTTGGTATCGATGTAGACGGTGCGGCCGAGGATGCCGGTCTCCGTCGATTGCTTAACGCCGTCGGCGTTGGCGTCGTTGAAGACGGTGCCGCTGGCACTCGCGCCGGCGGTGGCGCTGGGGGTGAAATCCTGCATGACGTTGTTCTTGCTGATGATGATGTTGGAGACGGAGACGGCGCTGCCGAACGTCCCGCCGCTCGCGGTGACGGTATACGTGCCGGCGGGGAGGGCCAGGCTGTAGCCGCCCGCCGCCCAGGTGGTGGTCGTGAATGTCTTCTGATCCGATTTTCGGACGGCGGTAATGGTGATCCCGCCGAGCCCTTCGCCGGCGTCAAATTTGCTGTTTTTATTGGTGTCACGATACACGATGCCGCTCAGATAGAGCGTGCCATTTTTGACGAAGTCGAGGGTGGAGAAGTTGGCGTTGTAGTTGATCGCGCTTTGCAGGAATTTGCCGTCCTCGACCCCGATGCCCATTTCCTGCCAGTTCGGATCGAGCAGGCTTTTGCGCTCGCCGCGATCGGCATGATTGGCATCGAGGAAGAGCCTCTTGAATTCGTTCTGGATGGCCGTCACGTCCGGCGTAACATTTGGCGAGGAGAGATAGGAGACGATGTCCTCGGTTGCGGTATACCCGGCCGGATTCAGGACGTAGCCGGCGTTGGTCAACTGCTGCGCGATGCCGACGCCCGCCTCGTCGACGGAGAAGGTCTGGTGCGAGAACATCCAGGCGTCATGATTGCGCGCGGCCGTCACCAGCACCGGACTCACCGCAATCGGCGCCTTGGGTGTGCTCGCAATGGTGCCGACGGGAAGTCCCTCATTCAGATCGATGCCAAATGACTGCGCCGTCGCCGCCGGATTGGCGCGGGCCTGATTCACCAGCGCAACAAAATACTCCTCGGCGGCGGTGGGAAACGTAGCCACCGCGCTCAGCAACCTGCGCGGCTCCAACGCTTCCGATACAACTGTGCGAATCGAACCAGACTTCACACGCGATGCTGCGTTCCCATCCATGATCAAACTCCTTTTTTCCAATAGCCGCGGCCCCCGGGTGGCCCGCGAGAGGTAATGACGATTTGGCCGGGATTTGCGAGGCGCGGGATCATACCCGGGGAGATATCCGTGCGTCCAACAAGTTCGTACGTGCTTTCCAAGTACGAGGAGGTCCGGTGCTTCCGCACTCGGCTATGATGAAGGAAGACTCATCTATCTAATTAATGCACACATTCCTTCCTGATAGCCGAGTGCGGAAGCACCGGATCTGCTTCGGGGAACATCGCTGACGAGTCCGAACTCAGTCCACCATGCAAACCCTGTTTCCCCTCAACAGTCCGACCCACTTTGCGTTATACTGATGTAGCGGACCCTCAAGGGTCTGTGGCCGGCGGTTTAAGCGGATTCATCATGTCGCAGCGACGGCGGATATCGATTGGTTTGACAGGACTTTGCGCCCTGCTTGGGATCGCGCTGATACGAATTGCAGCGTCCGCTGGGGTAAGTGCCGATGCGCCCGCTCGGCTCGTCGATTTTGAGCGGGATGTTCAGCCAATCTTCAAATCGGCCTGCTACGAGTGTCACGGCTCAGGTCGGCAGAAGTCCAAGCTTCGACTCGATTCGCGCCCGTTGGCGATGACCGGCGGACGACTCGGGAAAGACATCATTGCGGGGGATTCGGCTCATAGTCCATTGTTTGTCCGTGTCAGCGATCCGGATGCGGCTCATCGCATGCCGCAGGATCGGGATGCGCTGAGTGCCGCGCAGATTGAGACGATTCGTCTGTGGATCGATCAGGGCGCGGCGTGGCCGGATAGCGCGGCGAATCAGGATGCGAAGATTGATCGGCATTGGGCGTTTGTGCCGCCAACGCGGCCGCAGGTGCCTGAGGTGGCGGATCAGGGGTGGGCGCGGAATCCGATCGATCAATTCATTTTTGCGCGATTGGCTGCGCAGGGATTATCGCCGGCGCCGAAGGCTTCCAAGGAAGCGCTGATTCGGCGGGTTTATCTGGATGTGATTGGGATTCCTCCTTCGCCGGCGCAGGTTGATGCATTTGTGAAGGATGAGTCGCCGGATGCGTTTGAGAAGGTGGTCGATCAGTTGTTGGCCGATCCGGGATATGGACAGCGCTGGGCGCGGCACTGGCTTGATCTGGCGCGATACGCCGAATCGGAAGGCTTTAAAGCCGATGAGGCGCGGCCGAACATTTGGCGGTATCGCGATTATGTGATCGACAGCCTCAACGCGGACAAGCCTTACGATCGCTTCATCCGCGAGCAGATTGCCGGCGATGAGCTGTGGCCGGATGATCCGGCGGCGGTGGTCGCGACGGCGTTCAATCGGCATTACCCTGACGAAAGCAATGCCCGCAATCTCATGCAGCGGCGGCAGGAGATTCTTAACGATATTACCGACACCGTCGGCTCGGTTTTCCTGGGCCTCACCGTCGAGTGCGCCCGCTGCCACAATCATAAATACGATGACATTCCACAGGCTGATTATTACCGCCTGCAGGCGTTCTTCTCCAACATTCGCGCTGCCGATTCGATCGTGCTCGCACCGGCTGACAAAATCGCCGACTATCAGCAAAAGGAAGAGGCTTGGGAGCAGAAGACCAAAGAAATTCGCGACGAGATGGCGCGGCTGGAAGAGCCGGCGCGCAAGTCGATCATCAAGGAATACGTCGATAAATATCCGACCGAGATTCAGGAGATTCTGGTCAAAGCGCCGACGCAGCGCTCGGCGATGGACTGGCAGATGTATTATAAGGCCAGCCTGTATTTGGATCCTGGCTCGCCGCAATACATCGCTCCAAGCGCCACCTGCGCGGCCAAGCTCAAGGGCGAAGCAAAAACTCGATACGACGATCTGAAGGCGCAGCTCGCGAGCTATGCATCGCTCAAGCCCGCCGAATTGCCCAAGGCGAGCGCGATTCAGGATGTGAGCGCCGATGCGCCGCCGACGCATGTCTTGCGGACCGGCGTTTATGATTCGTACTTGCAGGAAGTTCAGCCGGGATTCCTGAGCGCGCTGACATCTGAAAAGCCACAGATCACGCCGCCGACGAATGTGATCAGCACCGGTCGGCGGACGGCATTGGCCAACTGGCTGGCCAGCCCCCAGAACCCGGTCACGGCGCGGCTGATGGTCAACCGCATCTGGCAGCACCATTTCGGCGACGGAATTGTCCGCACCGCCAGTGATTTTGGCGTGCAGGGAGAGCTTCCCTCGCAACCACAACTCTTGGATTGGTTGTCAACTGAGTTTGTGAATCATGGCTGGAGCATGAAGCATATTCATCGCCTGATTCTCACGTCGGCAACGTATCAGCAAGCTACCGGATCGGATGAGAAGGCGCTTCGGGTCGATCCGGAAAATCGGCTGCTCTCGCATTTTCCGCGCAAGCGGCTTGAGGGTGAAGTCATCCGCGATGCCGCGCTGGCTGTTTCCGGTTTGCTCAATCCAAAGATGGGCGGCCCCAGCGTGCTGCCCGATCTGCCCGCAGGCATGGACGGGCACGGCGGCTGGAAGATGACCGGCGACCCATCGGCACGCAATCGCCGGAGCATTTACGTCTATGTGAAGCGGAATCTCCGCTATCCGATGTTCGAGGCGTTCGACATGCCCGACACAGTCGAAACCTGCGCGCGGCGATACAACACCATCACGCCGGCCCAGGCGCTGACGATGCTCAACGGCAACATCACCCTGCAATGGGCGCAGGGATTTGCCGCGCGGGTGCTCAAGCAATCGACGGATGATGCGCCGAAGCAGATCGAGTTTGCCTATCGATGCGCACTGGGCCGCCGGCCGACGGTGGATGAATTGCAGATGGCCCGCGAGTTTCTGAAGCAGGACGCCGCGACGATCGCCGGTCGTGAGGGAACGGAGGAGCCGATCGCGCTCCCGCCGGGGCGGCCACAGAGCGTGTCAATGTCGGACGCGGCGGCGCTGGTCGATTTCTGCCATGTGCTGCTGAACTCTAATGAGTTTGTATACGGAAGTTGAAGTGTCGGAGTTTTTTGCTGTGAAGTGAAACCATGAACGCACAGAACCGTCATGCTGAGGTACTCCGAAGCATCTGGCCAACTCGCGCGAATGGCCAGATGCTTCGGAGTACCTCAGCATGACGGTCTTCGACGATTGCGATTGACAATAGAGTGGCACGGGCGGCCCGCCCGTGATTTCCACCAAGACCACGGGCGAGACGCCCGTGCCACTTAGCTGTGCCACGTGAATGCCATGATGAACCGAATGCCCCATATTCGCCCCGTAACATCGCGACGCGATTTCCTCCTTCGCAGCGGCGGCGGCTTTGGCGCGCTAGCGCTGGCTTATCTGCTGAATCGCGACGGGGCGCTGGGCGCTCCGGCGATGATGCCTTCGCTTCCGCGGCGGGCCAAGTCGGTCATCTGGCTCTTCATGGAAGGCGGCCCCAGCCACATCGATCTGTTTGATCCGAAGCCGACGCTGCAAAAGCTGGCGGGGCAGCCGATGCCCAAGAGCTTTGGCCGCGTCATCACGGCGATGGGGACTTCCAACAACACGCTCATGGGCACCAAGCGCAAATGGGCGCAGCATGGCAAGAGCGGCCTCTGGGTTTCCGATTGGTATCCGAATGTCGCGCAGCACGCCGACAAGCTTTGTGTGATCCGCTCCTGCTGGGCCGATGGGCTGAATCATGTCGGCTCGATTTGCCAGATGAATACCGGCTCGATCCTGGCCGGCCGCCCGTCGATGGGCGCGTGGACCAGCTACGGCCTTGGCGCGGCCAACGATAATCTTCCCGCGTTCGTCGTGCTGACCGACAACGGCGATGTGACCGGCGGCGCAAAGAACTGGGGCGCGGGGTTTTTGCCGGCGCAGTTTCAAGGGTCGCTGTTCCGCCGCGAAGGTCCGCCGATCATCGATCTGGCCCCGCCGGATTCGATCAGTCCAAAACAGCAGCGCGCCAAGCTCGATCTGCTGGCGAAGATGAATCGCGATTTTGATCAGCAAAATCCTTCGGAAGGGGAGCTGGACGCACGGCTGCAATCGTACGAGCTGGCCTACCGCATGCAGGCGGCCGCGCCCGAGGCGGTCGATCTGGCCAGCGAATCCGCCGAGACGCGCGAGCTGTATGGCATGAACGACAAGGCAACCGAAAAAGTCGGTGCGAATTGCTTGCTCGCCCGCCGCCTCGTCGAGCGCGGCGTGCGATTCGTCGAGCTCTATTGCGGCAGCAATGCCGGCTGGGATGCCCACACCGATATCGAAGGGAATCACACCAAGAATTGCCGCGCTTCGGACAAGCCGATCGCCGGTTTGCTTACCGATCTGCAACGCCGCGGGCTACTTGAAGAAACACTGGTCGTCTGGGGCGGCGAGTTTGGCCGCACGCCCTTCAACGAAAAGGGAAATGGCCGCGATCACAATCCGTGGGGCTTCACGATGTTCTTCGCCGGCGGGGGATCCAAGGCGGGCACCGTCGTCGGCTCAACCGACGAAATCGGCCTGCGCGCCGTCGAGCGCCGTGCCCACGTCAACGACATCCACGCCACAATCCTGCACTTGATGGGGCTGAATCATCTGGACCTGACCTACCTGCACAACGGCCGCCGAGAACGCCCTACAGTAAACGGCGGGGAAGTGGTTTACGAAGCGGTGGGGTGACCTGATCGCGTAGCGCGCGATTCTACGCCTGGATGGAATTTAGCAGCATCAATCACGGTTTATAGAAGTGTAAATGCCGAGTGCATCAGCACGCGCCAGAAAGCAGTGAGTGGCATTCTCCCTCTCCCCTGTACTCAGGGGAGAGGGTTGGGGTGAGGGGACGAACGCGTCAACTTGCGAACCGCGCTATATCGCGACACGCCGTCCCCTCACCCTGCCCTCTCCCCTGAGTACAGGGGAGAGGGTTCTGAGCGCGATGTCCTCGGATGTCTGGAAATGCAAGTACGATCGTTACGATGCCATCCGCACCTTCGCGGCCCGTTGCGCCGCGGCGATTCCGCTATATCGCAAATGCTTATCCCGAGCGCCTTCCAGATGCTCCAGGTATTGCTTCAAGGCGGACTCATCGAATTGCGACAGGAACTTCGGATGGGCGGTTGAGTTGAAGCGGCGGATGTCGTCGATCAGTTGACGCTTGCTCATATGATGCTTACTGTCGGAACAGATAACGTCGAAACTTGAACATCCGATAAACGCAACCCGATCGGGAACACCTCATGCCCGAAACTCAACCTCCAACGATGGAGCCGCCCAAGCCGGCCGATGCCGGTACTGGTCCGGATCATCTTTCGCATTTGTATAAGATGTCCACGACATCGGCGGGTGGGCAGGAATACGTCGCGATCAATTCGGCGGCGATTGCCGCGCTGATTCTGGGCTTCGCCAGCGTGCTGGGGATGGCGACGCCCGTGCTGCTGGTCATCCCGCTGGGAAGCATCATCTGCGGCATCATCGCCCTGATTCAGATCCGCGGCAGCAGCGGCACGCAAACCGGCCGCGCACTGGCGTGGGGCGGCATCGGGCTGGCGACGCTGATCGGCGGTATCAAGGTCGGCGTCGTCAGCCACTACTGGCTACAGGACCACGCCGATATGCAAATCATCGTGCCGATGGTTGATCGGCTGTCGGATGATCTGCACACCCGCCGCTATGACGAGGCGTATGAGGACCTGTTCAGCAGCACGTTCCGCGCTCGCGTCGATCGTCAGACGTTTGCCAACACATTTGAGCAGTTCAAGAACAACCCGAACATTGGCGCCCTTCAGAAGATCGAATGGAACGGCCAGCGCATCGATTTTGGCGAGGTGGGCACATCGGGCATCAAAGTCGGCAACATGCTGGTCATCATGCGGTTCCCCTCGCCCGATGTGACGATGCGGCCGCTGGTGACCTTCGCCACCCGCGACGGCGTCTGGAAGATCGATAACATCGAGATGCTCTTCCCGGATAAAGCCAAGGCTACCATCCAGTAGGGGCGAACCTTGTGTTCGCCCAACGCGGCCGCGCGAACGAAGAGGGTGAACACAAGGTTCACCCCTACTGGGGTCGTAGGGCGAACCTTGTGTTCGCCCTTGTCCTCAAGCCCACCGATCTCACCGTCCGATAACGTTTAAGTCTCAATTGCTCTGCTCCAAAAGCAGAGCGGCGCTCGTCTCACGCGCGGAGTTGGATCAGCCGATACGACTGTGAGGCCTGATTCCGGCCCGTTACGAGGGAAGCAGAGCATGACACGAACAAGTGATAAAAGCCGGGCGATTTGCCTGGTGGGTCGGCTGTCGATCGCGGCGCTTTTCGCCACGCTGGCCGGGTGTGCCAACATGTGCGCTACCGGTACGGATCGGGCCTCGGCCCGCGCCAAAGAGCCGGCCGCGGCGGAATTTGCCGATGATGGCGGCCCGACGAGCGGCCTGCCGCAGAACATCAACGTGTTCGGCGAGATCAACGGCAATCACAGCACCGCCGGATTCCTCGTCAGCGAGGTCGGCTTTCAGCAGCACACCTTCACCGACGAAGGCTTCGACAGCGATGTCTGCGTCGATTCCAGCGGCAAGTGGATGGTCTTCGCCAGCACGCGCAACAGCGAGCATCCGGGGCTCTATCTGCAGCGCGTGGATGGCACCGCCGTCACACAGCTCACCAGCGACGGGGCGGATGATGCGTATCCGGTCTTCAGCCCCGATGGGAAGCAGATTGCCTTCAGCTCCACGCGCACGGGCCAGTGGCAGATTTATGTGATTGATATCGATGGCCACAATGCCACGCAGATCACCAGCGGCCCTTCGCAATCGATTCATCCAAGCTGGAGCCCGGATGGTAATCGCCTGGTTTACAGCAGCCTCGGCTCGCGCAGCGGTCAGTGGGAACTGTGGACGGTCGATCTGAAGACCAGCGAGAAGCGGACGATCGGCAACGGGTTGTTTCCAGTTTGGTCGCCGGATCGCACGCACGATCGCATCGCTTTTCAACGGGCCCGCCAGCGCGGATCGCGCTGGTTCAGCCTGTGGACGTTGGACCTGATGAACGGCGAAGCGCGGCGAGTGACGGAAGTCGCCGTCAGCGCTAATGCCGCCATCATCACGCCGACCTGGAGCCCCGATGGCAAGCGCCTGGCGTTTACCACCATCGTGCAGCCCGCGCGGACGACCGCCGGCCGCATGAAGGGCCAGACGGATATCTGGACGATCGACGCGGATGGCTCGAATCGCCAGCGGTTGACCGATGGCCGCGCGGCCAATCTGACGCCTTACTGGGCGGCCGACGGGCGCGTCTATTTCATCAGCGATCGCGGCGGAGCCGAGTGCGTCTGGTCCGTCCGCGGCGACATGGTCAAGGACACCGCCATCGTCAAAGCAAGCAACGAGAAGGACAGCAAGGAAGCCAAAGAAACCAAAGAATCGCCGGCGAAGGAAGTCGTTGGTTCGACCGATAACGGTGAAGTGGGTCATTGAACCGTTCGTTCGTAGGGGTGAACCTTGTGTTCACCGCTTGCGGATGCCGCGATCGAAGAGGGTGAACACAAGGTTCACCCCTACGGGTGAAGCGCCGGTTCTGTAGGGGCGAACCTTGTGTTCGCCCGGCGTGGCCCGCGCGAGCAACGAGGGTGAACACGAGGTTCACCCCTACGGGTGAAGCGCGGGTCTTGTAGGGGCGAACCTCGTGTTCGCCCGGTGCGGGTCGCGCAAAAAACATGGGTGAACACGAGGTTCACCCCTACGAGAAATGCTTCAAGGATGAAGCGATGAAACAAAAGCTGTGGAGCAGGCTTTGCCTGATTGGGCTGATCGCCACGGTGAGCTTCACCGAAGGGTGCAGCCAGCAGAAGCCGTATGGCGTCGAAGCCGAGCTTTATCTGCCGGCTAAGAAGCGGCAGGTCTGGGCGGTGGCGCCGGCGCTCAATCTGAGCGGCCAGCGCGAGGTTGATCCGCTTCTGCAGGCCGATCTGGTTTACAGCCAGTTGCAGCAGGTTCACGGGTTGACGGTCATTCCGGTCAATCGAGTGGTCGAGGTGTACGCGGGGCTGCGGATCGAGAAGGTGCAGACGCCCGAGCAAGCGGCTCTGGTGTGCGATCTGCTGGGATGCGACGGCCTGGTCGTGCCCACGGTGACGGCGTTTGATCCGTACGATCCGCCGAAGCTGGGCGCGTCGATTCAGTTGTTTCGCAAGCCGCGCGGTTACGCCAGGCCCGATAACGTTGATCCGCGTGATTTGGCGCGGCAAGCGGGCATGACCGGCAGCGACGCGCTGCCGCCGCCCGGCGGGCAGTTTGTGCAGGCGGTTGGGATGTTTGACGCCGCCAATGGGTCGGTGCGCCAGCGCGTGCAGGATTACGCCGCCGGCCGCAACGATCCGGTCGGGCCGATGGGCGTCAAAGAATATTTCGTCAGCATGGATCGCTACTGCGGCTTCGTCTACAGCACGCTGATCAGCGATGTATTGAAGCAGATTCGGGAGAAGATTGTTTGAGGGAAGTTGCCAGTTACCAGTTGCCAGTTGCCAGTGAGGACAGAAACGCCGCGTCTTCACTGGCAACTGGCAACTGACAACTGACAACTCGTTCCTGCGGGAGATTGCGATGGCGGATACAAATACAAAAACCCTAAGTCTCGTCAAAGGCGAACATCACTTCTGCTTTCGGTATGACGTCGGTCAGGAGACGAAGGTGCTGGATGCGCTGGTGGAAATGGTCAAACAGCGCGAGCTGGGGTTCGATTGGTTTGATGCCGCCGTCCTCTCACATCAGCTTGGTCAGCATTTGGCAAAAGAATTAAGGACGTATTTGCCGAAAAAAGCAGCGTGAGGATGTAAGAAGTTGCCAGTTGCCAGTTGTCAGTGGCCAGGAAAGCCTTTTCACTAACAACTAGCAACTAGCAACTTTTCCCCTGAGACGAGGATCGGCTCACGGGCGGGCCACCGGAAACGCCGGCCGCGTGGCAATTATTACTTGTTTGTCACATGTGCCGCGTCCGGTACCTATGAATACCGCCACCGCCTTTGCCCCCTCGGCCCCCTCGGTGCTCTCGAACAAACCGGCTGCTCCGGAGAAGCATTTCACTCCGCTGGTTACGCAGTTTCTTGATTATCTGCGTCTCGAGAAGCATTTCAGTGATTACACGGTCAAAAGCTACGGCGCTGATCTGGTGCAATTTGACCAGTTCCTCGCCGGAGAGATCGGCCCGCAGGCTGCTTCGGCGCCTGCCGATATACCGGCCGCCAAGGTGGCGGATTCGGAGATCGATCAGCGCGCCACCGCGTGCGAGCCGCTGGTTGTCCGCGAGTTCCTGGCCTATCTCTACGGCCAGAACTACACCAAGAGCACGACGGCTCGCAAGCTCGCGACGCTGCGCAGCTTTTACAAATTCCTGATCCGCCGCGGAATTGTCGCCGCCAGCCCGCTGTCGGCGATCCGCACGCCCAAGCAGGACAAGCGACTGCCCAAGTGCCTTGATCTGGATCAGGTGCAGAAGCTGCTGGAAGCGCCGGGCGACGCCGATCTGCTGTGCGCCCGCGACAAGGCGATGCTCGAAGTCCTCTACTCCAGCGGCATTCGCGTAAGCGAATTGGTCGAGCTGGAGATGGGCGATCTCGATCTCCAGGAAGGCGTGCTCCGCGTGAAAGGCAAGGGCCGCAAGGACCGCCTCACGCCGATCGGCAGCCAGGCGATCAAGGCATTGCAGCGCTACTTCGAGCTGCGGGCGCAGGAGCCCAAATGCCAGGGCGCATCCGCCGCCCGCGTCTTCCTCAACAAGCACGGCGAATCGCTGAGCACGCGCTCCGTCCGCCGCAAGCTCGATAAATACCTCGTGCAGGCGGGCCTCGATCCGGGCATCAGCCCGCACACGCTCCGCCACAGCTTCGCCACGCATCTGCTGAACAATGGCGCTGATTTGCGCAGCGTGCAGGAATTGCTGGGCCATCAGAGCCTGAGCACCACGCAGATCTACACGCACCTGACGACCAACCGGATGAAGGAAGTGTACGACTCAGCGCATCCGCGAGCCGGCTCATCGACGATCCCGCACCCAGCGTCGGCGCACAATTCGTCGCACCCTTTTTACCCGGCTAAGGCAGGGTGAGTCCCTCGGCGCGAGCGCTGTACGGTGGGCGTACTCGCCCACCATGAGCGCCAGATGGTGGGCGAGTACACCCACCCTACAAAAGCCGGCAGTTCAAAAACAAAACAGGGCACGGAGCCGATCGACGGCGCCGTGCCTGTTCTGTTTTCTTCAAAGCAAAAGAAAATTACGCTTTGAAGAACTTGATCGAGAAGGGGAAGCGATACGCAATTCCCTGATTGGCCTTGATTGCGGCGATGATGCAAAAAACCAGATTCGTAATGAACGTGGCAATGAAAATGAAGATGCCAATGAGGATGCACCACGTCGCCAGCCCGAGGACGAAGCCGATGATGACCGTCAGCGCCCAATTCAATGTTTGCCGCGACTGATCCTGGATGAAGGGGCTGTCTTTGCGTGAGGTGTAGAAGATCAGCGGGCCGACCCAGTTAAGAATTCCAAAAATGCCCGTGATGTGGCAGATCATTGCCATCGTCTGCTCATCTCTGGTGGGCGGCGGCCCGCCGTACCCTCCGGGCACCGATTCATAACCGAGCGGGGCTCCGGGCGGCATGCCTCCTGAAGGCGGTACATTTCCCGGCGTTCCCCCTGGAATATTCGGGTCTTGCGTCATATGGCTTGCTCCTTCCAGTTCCTGCGCGAAGCGCGCGGTTCAATACGCCGCAAATACTGACAATTTGCCATTTATTTTGCAACTAGAGAAAACAACCAAACTTATATGCGGCGCGGCGTGAAGTCGGCCCCATGCTTGCGCTACCGCGGCTTTTCCAGCTCAAACGCATCGTGAACGATTTGCAGCGCCTTGGCGCCCTGTTCCTTGTCGATGATGCAACTGATCTTGATCTCGCTGGTGGTGATGTTCTGGATGTTGATCTTCGCGTCCGCCAGCGCCTTGAACATGCGCTGGGCGACGCCGGTATGAACGCGCATGCCGACGCCGACCACGCTGACTTTGGCCAGATCGCTGTGATAGATCGGCGCGGTTTTCGCGCCCACTTCCTTGCAGAGGGCATCGACCACCGGTTTGATGTCGTGAAGATCTCCGTGCTCGACGGTGAAGCTGATGTTGGCGGTGTTGTCGTCCATCACGTTCTGGATGATGTCATCGACGACGATGTTGTTGGCGGCAATGTCGCCGAAGATTTTGGCGGCAATGCCGGGCCGGTCGGGCACCAGTTTGATCGTGACGCGGGTCAGGTCCTTCTTCAAAGCGGCGCCGGATACGACGATGTGTTCCATGTTGGGTGTCTCCGCGACGATCCACGTTCCTTCGTTTTCGTTCTGGCTGTTGCGCACGTGAAGCGGCACGTTGTATTTCTTGGCAAACTCCACCGCCCGCGTCTGCAAGACCGACGCGCCCAAGCCCGAAAGCTCGAGCATCTCATCGTAGCTGATGCGATCGATCTTGCGGGCGTTCTTCACAATGCGCGGGTCGGCGGTGTAGATGCCGTCTACGTCGGTGTAGTTCTCGCACACATCCGCCTTGAGCACCGCCCCGACCGCCACCAGCGTCGCGTTGCTCCCGCCGCGGCCAAGCGTCGTGTAGTCCCCCTCAGGCGTAATCCCCTGAAACCCGGCGATGATGACGATCTTGCCGGCGTTCAGTTGATCGAAGATCCGCTGCTTATTGATCGATTGGATGCGCGCTTTGGAAAATGAATTATCGGTGACCAGGCCAATCTGCCCGCCGGTGAAGCTAATCGCCTCCTGGCCGTAGGAGTGGATCGCCATTGCCATGAGTGCGATCGTCACCTGCTCACCGGTGGCCAGGAGCTGATCCATCTCCCGCTTCGGCGGATTAGGGCAGACTTTCTGCGCCAGTTGGATCAGATCATCGGTCGTATCCCCCATCGCGCTAACGACCACAACCACCTGATTCCCCTTCGCCCGCGCGGCAATAGCCCGCTTGGCCGCATGATGAATCTTCTGGGCATTCGCGACCGACGTGCCGCCAAATTTCTGAACGATCAAACCCATGGTTGCCGACTCTCTCCGCGTAGAAGGAGGGGATTATAGTAAGCGGCGAAGGTTCCTCAACGGTACGAACGTGGCATGAGTTTCCTAACCCATGGCTTGCGGTACTCCGCAAACGTCGGCCTGGTGGCATGGGTTTCCAACCCATGGTCTTGCGGTACGCCGCAAGCGTCGGCCGTACTCGGCTGACAAAAGCACGAGCGAAGCGTTCTTTGCATCCGGACTGCGGGAGCCGACTTGTACGTGATATAATTGTTACGTGGCGCCGTTGGTTCGACGACTGCTTTCGTCGCTGGAATAATTGCAGAGGTAGCGTCGCGGGGCGATCCGGGACCGGCCCGCATGCGTTTAAGTTTATGGGAGCACACCGCGAGCATGGCCTTTTACTTTCCTGTCACAACCGACATGCAGGTCATTGAAGACGCACCACACGCTCTGGTGTTCCTGACCGTCGATTGGTCCGGCCCCGAACTCGAAAGCCGGGAAGCGGTCCAGGCAACGCTCAAAGCGATTCCGCATCGCGATTTCGGATTCTTCGCGATCTCCGAGGAAGATGGGTCGGCCACATGCGCTTGGCTCGTCGAGCGTGGCTGGGCAAAACATCCGAGGGGCTGTGGATCGCTGCTTTGGCTCGAATTTGGCAAAGTTGTCCACACTGAATTGCTCCCGAGGAACGTCGGCCGCGATGCGGTTGTTGCAAAGACTCTCGCGTTGTGGGGGCGATCTGCGTGTTGAAGATCCGCCGCTCGTCAGAAGGGCTGCAGCGCAAGAAGACTCCTCGCGCTCCTATTCCACGAAAGAAGAAATCGTCCTACCCGTATAGCCGCGTACAGCAGGATGCGCATTACAAGCTTAACCGCCTTTCAATCCAGCCACTCTGATTCAAAAACGCGATGGATGCCGCCTTCCGGTGTTGGACCCCAAATGAATTCTCCCGAGCGATCGATCAGCCCGTACCAATCGCCGCGCTGGACCTCGGCCAGGCCATTCTTAAACGCCTGGCAATCGTCAAATTGCGGCTCGACGACCCAGCGGCAGGCGAGATCGATAAATCCGCAGCCTGCTTCGGTCCTTACAACCGCCAGACCTTCCGAAAATCCTCCCATGTGCGGAAAGGGAAGCTCGGCGACAACGTTGCCGTCCGGATCGATTACAAAATGCTTGCCGCGATTCTTTCTTCCGCGAAGCGTGACGGTCGCCAATCCGTCTTTAAACGCAGTTGCCGATGAATACCATATCGGAACGATTTGCCGTCCATTCGTATCGATATAACCGTAGCGGCCGGACGCGATCCTGGAATCCATCTGCACAATCGCGCGCCCTTCTGAAAACGGATGGGGGAGCATGTAATTCCCATCGATCACCAGTTTGCCGGTGCGATCGATGTATCCATACTTTTTATAATGCAGTGTTTCCCGATTATTCCAAAACGCGTTGGGCGCCATCACGCCGCCCGTGCAGACCAGCGCGCGGCCATCGTGAAATGAGTAAGCATCGAGCCACTCGATTCGAATCACAACATTACCCCGACGATCGATAAAGCCCCTGCGGCCGTGCAGCGCCCGGGACAACGTGCCTGATTTCAGTTCGCTGCGTCCGAGCTCGCATCCTGCCAGCCCTTCAGAAAACGCGGTGACCGAATCGTATTTCGGTTCGATCGCCACCCGGCCGTCCAGATCGACAAATCCCCATTTCTCATCCTTCTTCACGGCCGCCAGGCCTTCGGAATAAGGATGGATTTCATCCCAGCAGCTTCCAAAAACTTCCCGCCCTTGTCGATCGATGATGACAACGCGCTTCTCAATGCCCACGATCGCGCGGCCATCGGAAAAAGGCTTGCCCCAGGAAAAGTCTCTTTGAATGACGAGCCGCCCCTGTCGGTCGATGTAACATTGCCTTTCCTCGTGCATCACCGCAAACAGCGGCTCGTTTTCGTCCACAGGCGTTTCGCGCAACGGTGGCTTTACAACCGGCAATTCGCTCAGCGTCTGCGGCGAAATCCGCTCGATGGCCTCGCGGACGCATTTTACTTCTACCGTGCGGCCGGAAATGGGACCGTTGATGAACCGAATCAGCCGCGGCAGCGCGGCGCGGGCGCGCGGCCCATATCGTCCTAAGGCATCGACCGCCTGCTCCGGCAAAACCACATCGTGCAGCGGCTCCGTCCAGTCGCAGCATTCGATCAGTCGCGGCACAAAGCGGTCAGCCTCCGGCGTCAATTGCTCCAACGCGTGCAGAGCGGCGACGCGCACATATCCGTTGGAATCACGGAGCGCAACGTCGAGTAAATCGAGGAACTCGGCGGACGGATTCTCTTGTTTGGCCAGCGAATAAATCATCCCACACCGCTCGGATTCGCTGCCATTCTGAAATACCAAAAGCTGCTGCGACGCCGGGCGAGCTGCGGGGCCGATCATGCCAAGCACGTTCATGGCAGCGGTGCGCGTTTGTTCCTTTTCATCCGAGAGCATCCCGCGCAGCTCACTAATGACGCTCCGGTCGAAGCGGCTGGCATTCGCAAGCGCGCGCGATAAGTGCGACGGCCGGCACCACATGCCGTGTGTTCGCAGCGCCGCAAATAGCTTCGGAACCGCCGCGAGAATCCCCGCGCCGGAATACTCCATGGTGGAGAAGAGCGTTTCGTCGGCGTGCCGATCCCAACGCCCGATGGCTTCAACGAGCGGTCCCAGATGAGGATCAATTGATCGGCCGCTCGCCTGCAGCGCTTTGGTCAGTTCATGCCCCGCCATGAATTTTTCATTGGCCCGCTCTGGAGGATCGAGATTGGCACGTATTGCTGCCTTCCATTTTTCCTGAAAATCATGGAACTCCTGCATGTGTTCCAGCAACCGAGGAAACCCACTGAGGTATGAGCGTGTTAAGTTCCGGCTCCAAAGCCGCAACCGCGCTGATATATGGTTCGAGCTTTAACCGGTCTTCTTCCTCGCGCGTGATCTCACGGTTAACTTGCTTGTCCGAACGCACGTCTTCCAGATTCATCCGCCAGAGCGCACTCACTGCCGACAGCAACGTGGCCGGGTCCGCCAGACCGCGCAGATGCTCCGCTCGGCGTTGTGGTTGAGGGAGGTGGGGGTCCGGGGATGACATCGCCACACTATTACCGGCGCCTTGCTGGCCGGATGTAAACAACCAAATGCAAACAAACCACTCGCCCGCCAGTCAGCTTTTTCAGTTGCGCGATGAGTTACCCCCGTCGCCCTCATCAAGCCTACCAGTTCGCTGGCATATAACTGAAATATAAAGCCAACCATCGAGCTGCGTCTTGCATCGAAACGGCACCTGCGCGGCCGGAATCTTCATGCACGATGGCATTACGAAATTTGCGCGCTCTATCTGCATTCTCAGTGACTTGAACTGGAATACTCCTGCGGGCCGAAAGTGATTGCAGGAGAACTGACATTGGCGGATACGTATCCCGAATGGTGGATACCCAGATGGATCGCAGTCCCCCTTCAAATTCAGCCTGCATCCGAACGAGATACGTGGCCTCTGTGTTGGTCTTCAGCCGCTTAAAATCGGCGGCCTGCAGATTGAACGCATTTAAGAATGACGGATCGCGCCGCAGTTCCGCGGCCAGCATGCGAACGGCCACCTGCGCGGCCTGATATTCGCGAAAGACTTCATTAAGTCGAATAATGCGCCGCTCGCGCTGCTTCATGGCCGATTCAGGAGATCACGAGCGATCTGATTGAAGCTTGTTTGCGACCAGGCCTTTCTCAAATTCACCATATCATCTGAAAAGAATTTCCAGGTATGGCCCTTACGGAGCAGAATAATCTGCGCGAATGTGGGTCCGGAGATTTCGATGCGCCCGGTCGTATCGCCATAAAAATAACGAGCAATTGGGGTGAAATACAAGCGGCCCTGAGCGGTCTGGATAATCAATGCCGGGGCGTTGTAAACGCCGATCTCATCCTCCGCAATGCGCTTGGTCTCCCACTTGACCGTCCAGTCATTTTTGTCTGACCAGCGCGCCACGTCTTCAGCCATCGAGGTCAAATCCGCAATCCATTGCTCGCGCGCTTGAAGATCGACCTTCTTGCGATGCGTTGGTGTGCTTATGGCGCGCGTCATAACTGCTCCGATCGGCCCAAACAAAGAGATTTTACAACACCCCCGCCATCCCCGTTTCGATTGGCGCGGAGACAAACTCCCGCGGATCGGTCACATGTCCCGTCAGCGCGCTGGCGGCTACCGTCAACGGGCTGGCCAGATACACCGCAGACTTCGTGCTTCCCATTCTTCCGGGGAAATTGCGGTTCGTCGTGCTGATGCACGTTTCGGTGCCGTTCAGGCGGCCGAAGGTGTCGGCAGGGCCACCCAGGCAGGCGGAGCAGCCGGATGGGCCGACCAGGCAGCCGGCGTCGAGCAGGATGTCTTCGATGCTCTTTTCGTTCGGGCCTTTTTCGACGCCACGCAGGTTCAGGCGCTTCATGTCGGCATGCACTTCCGTGCTGCCGGGCACGACGAAGGTCTTCACCTTCACCGTGTTCCCCTTGAGGATGCTGGCGGCCATGATCATGTCGGTGATCTTGCCGCCGGTGCATGAGCCGACGTAGGCGCGATCGAGCTTCACGTCGCGGCAATTGTGAGCGGTGTCCTTGTTGTCCGGCGAGTGCGGCTTGGCGACCAGCGGCTCCATCGTCGCCAGATCCCATTCATGGTCGCTGAAATAGCTCGCGTTTTTGTCGTCCGTGTAAACATCCCACGTCGGCACGTTGCTGCGATGCTTGACGTATTGGAGGGTCTTGTCATCGACATCGCAGACGCCGTTCTTGCCGCCGGCTTCGATTGCCATGTTGGTGAGCGTCATGCGGTCTTCGAGCGTGAGCGAGCCGACACCTTCGCCCGCGAAATACATCGCGCGATAGGTGGCGCCATCAACGCCGATCTCGCCTATCACCGCGAGGATCAAATCCTTGGCGGTGAGATAAGGCGGAATCTGGCCATGAAAGGTGAAGCGCATGGTCGGCGGGACTTTGAGCCAGGTCTTGCCGGTGCCCAGGACAAAAGCCGCGTCGCTGTTGCCGACGCCGGTGGCGAATTGCCCAAACGCGCCGGCGGTACAGGTGTGGCTATCCGTGCCGATCAAAATCTCGCCCGGCCGGATATGCCCCTCTTCGGGCAACGCCTTGTGGCAGACGCCTTTGTAATTGGTCTTGGTCGGGTCCTTATACGGGTTAGGCATCCCCGGCTCGTTCCGCACGAATTCGGGATCGTAGTAATATTTCAGCCCCTGCTCGCGCACGAAATCCCGCAGGATTTGCACATTGCGATGGCACATCTCATCGGCGGTGAAGATGTAATGATCGGGGATGATCACCACGCGATCGCGATCCCACACCTTGGCCGCGCGGCCGAATTTGTCATGAAAGATGCCGATCGTCCCCGGCCCGCAGACATCGTGGGTCATCAGCACATCCACATTCACCCAGACATTCTCGCCGGGTGCAACAGTGGCCTTGCCAGAGTGCTTGGCAAGGATCTTCTCGGTCATGGTCATGCCGGGCATGGGGGCTCCTGAATGCTTGGGAAAACAGTCGTGCGCTGGGGAGAGTATAGTGAAGGCGGCGTTGCCGGTCTAATCGGCTTTGCAGCGGGCACTCGATTAAGAGCGGCGTCGAATCGATTGCGGTAGCAGTCTCGCGCCATGAATGACGCAAAGAATCTCAATGCGTTGATCATTAATTCGGTAAATCAGCCGGTACGAGTAGATGATTCGCTGTCGAAGATTGTCGTCGTCCCATTCTGGAACGCGCGGGCCCATTCTGGGGAATCGAGAGAGGTCGCGCGCCGCGTTTCGGATCTTGCGTACCACGGCCGCTGCGTACGAAACCGAGTCCTGCGCGATGTAGCTGGCGATCTCATCCAAATCGTCGAGCGCTGCTGCAAGCCAGACTACTTTAGGATCCATTTGGACATCCGCTTTTCAGCCTCTTCCTGGCTGACAAACTCACCCGCCTCGGCGGCCTTCATTCGGTTCTCCAGTGTCTGCAGGACGTAGAGGCGATATTGGATGTCCTCGAGGTCACAATCGTCGGGTAATTGCCTGAGCAATTGCTCAACTTTCTGTTTGGCGGTTTCTGTCGCGACTTCACCCATTCATTTCTCCCTGTGAGTGTTGGGAGATTATACCATCAGCCCGATCCGCTCGCATTCAATTCTGTCCCCGCAATTCACAGGCTTAGCCACAAATTGCAGAGGCGGGAAACGCCCGTTGGAGGTAAAATCTCGCTCTTGCCATGCCAATTTTTACAAGGAGGCGGACGATGAAGGATGTGACTTCTTTGCGATCGCTCGTCGAACAACTCGAACCCCGACAACTTCTCGCTTCTGTCCCGGCGGGCTTCACGTTGACGCCGCTGGTGAGCGGCTTGTCTGCTCCTACCGCCGAGGATATTGCGCCTGATGGGCGGATATTCGTCGCCGAGCAGGGGGGTGATGTGCGGATCGTTCAGAATGGGACGCTGTTGGCTAAGCCATTCGTTTCGCTAACTGTCGATTCGCAGGGCGAGCGCGGCGTCATTGGCGTTACGCTTGATCCGAATTTCAAGACCAATCACTTTGTATACGTCTATTACACGACCGATTCGCCGGTGACGCACAATCGGCTGAGCCGGTTTACCGAGAGCAACAACGTTGCCGTGCCTGGCAGCGAGAAAGTATTGCTTGATCTGAACCCGCTCTCCTTCACCAATCACAACGGCGGCGGGCTTCATTTCGGCGTCGACGGAGAGCTCTATCTCAGCGTCGGCGAAAACCACACCCCCTCTAATGCGCAAACGCTTTCCAATCTGCTGGGGAAGGTGCTTCGGCTGAATCCCGATGGCTCGATCCCGACGGACAATCCCTTTTATAACATCGCCACGGGAAACAATCGCGCGATCTGGGCGATGGGTCTGCGCAATCCGTTTACGTTTGGCGTGCAGCCGGGCACGGGAAAGATTTTCATCGACGACGTCGGCGAAAGCACCTGGGAAGAAATCAACGTTGGCAAAGCCGGTGCGAATTACGGCTGGCCGACCACCGAAGGCTCTTTCGATCAAAGCCAGTTTCCGGGCTTCACGGAGCCGCTTTACACTTACGCGCACGGCCCCGGCGATAGCACGGGCGTCGCCATCACCGGCGGCACGTTTTACGATCCGGCGACTCAGCAATTTCCCGCCAGCTACCGCGATCAATATTTCTTCGCCGACCTGGGCGTCGGGTTTATCAAGGTGCTGAATCCGGCCACCCGGACGGCGGCGAATTTCGGCAGCGGCTTCAATCAGCCGGTCGATCTGGATGTCGCCGCCGACGGGTCGCTTTATGTGCTCTCGCATGCGGGGACGATTTTCCGGATCACGCATCCGAATGTCTCGCACACGACAACACTCGGCGTGATCGCCGACAGCTACGTGGGAGACGGCAGCGCCTCGTTCACGAATTACGGCCGCACCACGCAGTTGCTCGCGCGCACCGGCGCCACCGGCACCAATCGCATCACTTATTTGCAGTTCGATCTGAGTTTGATCACGACGATCTCAAGCGCGACGCTTCGCCTCTTCGGCTCGCTGAGCCAGGAAGGCAACAACAGCCTCGCTGTCGGCGTCTTCGCCGCGGGCGGCTCTTTCAGCGAAAACAAACTGATCTGGTCTAATCGCCCCGCCGCGGTCGGCAGCGCGCTGGCAAAAGCCACAATCACCACCGCCAGCCGCCGCTGGTATCAGTGGGATCTGACAAGCTACCTCCGCCAGCAAAGGCAGGCGGGGAAGACGGTGGTGACGTTGGTATTGAAAGGATTAACGACATCAACTTCCGCGGCATTTTTCAGCAGCCGCGAGGCGGGAGTGAATGGGCCGCAGTTGGTTATCAACAACTGAGTCGAGCACGGTTTTTTGTGTCGCCGCAAGGAACTGTCATGCTGAGCGGCCATGTGCCTGCGGCGCGCCCGCGAAGCACAAAAACGGCGGGCAGTGCCCGCCCTACGACTGAATGCGGCGCGTAGGGCGGGCACTGCCCGCCGCCTTTTCAGAGCGGGTACTGGCAAGCTCTGGCCCATTTGCCCAATCCAGCCAGATGCTTCGGAGTACCTCAGCCCAGCATGACGGTTGTTCCCTTTCTGATATCAAGTTCGGGTTACAACGATTAGGTGAATCAGTGGCCGAACGCTCAAAAAAATTTCGCCGCACTTCGCAGCGCCTGACACTGCGCCAAAAGTTGGAACTCGATGGTCCGAGTCTACGTCGGCTGAAAAACTTGGCCAAAACGCGCCGCCCGCCACAGCGATGGTATGCCGAGACGGCCAATCCATTCGACAATCTCCCGTAGGGTCCGCCTTGGCGGACGCGGTTTGGCCGGGGGACGCGAAATTCGTCCGCCAAGGCGGATCCTACGAAAGCGCAACATCGGCACAACTCTCTTCCCTACCCGCCCGTGTAACTTGTGACCCCTCTCCAACGTAGCTATAGTTCGACGCTTGGCTTTTGAGTTCCGCAACGAACTCTCTGCAAGCGCTGAGGAGATGAATGGCGCCGCTGGTCGTGGATAAGGTGGTCAAGCAATTTCGCCAAGGGGATCGGCTGGTTCACGCGCTCAACGGCGTTTCCCTCGAAGTCAATCAAGGCGTCTTCCTCGCCATCATGGGTGCAAGCGGCTCGGGGAAAAGCACGCTGCTCCATCTGATGGCGGGGCTTGCCAAGCCGGAGACGGGCAAGGTCATCGTCAACGGCACCAATCTCGTTGCATTGACCGATCGTGAGCTGACGCTCTTTCGCCGTCGCAATATCGGGCTGGTGTTTCAGGCGTTTAATCTCATTCCAACGCTCACGGCTGAAGAAAACATCGCGCTGCCGTTGATGCTTGAGGGCGAGAACGGCTCTTCCGCCGGCAAGGTCGAGCAGTTGCTGGAGAATCTGGGACTGGCCAGCCGTCGCGAGCATCGGCCCGATGCGATGAGCGGCGGCGAGCAGCAGCGTGTCGCCATCGGCCGCGCGCTGGTTTCTGATCCGGCGGTGATTCTCGCCGATGAGCCCACCGGCAATCTTGATTCAGCCAACAGCCGATCCGTCTGCGAATTGCTGCGCGATCTGTGCCAGAACCAGGGAAAGACGATCGTCATGGTCACGCACGAGCCCTCGGTGGCGGCATACGCGCAGGAAGTCGCCATCCTCAAAGACGGCCAGCTCATCGAGCGCTTCCCCACCGAGTCCATCAACAACACCCAAGCCCTGGCGGCGCGGTATCAGGAATGTCTTAAATAGGTTGTGGGTTGTGGGTGGTTGGTTGTGGTTGGTCAAAAAGACTTGACAA
>DATBDZ010000279.1:0-25242 GCA_036276235.1 Humisphaera sp. | reverse complement strand
ACGGGTGAACACAAGGTTCACCCCTACGGGGCGGGCGCATCTTGTAGGGGCGAAGCTTGTCTTCGCCCGGCGTTGGATTGCGGAGGGGCGGAGGGCGAACACAAGGTTCGCCCCTACGGAGCACCGAATGTTAAATCTCCTCTGGAAAGAATGGCACGAACAACGCTGGAAGCTGGCGTATGGCTGCTTGATGCTCTGCGCCTTCGCGTTGATCGGAATGCGCTGCCGCGTGGTGGCGGATGAGACTCTGCTGACCTGGGTCTGTTTTTTAGGGATCACGCTGCTGCCGATCCTTGCGAGCATGGGGTTGATCCCCGCGGAGCGGAGCGAGGGGAGCTTCAATTCGCTGCTGGCACTGCCGGCGCCGCGATGGCAGATCTTTGCTTCAAAGACGGTGATGGGTCTGTTGCTTTGCGCGGGGCCGCTCCTGGCCGCGACGCTTGTGAGCATCATCGTCGCGGGCGGGCGGGAGATCACCTCTGGTCAGATGATGCTCGAGTGCGCGCGGAGTATCGCGGCTTGTCTGTCGCTCTTCATGTGGATGTTTGTGCTGACGATCGGGCTGCCGTCCGAGGCACGCGCCGGATTGGTGTCGCTGGGGATCCTTTTCATCGCGCTGCTTCTGATGGCGGGGTTGCTCTACGCGGTGGCGTTGCACAGCAAGATGCTGAGCCGGCTCTGGTGGGCGTCGCCGTTTGAGTTCACGTTTTCGATTCCAGCGAATGATCGGGACAGCGAATATGCGCAGATTTCGGCACTGGGCGCGCTGGCGGTGCAGCCGCTCATCGCTGCGGGGCTTTGGTTTTGGGGCCTGCGGCGTCTATCCGCGGAGGGCCAGGCATGAAACAAATCTCATCGCTCATCTGGAAGGAATTACACGAGGCACGCTGGTTTTTAGCCGTCGCGCTGTTCCTCTTTTTCATCATGCCGGTGCTCGGATGGGTCGAGGGAACTGTCCTGTATCACCATGTCAGTTTTTATTTCGACGCATCGCCGTGGGTTTCCGTGGCGGGAAGCGGATTGGCGATTCTGGTCGCGGTCGGAAGCGTCTGCCGCGATATGAACGGAAAGCTCGAGGAGTTCTGGCGCTCGCGCGCGGTAAACGCCGGGCAATGGCTGATCGTGAAATATCTGGTCGGCCTGGCGGTAATTCTGGTGGCATGCGTGCCGCCGTTGATTATTGAGATTCGGACCAATCGCAGCGTCATGATCTCCGATACGCGGACGATGGTCACGTGGTATCCGTTTCTGTGGATCGCGCTGTATTCGCTGAGCTTCGCCGCCGCTTGCATGGTTCGCCGCGTGGCGCATGCGACGATGCTCGCGCTGGCGGCACTGCTGTTGGTTTACTTCCTGCCGATCGTGATTCCGTTCCTGCAATATCTGAGCATCGACTGGGTATTGGATCGCTCGCATGACCTGAGACAACAAACGAATCACCTGGCCACCCAGTTGCCGTGGAACGTTTACGTTGAGCCGCGCCAACTTCTGTTCGTCGGCGGAATGCTTGCGATCAGCCTTGTGGCGCTGATCGTCTCCGTCGCCATCGTGCGGCGAGATTGGCGCGTGGAGTCAAGCGCGAAGCTGCTTTATGCATCGTGCGGAGCGGCGGGGTTGATTCTCTTCAGCTCAGCCGCGTTTCGACTCGCAAGCAATCTTCCGATTCTTCAGCAGGTCAACCTTTCGCCGCAAGAGCATGTCGTGGATATCCGGGTTGAAGGAACACATGGATTGCTGTTCACCTCCCAAGAGGAGAGGTGGTGGGACGCAGCGACGGCGGTTCATGTGTTGAACCTGACGCCTGCGGGCATTGAGGTGGGGCCGACCATTACGGTTCGCCAGAACGGCAAGGGGGCATTCTACGGCAATCACGTCGCATGGTCGGGCGCCAATCCGAATATTTTGTACATCGTCGCAACGCGCAGCATCGACCGACGCGTTTATGCAGCCGAGCTAAAGACTTTCATGGTTGACGGCTCTACGTCGCCACCGCCTGTTCCGTTGTGGCAACATACAGACGGCGCGTCGGGGCGCCCCTTCATTTTCGATGGGCGGCTCTACATCCTGGATAATTCGGATGCCGAAGTTGCGGTGCTGGACCTAAGCAGTCCGGCGCAGCCTCGACTGACGTCCATTAATCCAACTCATTGGCCGCGCGACCCGCACTCATCAAACGGCATTGAGATCTGGCGATCTCTTCCGCAGATTGCCGAGCTTTCACCCCTACAGCGGCTGAAGGTAAGTACCCCCTGGCAGATCGAAGGTGACCTGATGGTTTTGTCTAATTACGGCGACGGCTTACTTATGTATCGCCTCGATCAACTAACCGATCAGGAAGCCCATTTTCGGCAAATAGGACAATACAAGCCCGCATTTCTGGAACACATCTTCGGTGCCGACAGCTACTCGCCCCACATCGCCGGTGGTTTGGTGTACGCATCAAGCAGCCTCAGGGCTGGCGGACCAGAGATGCGCTTTAGCGCGCCGCGCGTAAATGTATTTGACATCCACGACCCCACGCGGCTCAAAGAGGTGGGCCATTTCGCCATCCCCGCAAAAGCAGGGCTTGCGGTTCAGCCGCTCCCCGATGGCCGCGCGCTGATTGGCGGCGGGAATAAGCTGTATGTGGTTGGAAAACCGTCAATAAAGGATTAGCAAAGGAATGCTATTTCGTCCCCGAGCGGAGTTATTGCTTAGCGGCCCACAAGCTTGCTAGCGGAAGTTTGAGCCCCAAAAAAACGGGCAGTGAGAGCACCTCTTCATCACGGCCGCTGACGATCTGAACGTATTCGTTGCCCTTTAACTCCAGGCAGTCCAGCCTTTTCTCATGACCCGTCAGCAGCCAGTAATGTGCAATCCCCGCCTCGGCATACCAGGCTCGTTTCGTGATCCAGTCATGGTCCTCATGTGTCAGGCTAACCGACTCAACGATCAGCGTTGGCGCGACGAAGATTGGGCAATAATCCTCGGCAGTGATCCCGCGTTCATCTTCGATGATCTGTTGGCGGCGCAGCTGGTCGGGAGTGAGAAACATCAAGTCCGGGCGGACGATGCGGTTGTGGCGCAGCTCGACATCGACCTCAGTAATCATCTCGCCGCCCTGGGCTGTTGCATCAAGATGACGTTCGATCGATCGCCGCAATCGGCCTAATGGGCCAACCGTATGAAGTCCCTGGGGAGGCATGGTCGTCAACACCCCTTCAACGATCTCAAATCGTCCTTCAGACCAGGCGCGCAGAACCTGGGGATCGTTCAGGTCGTCGATCGACCATCCGGTTGTTCCCGGCTCGAATCTGCGGCTAGCGATCTGCGTCATTGATGCACCATGGTAGCGATGCCATTACGCAACACATAAGGCGCTTAGGCGTCGCGAACAAATAGCCTATCCAAATTCATCTGTTCATTTGGGTGCCATGTCCCACGCAAGCGTGGGACATGGCACCCGTAAGCCTCCTTACTTCGGCCCCAGGCTCACGATCGTCATCGGATCAAATGGGAAGTCCTTCATGAGCTGCCGCAATGAATCGGTGTTGACGGCTTCCACGGTTGCCATGTCTTGCTCGAGTGATCGGTACTCGTGGTTGTAGATCCACTGGCTGCCGATCGAGCGCATGCGGCCGATGGGGACTTCGCCTTGCAGGACCAAACCGCTGGCGATTTTGTTTTTGGCGCGCTCGACTTCTTCATCGTTCAGATCCGTCTTGGCGCGTTCCAGCTCCGCCATGGCGATGGTCATGGCCTTTTCGGTGCGGGCGGGGTCGGTGGTGAAGGCGAGGTAGAAGCTGCCGCAACTATCGTGGGGATAGAAGCCGAAGTCCGCCTCCTCGGCGATCGCGTTATCCACCAGCGCCCAGTAGAAGCGGCTGCCATCGGAGTCGCCGATAACGTCTGAGAGAATGTGCGCCGCGAAACGGCGCTCGTCCTGGGCGCTGGGGCCGGGGGTCATCGCCATCGTGTATTGGCGATTGAGCTTGGCGTCGCTCATGTCGATTTTGCGCTGCTTGTAGATTGGATCGGGCTGCTGGCGCGGCGCATCCACGCGCGGCCAGGCGCCGCAATATTTCTCCGTCAGCTTCACGACCTCGTCAAACTCGAATTTGCCAGTGACGGAGAGGACCATATTTCCCGGCCCGTAACGGCGTTGGAAATACTCCGCCATCTGATCGCGCTGCAATGCCACGATCGATTCCGGGGAGCCGAGGATGCTCATCGAAAGCGGATGGCGGCCAAAATGCTCCTCCATCAGCTTTTCATAAAGCCGATGACCAGGGTCATCGCGATACATCGCGATTTCTTCGAGGATGACTTTTTTCTCGGTGGTAAAGTCCTCGACGCGAATCGCCGGCCGCAGCAGATGCGAAAGATGCTCCAGCGCCCGCTCGGTGAATTCCGGCAGGACGTTGGCGTAGTACGCCGTCATTTCCTGGGTGGTGAACGCGTTATATTTCGCGCCGATCTCATCGAAGATGCGGTTGACGTCTTCCCAGGTATATTTGCTGGAGCCCTTGAACATCATGTGTTCGAGGAAGTGGGAGACGCCGTTGACGTTGGTCTGCTCGTCGCGCGAGCCGGTTTTGACGAAGAGGCCCAGCGCGATCGAATGCGCCTCCGGATTCCGCTCGGCGACGATATCCAGGCCGTTGGAAAGTTGTTTGTAGTGGAAGGTGAGTGGCATTGTGTTAAGTGGCACGGGCGTCTCGCCCGTGTTTTCTGTGCTAAAAATACAAAACCACGGGCGGGACGCCCGTGCCACGAATCATACCGGCAGCTTCAGTTCCTTTGGACCAACCGTCACAATCGTAAACGGCCCGGGCTGATGCTTCTTTAGATACGCGTTGACCTGATCGACCGTCACTCCATCGATGGCGGCTTTGATTTCTTCCAGGTCGCGGATGCGGCCGCGCATGAAATAGTCGTGGGCGATCGCGCCGGCGCGGGCGCTGGTGGATTCGCCTTGCATGATGGTGCTGGCTTTGAGGCCGATCTTGGCGCGGCTCAGTTCCTCGGCGGTGACGCCATTACTGAGGCGATGCAGTTCGCCGACGAAGCAGTCAAGCGTCGCCTGCGCGCGTTCGTTGCTGGTGCCGGCGTACCCGAGAATGCTGCCCTGTCCCTTCAAGCTGCTGTATCCGGCCCAGACGCTGTAGCAGAGTCCGCGCTTCTCGCGCACTTCTGTGAAGAGGCGGCCGCTCATGCCGCCGCTGAGCACTTCGCACGCCATGCGGACGGTGTAGTAATCCGGATCAGTTTCGGGGATCGAAGGCCACGCAATGCCGATATGCGTCTGCTCGCTATCTTGTGTCTCATGATGCACACGGCCCGGCGGCGCTTTGGTTGCGATGGTGGCGGGGGTCTGCCCGTTCCAATTGCCGAACTGTTGTTCGACGACGCCGCGCACGTTGTCGAAATCGATATTTCCGGCGATGGCCAGGATCGCGCCCTTGGCGTGATATCTGCCGGCATGATCGGCGCGGGCTTTCTCGGGCGTCAGCTTTTGCAGATCCTCTTCCGATCCCATCGAGTTGCGGCCGTAGGGGAAGGGCAGATGCCATTCGCGCAGCTTGATCATCAGCTTCTGGCGCGGCTCATCATCGACGCCGGCCAGCGCCTGCAGCGCCAGATCGCGTGCCGCCTCGAAACCTTCCGCCGGCATGTGCGGGCGCTGAATGATGTCTGCAAAAACTGCCAATCCTTCGATCACTTTGGAAGCCACCGCCGCCGATCCAAAGCGCGTATGATGAACGCCGACGCTGGCGGATCGGCGCAAGCCGAGGCTGTCGAGATACTCGGTGAGTTGCCGGCTATCGCGCGTGCCCGCCCCGCGCAGGACCAGGTCAGAAAGGATCGTTGCCGACCCGCTGGCCCCGACCGGATCGCTGGCCGACCCTGCGGGGAGCAGGAAGGTCATCCCCGCCGACTGCATGCCTTCCATCCGCTCGCACAGAAGTGCCAGCCCGTTGGCAAACGTGTGCTGAAAAAACCGCTCGCCCAACGCAGCTCCTTTCGCCCAAGACCCGGCGAATTATAGGCGGCGCGATGAAGACCGCCAGCGGGGCGCAAATCGGCCGGTGGCGGGCACCGCTTCGTCTGCGTAAGCCAGTTCAGGGCAACGGTTTATGTGAAGGATGGCCCTGGCCGTCGTGCGAGCAGCATTCCAATTGCAATCGTCGCCAGGACAATAATACTTGCATCGGGCTCGGGTGCCTGAACCAACTGGAAGCCGTTCAGGTTTCCTTGCGAGGTAATACCTTGCAAGTGTTCGTCAGCGCCCGGATCAAGCGTTACACGAAGCTGCCCATCGCTCCCGATGAGAGGCTGAAAGTGAACGTAGTTGACCCCTTCCTGAAATGTCGAAGGAGTCGTATTTGGGCCGGTCGTCCCTGTCAACGTTTGGCTATTGGTGGTCACCGTAAAATTGGTCACGCGCGCCGTCGCGTCCGGCGAGGGAGAGGAATATAGATAGAAGTCATAGGGTCCCGGCGCGAGATTGCTGAGCAGCATGTGAACGACGCCGCTTGCGTAGCCAAAGGCGTATTGGTCCATCAAAGATGCGTATGGGGTTCCCTCAAACGCCCACGGCGGCGAACCACTGGTTTTGCCCCAGAAGCCGGTGTAGAAAAAGTTCATCGTGACGGGCGTGGCATTTCCCGCCGAATCTTTCAATGGAACGCCAAAGAATGAGCCCGGCGTTCCCGTGTCGCTCCCGGCGACGACATTCCAGAAATCTCCGCTTGCCCCCACGACGGCTGGTCCGGTGAAGACAGGTTGCGTGATAAACGGCGTGGTATTCGTGGCGCATTGAACGTCAATTATCGCCGCGTGCGCGCGAGCCGAAATCAGCACGGCTGTTACCGCCACAACAACAGACAATCGTCCGCGCCAATGAGAGTGAATCATAGTGCAATCCCTCAGGCAGGCCGTGGCTCAATCGCTCTATATCCAGAATATCGCAAGAATATATCAGAACCACTTAATGGCGTCCATATGCCAGATGGCGAAGGATCACGCGCTCAAATTCGCCATTCCCACAACGTCGCCGGAGATGTAGAGTCCGCCATCCATTGGACAATATTGTGAAAGGACATTCCTTTGGCCAAAAGCAGAATCGCCGACATCATCAAGCAGAATGAAGCCGAAATTCTGGAGGATTGGCTCAAGCAGCAGATGTCGTCCCAAACCCAGCGGCCGGATCTGATCAAGGAGCCGGAGCTTCGCGAGCAATCGCGCGAGTTTCTGGGGCTTTTTCGTCAGGGGGTCGCCGATTCCTCTGATGTCAACGCGCCGGCGTGGGAAGGGGTGCGCGATCTGCTGGCGTCGATCAGCCGCTCACGCACGCAGCAGGGGTTCGCTCCGTCGGAGGTCGCGACCTTTGTCTTTTCCCTGAAGCAGCCGCTCTTTGCGCGCTTTCGCAAGGAGTATGCGAACGATGTGCAGGGCTTGGCGGAAGACACATGGACAGCCACCCTCCTGCTCGACCGGCTGGGGCTTTTCACGATGGAGGTGTTCCAAAAGGCGCGCGAAGAGGTCATCAGCCGACAGCAGCAGGAGATGCTCGAGCTTTCGACGCCGGTCGTGAAGTTGTGGGACGGCGTGCTGGCGCTGCCGATGATCGGCACGCTCGACAGCGGGCGCACGCAGATCGTCATGGAAGCGCTGTTGCAGCGGATCGTCGAAACCGGCGCGGAGATCGCGATCCTCGATATCACCGGCGTGCCGACCGTCGATACGCTGGTGGCACAGCATCTGCTCAAGACCGTGACAGCAGCTCGTTTGATGGGCGCCGATTGCATCATCAGCGGCATCCGCCCGCAGATCGCCCAGACGATCGTTCATCTGGGCGTCGATCTACAGGATGTCATCACCAAGGCGAGTCTTGCGGACGCGTTTGCGCTGGCATTGCAGCGCCGTTCGTTGCGCGTGGTGCGGACGCAGTCGGCGGATAAGACATTCGGTTTAGGAAGCCGGTAGCGCAGCGTGCCATCGTCGATGGGCGCTTGCCGTAGGGTGTGCTTCAGCACACGCGGAAACCGTTGGACCTCGAACCGCGTGTGCTGAAGCACACCCTACGAGAACGAGAACCTCTCCCCATACTCAGGGGAGAGGGCAGGGTGAGGGGACAGCGATCCGCCAAGAAGCGTACTTCGCCGACTGGCGCATCGGTCCCCTCACCCCAGCCCTCTCCCCTGAGTACAGGGGAGAGGGAGAAGACTTGGAGAACCTGATCGTGGAGAGCATTCCGATTTTACGCATGGGGAACTTCCTGCTGGTGACGATCCAGGTGGATATGCACGATCGTCTTGCGATGACGTTGCAGGATGATCTGACCAGCCGCATCTCGGACACCGGCGCTAAAGGCGTATTGATCGATATCTCGGCGCTGGATGTCGTCGATTCTTTCATCGGGCGGATGCTGGCCAACATCGCGCAGATGTCGCGAATTCTGGATGCCGAGACCGTCGTCACCGGGATGCGGCCGGCGGTTGCGATCACTCTGGTCGAGCTGGGAATGACCCTGACCGGCGTGAAGACCGCGCTCTCCGTCGAGCGCGGAATGCAGATGCTTCAAACCGCATTGGCACAGCGCGATCTCACCACCGTAGACGGCGAACAGACCGACGAAGAGGAGCAGTCCCCGTATCGTCGTGGCGGCAGCATGGGAGACACGACGGATGCCAACGGTCAAGGGTGAGGCTCAGATTCTGCCGATTCGGACCTCCTCCGATGTCGTGACTGTGCGCCAAGCCGTTCGCACCGCCGCCGCCTCGCTTGGGTTCAGCCTCGTCGATCAGACAAAGATCGTCACCGCCGCCAGCGAACTGGCCCGTAATGCGCTGGAGCACGGCGGCGGAGGATCGGCACGAATCGAGGTTCTCGAAGATGGCGCGCGGCGTGGGGTTCGCCTTGTTTGCGAGGACAAGGGGCCGGGCATTTCAGACCTTAAGCTTGCGCTCACCGATGGTTATACTACCGGTACAGGAATGGGACTTGGCCTGAGCGGCTCCAAGCGGCTGGTTAATGAATTCGATATCTGGTCGCGGGCCGGCGAAGGCACTCGAGTCACCGTCACGAAATGGAAGTAATTTGACGAAGTACGTACCGGCGCGCGATCCGTTTTGCATTGCGATCACCGAATCAACGCAGGTTGGCGAAGCCCGGCGGGCGGCAACATCGCTGGCCCATGCTGTCGGATTTGATGAAGTCCTTAGCGGGCAGGTCGCCATCGTGGTGACCGAATTGGCCAACAATATTGTCCGCCATGCCAGGTCCGGTGAGGTCGTGCTTCGGTCGGTCTCCGATGCGTCCGATCAGAAGGCAACCAGCCTCGAAGTGCTGGCACTGGATCGCGGGCCGGGCATCGCTAATCTTGGGCAGGCGTTCATCGACGGATTCTCAACCGGCAGCACGCCGGGCACCGGCCTCGGCGCGGTGAAGCGGCTTGCCGCCGATGCGGATATCTTTTCCGAGCCGGGTAAAGGCACCGTTGTCTGGGCGCGCTTTGCGCCACGGACCGTCAAGCCGGCGAATTCGCTGCTGCAGCATAGCGTGGTCTGCCTGCCCAAACCGGGCGAGGAAGCGTGCGGCGATGCCTGGGCCGTCGAATCGGATTCTTCGGGTCGATCGCTGGTGATCGTCGCCGACGGGCTGGGTCATGGCGTGCAAGCCGCCGCCGCCGCCGGTTTGGCGATTCGGACCTTTCGCGAGAATATGCACCGCGGTTCCGCGCAAATCATCGAAGTGGTTCATGCCGCCTTGCGGAGCACGCGCGGGGCGGCGGTCGCGGTGATCGAACTGTTTCACGACAAGCGGGAAATCGTCTTCACGGGCGTGGGAAATATCAGCGCGCAGGTCGTCACCGGCGCGATTTCCCGCAGCATGGTTTCACATAACGGCACCGCCGGCGTCGAGGCGCGGCGGATACAAAGTTTCACCTACGCCTGGCCCGCCGAAAGCCTGCTTGTGGTACACTCGGACGGCCTGGCAAGTCAGTGGAATCTTGCTCAGCATCCGGGTTTGCGCTTCAAGCATCCAAGTCTGATCGCGGCGGTCCTCTACCGCGATTGCCGCCGGCAGCGCGACGATGTAACTGTGTTGATCGCGAGGGACGCCGTCTCATGAGGACTGCCCTGCTGAATGTCGATCTCAAGGCCGAGCAGGACGTCGTGCTCACGCGCCAAAGAGCGCGGCAGATCGGCGCGTTCCTTGGCCTGACGCCCACCGAGCAAACCGCATTTGCCACCGCTGTTTCGGAGATCGCGCGAAATGCCTTTCGCTATGCTGGCGGCGGGCGCGTCGAATTCTGGGTGCGCGATGAGATGAGCCGGCCGCTGCTCGGGGCGCGCATCGCCGATCGCGGAATGGGGATCAACAACCTGAAGGAGATCCTCGCCGGCCAATATCAATCAGCCACGGGCATGGGCCTGGGGATCATCGGTTCAAAGCGGCTCTGTTACGAATTCGATATTGAATCGACGCCCGGTGCGGGAACGACCGTCACGATGGCCGTCCGGCTTCACCAGCGGTCGGACGTCTCAGTGGAGCGGATTGCGGCTCTGACCGCCGAGCTTGCTCAGCGCGGAACCAGCGGCCCGCTCGAGGAAGTGCAGGCGCAAAACCGCGAGCTGATGACCGCCATGGAGGACATGCAGGCGCGGCAATCCGAGATCGAACGGCTCAACTCCGAGCTTTCCGAAACCAATCGCGGCGTGCTCGCCCTTTATGCCGAACTGGACGAAAGGGCGGAGACGCTTCGCCGAGCCAGCGAATATAAATCACGGTTTCTCTCAGATATGACTCACGAGCTGCGCACGCCGCTCAACGGGATGATCAGCCTGGCGCGGCTGCTCCTTGACCGCACAGACGGCGATCTCACCCCAGAACAACTCAAGCAGGTTCAGCTTATTCATAAATCCGCCATCTCTTTGGGCGAGATGGTCAACGATTTGCTCGATCTTGCCAAAATTGAGGCGGGAAAGACGACCTTGAGAATTTCGGAGTTCGCAATCTCCGATGTACTGGCTACCTTGCGAGGCGTTTTTAGGCCGCTCTTCGGCGGCGGTGGTGTGGCGCTGGAAATTGAGGACCCGGTTAATGTGCACATCATGTGCAGCGATGAGGGAAAGGTGACGCAGATTTTGCGCAATCTTGTCTCCAACGCGCTGAAGTTTACCGAGAGCGGGCATGTGCGCATCCGCGCCGACGCAGGCCCGAATCAGACCGTCATCTATTCGGTCGCCGACACCGGCATTGGAATTCCCGCCGATCAGCTCGAGGCGATCTTCGAAGATTTCACGCAGATCGAAAGCCCCGTGCAGCGCCGTGTCCATGGCACGGGCCTTGGCCTGCCGCTGACGCGCAAGCTCTGCCGGATTTTGGGCGGCGATATCCAGGTCACCAGCGAGGTTGGCATTGGATCGACTTTCTCCGTAATACTGCCGGTGAGTTGTCCCGAGCATCTGATGGATGCGCCAGAAAGCTCGGACGTGCAGATGGTGGGAGAGCGTGCCGGTGCCTGAAAAGAAAACCATCCTCCATGTCGATGACAACGATGCGAATCGCTACGCGGTTTCGCGCTCGCTGACCAAGGCGGGCTTCGATGTCACCGAAGCCACCACCGGCGCGCAGGCGCTGGAGATGGTGGACAAGAACCCGGATCTGGTGATTCTGGATATCCGGTTGCCCGACATCAACGGGTTTGAAGTCTGCCGCCGCATCAAGACCAATCCGCAGACCCAGAGGATTCCTGTCCTGCATCTTTCGGCGAGCGCCGCCAGCAGCGCCGACAAGGCCAAGGGCCTGGACGGCGGCGCGGAAGGATATCTCATTCGCCCGGTCGATCCGGTGGAACTGGTGGCAACCGTCAACGCGCTGCTGCGGGCGCGCGACAGCGAAGAGGCCCTGCGCGAAAGCGAAGAGCGATTTCGCTTGATGGCCAACTCCATCCCCCAACTGGCCTGGATGGCGCGGCCCGATGGCTCGGTCTTCTGGTACAACGACCGCTGGTACGATTACACGGGCACAGACTTCCCGCACATGCAGGGCAGTGGATGGCAAAGCGTGCTCGATCCCGACGACGTGCGGCGCGTCGTTCTCGGATTCAATCGCTGCTTGAATAGCGGCCAGCCGTGGGAAGATACATTTCGGCTGCGCAGCCGCCATGGGGAGCTGCGCTGGCATCTTTCGCGCGCCCGCCCGCTTCGCGACGCGCAGGGAAAAATCTCGCTCTGGTTTGGCACCAACACCGACGTCACCGATCAGCGCGAGACCCAGGAGCAGCTTCGCCAATCCAAGCAGGAAGCCGAAGCCGCCCGCGCGAGCGCCGAGGATGCCAATCGGCTCAAGGATGAGTTTCTCGCGACGCTCAGCCATGAGCTGCGCACGCCGCTGAATGCGATCGTCGGGTGGGCGCAGATCCTCCGCAGCGGAAATCTCCCCCGCGAAGAATTCGCCGAGGGAGTTGAAGCGATCGAGCGTAACGCCAAGGCGCAATCGCAGCTGATCGAAGATTTGCTGGATGTCTCGCGGATCATCTCCGGCAAATTGCGGCTGGATATTCAAGGCATCGAGATGTCCAGCGTGGTGAACGAGGCGCTGGGCGCCGTGACTCCCTCGGCGACGGCCAAAGGAATCCGCATCGATCGCATTATCAGCGCGAGCGGCACGCGCACCTGGGGCGACGCCGGCCGCCTGCAGCAGGTTGTCTGGAACCTGCTTTCCAACGCGATCAAGTTCACCGAAAAAGGCGGTACCATTCAGATAATCCTCGCCCGCGTCAACTCGCGGCTGGAAGTCACCGTCAAAGACACCGGCCGCGGAATTGACGCGGATTTTTTGCCGCATGTCTTTGAGCGGTTCCGTCAGGCCGATTCTTCAACCAAACGCTCCCACGGAGGCCTGGGACTGGGGCTGGCGATCGTTCGTCAGCTCGTAGAACTGCACGGCGGCAAAGTCTTTGCCGACAGCGAAGGGCCGGGAAAAGGATCGACCTTTGTGGTGCAGTTGCCGATCTATGCCGCCCAGGGCCAGCTCGCCAGCGTGGGGTCCGATCCGTCCGATGCCCGCAATGCTCCCGGCGCGAAATGGCAGCAGGGGCCTTTGCTCACCGACCTGAAGATTCTCATCGTCGAAGATGACCCGGACTCGCGGGTGCTCCTGCAGCGGCTGCTGACCGGCCGCCGCGCGAAAGCAACGGCGGTCTCTTCGGTGGACGAAGCGCTGGCGGAAATCGAGCAGCGGCGATTCGACGTCATCATCAGCGACATCGGCATGCCCGAGCGCGATGGGTTTGATCTGATCCGGCATTTGCGCGCGTTGCCGGTGGAGCAAGGCAGCCGTACGCCGGCCGTGGCGCTAACCGCCTTCGCCCGCCAGGAAGACCGCACGCGGCTCCTGTTAGCCGGTTTCCACGTCCACGTCCCCAAACCCGCCGACCCGGCGGAATTGCTCGCGGTAGTCGCAACGCTGGCAGGGCTGACGGGAACTGAGACGTCAAATCCGCCACAACCCATCACCACGCCGGGTGCTCCGATCTAGCGACCTGTTCTGAAAACGTTGGCGGTTGTACCCGGACGCCACGGGCATGCTGTCGCAAGCCCATGCCACCCGATTTGAGTGCTACCCCAAAGTCGGTGGCATGGGTGCCCTCCGTGCTTTGTCCCTTCGTGCCTCCGTGCCTCCGTGCCTTCGTCCCTTCCCGAAATCCCCTTTGACGAATCGAACCTCGATCGCGACAATAGAGTAGTTCTGAGGAAAAGCCCGGGGAAGAGAATCTAACTGCCGATGATTTGAATCGTTGTTGAGGACTCGATGCCTATCACAGTGCAATGCCGTTCGTGTGCCGCACGGTACAACGTCGTGGACAGCGCCGCCGGCCGGCGGGTGAAATGCCGCCGCTGCGGCGGAAGCTTTAATGTGCCCGGCGGCGCTGAAGAGGGCGTCGCGCCGCCTTTGGATTTGCGCGCCATGGCGGAGCTGGAGCGCACCGGCCAGCTGGTCGCCACGTCGGCTGAATCTGAGTACGAACAGTACAAGACCGCCGTCGCGGAGAGGGACAAGCCAGCCACGGCGGTGGTCAAGAAGGACTATCGCAGCATTCACGATCTGGCCACGCCGGATGCAAAGAAAAAATTCGCGCTTGAGACCTCCGGAAAAGGCGCGGCCAATCAGGCCGGCTCTATTGCCGCCATGCTTGTCACCGCGTTGGGCGGGTTGGTCTTCGCGGCCGGCGTCATCCTCTGGACCGGTAACGTCTACGGCTACATGCGCACTTTCCCCGGCGCCGGCTATCTCACGCTCACGCTCGGCGGGGCGATGATTGGCGCGGGCCGCAAGATGTGACAAACGTCATCGCATAAACCAGAAATGTCTTGCTCAATCCCAGATGCCAGAGCCAGGGCCCGGTGAACTGGACGTTTTCAATTCCGCGTCGAATCGCCTGATCGTCCTCGATCGACTGCCGCAGATCTGCCGGAACCAGTGCCGCAAAGCATTTCCCATCGGCAATCAAAGTCCGCATCAGATCATCCAGCCGCTCTTCGGGTACCTGCGCCATCTCCGGGAAGTTTTCGGTGGACGCCAGATCGGCCAGGAGCACGGCTTTGCCCCCCGGATTAAGCAGATCGAACATCATGCGCAGATGCCGAGCGCGCAGAGCGTTGCGCAGCTCCTTGTAGCGCGGATGCCGCGCGCCGATCGCGTCGCGAACACTGACGATCAGTTGCGATAGCACGCAAGGCGACAAAACCAGATCGAATCGCGCATCGCCCGCCCACTTCGTCGCGATATCGTGTGATCGAATCTGCGCCAAAGCCATTTCGATCGGCGCGTCGGCCGGCTTGGTGTCGGCCCAAGGCCCCGCCAAGTCCGCAATTCCCGTCAGATCGATCGGCGCATGAACCTGCAACCCGCGCCAGTCCGCCATCTTCTGCCGTTCGACACCGGCGGCCACCGCCTGCGTGTCCAGATCCACCAGATGCACTTCGCCAAAGACCTGGCTCATCCAACGAAGATCAAGATCATTACAATTCCCCGCCCCCAGCACACAAGCGCGCCCGCCGGGCCGCGAAGGAACGATGAGCCGCTCAATCTGCTGGCGATGAGAGCGATAAAGCTCCCATTGTCCCCGCGTCGAGCGGTTCATGGTGGATTGGGAATCGGGGAGGGGCATGGCGTGATGCGTGATGCGTGATGCGTGATGCGTGATGCGTGATGCGTAATGCGTAATGCGTAATGCGTAATGCGTAACGCGTAATGCATCCCTCCTTCTTACGCATTACGAATTACGCATCACGCATTTGCGCACAATAAACGCATTCTGACTAGCTCACCTCAACCGCACCCCCTCCGACCCATCCCCAACAATCTCCCACTTCTCCCCGAAAAATCCGGCGTCGGCGATCCCGCCGGCCGTGCGCGTGTTTGGCGGCGTGCTGGTGTCGATGATTGCCCAGTCCGGGAGCTTGGGGGTTTGGCGGGCGTTGTTCAGGTAATCCAGCTCGCGGAACGTGAAGCCGCTGTTGAGCACTACGTACCGTTTGGGGTTCAGCGGGTTTGGGTAGATCATCACCGGCACGTGCTTGTCGCCGGAGTAGGTCTTGTCCGCGAGCTTGATTCCGGATGCATCCCACTTCACCGGCAGCTTGTCGGCGATCTTCGCCAGAATCGCATTGCTCGAAGGATCTCCCCATAGCACAAGATTGCTCGATGCGATGTCGGCATCGCTGATCGCCGAGTCATCCTTCACGCGCGCCTCGCCGCGGAATTGGCGGCGCCAGTGCTCGATGGCGTGGGCCATTTCGGTAGTCGTCCAACCGCCGATCTGCTCGTTCATCGGCTTGCCGGTCGGCTTCACCATCACAAACGAATCCATGAACGCATCGTCGATCGGCCCTTGCAGATCGTGGCGTTTTTGCAGGGTGGATTGATCGATCGAAGCGGCTGCCGTCCAGTTTGCGCCGTCTTTGCGAAAGTGAGCCGTCCAGGATCGATCGGACATCACCGGCGCTGCGGCAATCTCCTGCCCATCGATCGTCACCTTCGGCTTGCGCGTCACATCCAGCGGGCAAAGCCCCGGCGCGATATCGAACGTCAATGCCGTTACGTTATCGGTTGTCACGGCAACGGTGTTGGCATCGACGATCTGGGCATCCACCCGCGCCCGCTGCCAATGTTTGCCCATCGCATCGACCGTCACCCAGAACATCTGATTATACTTGAGCGTCCACGTTGTGAACTTCACTTCGCGCGGCATCGGGTTGCGCCCGACGGATGCGATGGCGTCGAGCCGCCGATTGATTTCGATCTTCGCGCCCGGCTCGTAACGGTGCGGCGTGTTGGGGCCGATGATGTGGACCATCTTGATCCCTTCGGCGGCCAGCGCCTTGTCCATCATGTCCGCCGCCTGTTTCTGCCCGTCAATCTCGCCGCTGTAAGCGACCAGCGGCACATTAAAGATGTTGACGGCGTAGTCGATGCTGTCAAATTCATGCCACAATGTTTTCTCGTACCAGGGAACCGTGCTCAGATCGCGAATGCGCAGAAAATCAGCCGTCTCGCTGAACCCCGCGCCCGGCGCGGCAGCGGCAAACAGGCTGGAATGATGCGTCGCAAACAGCCAGCACGAGGCCCCGCCCATCGAAAATCCCCGCACCAGAATTCGATTGTCATCGATCGCATAATGCCGCTTTGCGTTCTCCAACGCCTCAAGCGTATCCACCTCGCCGGCGAATCGGTTCGCGTTGCAGTAGCGGCCATAGGGGTGAAGCACAAACGTATCGGGCGGTGTGAATTCACCCGCATTCCGCTCGCGATCGGAAATGAAGCTGATTTCGCTCAGCGTTTCGCCCCGCCCGTGATACCACAGATCCAGTCTTCGCTTGCGCGAAGGCTCGGTCGCAAACGACGTCGGCACGACCATCCCATAAGGCTGCACCGAGCCGTCGATCTTCGACACATAACCGCGCACAACCAGGCCCGCGGCTTTCGTCCACGGCGCCTGCCCCTCGTCCAGCGATTTCGCCCGCTCGATCCCCTCCGCCAGCAATTTCTTCCCCGAGGCGATATCCCGAGCAACGAAGAACTCGTTGTACGTAAGAGCATATCGCCCTGCGTTGTAATAGATCTCAATGTCCGGCAGCAGATCGAGCATTGCCGCATTGGATTTGTATTTAGTCCGCAGCGCTTCGATCCGCGTATGCAGATCGGCGATCGCCGTTTCCAGTTCCGTCTTATCAGAAGCCGAAACCGCCACCCCATCCGGCGGAATGCGCTTCATCTGCTGCGCCGCGGAAAAACCCACGGCTGCAAAAATACAGATCGCCCCCGACAACAACGCCCGCAACGCGCTTGATAATCTCATTGGCTCCTGCCTGATTGGGATGAGGGGGAAATGTAGCGGAATAGCGTGTTGAACGCGAGTATCTGGTGCCGGGTTCGTGAAACGTGATGCGTAATGCGTGATGCGTGATGCGTGATGCGTAATGCGTGATGCGTGATGCGTAAGTACGTCATGGCCAAGAGAGCGCCGCGGCCGTCGGGCTTCGCTATTGTCCCTCTCCCCTGTACTCAGGGGAGAGGGTTGGGGTGAGGGGACGAAGCGTCAATCTTGCAAGCGGCGCCATTTCGCGACACGCCGTCCCCTCACCCTGCCCTCTCCCCTGAGTACAGGGGAGAGGGTTCTGAGCGCCACCCCTTGAATCACGCATCACGCATCACGCATCACGTCCCATGCACCCTCACTGCTCCCTCACATCCTTCAACCACCCCTCATGCAGCTTGGTCAGCCGATCCACCACATCCGCATGCTCCGCGGCAATGTTGTGTGTCTCTGTCAAATCACGGGACATATCGCTCAGAAAAACCCGCTCCGACCCTTCGAGTTTCTTCTTATCCTGTGTATCCATTCCATTCACGACCAGCTTCCAATTCCCCTCGCGCACGGCCCACTGATCGCCCAGTTGCCAGTAATAGGTCTCATGCTGCGTCGGCGCGGCCGATGACTTGAGCAGCGGCATCAAGGTCTTTCCATCGATTCGCCGGTCCGGCAGCTTGATGCCGCAGACTTCGGCGATCGTCGGAAAGAAGTCGACTTGTGCCGCGAGCTGGTCGCGCGATTCGCCTTGTGGAATCTTGCCCGGAAGGCTGACGATTGCCGGCACACGGATGCCGCCTTCGAGGAGGCTGAATTTCGCGCCGCGATACGGGCCGGCGTTGCCGCCGCCGAAGTTGGCGCGCTCTTCGGTGGAATGACCCTGATCGCTGACGAAGAGAATCAGCGTGTTGTCGCGTAGCTCGAGCTCATCGAGCGTGGCGAGGACTTTGCCGATCGATTCATCCATTGTCGAGATCCACGCCGCGTAACTTCGCCGCGGCTCCTCGAGCTTTTTCTCGTAATACTCCCGCCAATGATCGAACGGCTGCAGCGGATAGTGCGGCGTATTAAACGCCAGCTCCATGAAAAATGGCCGCGATTGATTCTCGCGCAAAAATCGCTGCGCTTCGCGCACGATGATCGTCGAGAAATGCGTGCCGTTCTCCCAGATCTCCTGCTCGTTGCGCCATAGATCATGCAGCGGCGGGCCGTCCCAATAAAACGTATGCGACAGATTATCGATGCAGCCGCTGCGGAAGCCGACGAAATCATCGAAGCCCTGATTATTCGGGCCCGTCTTCATCGTCGTCCCCAGATGCCATTTGCCAAACAATGCCGTGCGATATCCCGCCGGTCGAAGCAGCTCGGCGATCGTCATTTGCTCGGGCGGCATCCCTTCGCGCCCGCGCCGCGAAGGCGCCATCCCCGGCAATTGCGCCCGCTGCGGATAGCGGCCGGTGAGAATTGCGGCGCGCGATGGCGAGCAGACAGCGCTGGCGGCGTAAAATTGCGTAAACCGAACGCCGCGCGCCGCCAGCGCATCGAGATTCGGCGTCTGCAAATCCTTCGAGCCATAACAATTCAGATCGAGCGTGCCTTGATCATCAGACACGATGAGCAGGACATTTGGGGCATGCTGCGCCGACGCATTTCCCGCGATCAGCAAAAGTAGTCCAATCCATGCGCCGATCGTCGCGCCGCAGCCTAAAGCTCGCGTCTTAATCATCCCAGCCACTCTATCGCCGGCCTCATGCGGACCGCAACGAAATTGGGTGGCATTCTCATTGCTCGCCAGTGATCCCTGACATAACCGCAGATAAGGAGAATTCAATGAATAGATCAAACCGAGATTTGGCAGACTTTGCGCGCGACACGATGATCGGGGCGGCGGGGGGTCTTGCCGGTACCATGGCCCTTTGGATGGTGGATGCGGCGGTGCAAAAATGGCTTCCCTCCGCGCAAGCGCCGATGCGCCTTGAGCCGGGGCCTTTTATTGTCCACCAGAGTCACCGGCTGCTGCCCGCCAACACCTGGGGAGCGATCCCCGATCAAGCCGAGAAGGCCGCCGCCGTGAGCGCAAGCTTTAGTTACGGCGGGATTTTCGGCGCCATCTACGGCGCCCTCCGCCCGCGCGGCGGATCAGCCTGGAGCGATGGCATTATCCTAGGCCTGCTCTGCTGGGCGGTCGGTTATCTCGGTTGGCTACCCGCCGCTGGATTGATGAAACCGATCTGGAAACACAAACCCGCGCAAATCGCCGGGCCAATTGTCGAACACGCGCTATACGGAGTCGCGGCCGTTGGTGCCTATGACTTGATCAAGGAGCATGTGGAGGCCTGACCCGCCGACCGAAGCAGAAATGATCGAATCAATGCTGATGCCCACCCGGTCCGTGGGCGTGACCGTGCTGTTGTTCTTCGGGAGTCGAGTCGCGCACGGTGACGATCATGATGTCGAAGTGCAGGGTCTTCCCGGCGAGGGGGTGGTTGCCATCGACTGTTACCGTTTGGTCGTCTATGTCGGTGACGGTGACGTTGTGCTTGTCGCCGGTGGGGCCTCGGGCTTCGAATTGCATCCCTTTTTCGATCTTCGGAACGTTGGCGAAGGATGAGCGCGGCACTTTTTGGATGCGGCGGGGGTCATGCTCGCCGTAGGCGTCGCCGGGGATGACATCGACCTCGACGTGCTCGCCGGCTGTTTTGCCTTCGAGAGCACGCTCGACGCCGGGGATGATCTGCCCGATGCCGTGCAGATACGTGAGCGGCTGGCGGCCCTTGGAGCTGTCGAGTGTGGCGCCGGCCTGATCGGTCAGCGTGTAATCAAATGTCACAACCTTGTGCTTGGCGATTTGCATCCGGGCGATTCCTTTGTTGTTGCCAATTCGGCTTCTACCTGCGCCATGCGAAAGTGGCAACTGTCGATCATCTGGATTAGATTTTCCGGTCAGAGGAAGGACATATCATGAGATTGCTTGAGCGATTGGGAAGTCGGATGACGGCGCGGAAAATCTCAGGTAGCTGCCGTTGCGAGGCGCTGGAATCGCGGTGGTTGTTTGCCGCGGGGCAACAGATGCAGGTGCTGATTGATCCGAAGATTGTCGAGGTGGACGCCAGCTTCGCCAACAACCTCGGCGTGACCTTCAAGCTTCATGACTGCAATGGCGCGATCACGTTTACCGGCGACAATCTCGCGCAGCAAACGACCGGAAAGCGTATCACGGTCACCGGGACGCCAGACACGCTTGACGCGATCAGCCTGATCAATACGACCAAGGCCAGCTCGATTTCGGTTCACACTAAGGGGAGCCAGTTGATCGATCTGCCGAGTTTCACCGGCACTGGCCCGATGAAAATGATCGATATCTCCGGCGTCAATCTCACCGACTCAATGATCATTCTTGCGGCGCCCAAGCTCGTTTTGGGGAACGGCCAGGACGATAGCATTACCATCAGCAATGCACCCGGCGTTTTCAACTGCAGCATCAAGGGCAACAATTTCTCCGACACGCAGCTTACCTGCACGAAACCAATCTCTGCGTTCAACGTCGACCAGTGGGCGGGCAGCGACGCCAGCATCACCTCAAACGGGATCAAGAAGTTCACGGCCAGTACCGTCGATGGAGACTTCGCACTCGAACTTTTCCCTCTGAATCTCCCCAGCTCGATAGTGCAGTTGATGAAACTTGCCGACGTGGACACGATCGGCCCAGGCACATGGACCGTGCAGGGAGCTGTTGGCTCGATCAAGACATTCAGCACCGATCCTGGCTGGACGGGAACCTTCGGCAGGCTCGATCATCTAATGGTGAAAGGGACCGCCAGCGGATCGCTCACCACCGGCCAGATGAAGGACTTGAAGGTGGGCGGCGACATGTTGAACTTCGATCTGTCGTTGACCAATCCGTTCGTCGCGGGAACATCGGCGATCAATTCGATCAAGATCGGTGGGAACGTCGTCAACTCAAATATCGATGCGGTCAACAGCGTGCGATCCTTCACCGCCGACAGCCTCAATAACAGCCACCTGTTTGTCGGCGTGGGCAGTTCAGATTTACCGGCGCAGGCGTCGGACTTTGCAAACACCGCCGAGCTGCACTCGGCGAAGATTGGCGGCGCGCGGGGCAGGAGGCTTCGTCAACTCGGAGCTCGCCGCCCCGACGATCGGCACGCTGACCCTTGATCCGCTGACGCTCTCCACCACGCCGGAAATCGCCACCGAGCGGATCTCGACGCTGTCGATTCTTCCATCGGTTGGAACGCTGTTTAAGGCCCATCATGTAACGCAGGAGAGCAATCTGATCATCCAGGTGCAGCCGACAATTATTATTCTTTAGCCGAGCTGTCGGTGAGCGCTCTCAATTCGACCGCCACGCGCTCGATGACCGTTGCCCAATCTCCCGGCTTGGATTGGCGAAATAGCCGCATCGTCGGGTACCACGGCGAATCTTCGCGAGTCAGGAGCCAGCGCCACTCGGCGGGCTCCGACAAGAGCAGCCACGTCGGCTTTCCCAGCGCGCCGGCCAGATGTGCGACGGCGGTATCGACGGCGATCACCAGATCAAGCCCCGCGATTAACGCGGCGGTGTCTGCGAAATCTCGTAGCTCGCTCGTCCAATCAATCATTTGCAGATCGGGACGCGCGGATTCGGGGGCATCCTTCTGTAGGCTGAAGAATTGAACACCTTCGACTCCCTTCAGCGGTGTCAGTTCCGCTGGGGGAAGGGATCGGAGATGGTTTTGTTGATGGCGCGGATTGCCTGACCAGACGAGGCCGACTTTCAGAGTGCCGGCCGATTGCGCGAGGCGAGCGTTCCAATCGCGCGCCAGCGAAGTCGGAGCGTTGAGATATGGCGTCGTCGCGGGGATTGAATCGAGGCGCGTGGCGAATCGATGTGGAAGGCTGCCGAGCGGGCATTGAACGTCAAACGTCGGCAGGCGATCGGACTCATCGAAAACTTCGCAGACATTCTGTGCCGCCATGAGGCGTTTGAGCGATGCGGGGACGAGCAGAATCACTTTCGCGCCGCGGTCGCACACGGGCGGGACATAGCGGAAAAATTGGATCGTGTCGCCGATGCCTTGCTCGGCGTGGAGAAGGATGGTTTTGCCGGACAGGTCGGAGCCGTCCCACAGCGGTTGGGGGAAGTCGCGTCGAACGGGGAACCCGAGAACATCGCGGCGCGATTCGTAGAGATGTAAGCCGCGCTCGAAATCGCCGCGCTGAAGGTGGAGCAGGCCCAGTTGCAGCCGTGCCTCGGCGGCGGCTTGGGGATTGGCGCTGAGCAATGTCTCGGCGCGCTCGAAGCAACTGATCGCCTCCTGCGGCCGCGCGGCTTCCTGAAGGGCGAAGCCGAGATTGAAATAAATCTGCGGCTGATTGGATTCGACGGCGATCGATCGCTCGTAAACATCAATCGCCTCAGCGAGCATTCCGCGTTGCCGGAGCACATTGCCGAGATTGTTGTACGCCTGAAAGAGATTGGGCTGCAACGAGACTGCCGCGCCATAGGCGGCGATCGATTCATCGAGTCGATTCATTCGCGAGAGGATGACGCCTTGCGTTCCGCGATACGCGGCTTGCGACGGATCGATCGCGATGGCGCGGTCGATGAGATCGAGAGCGCGGGGAAGATTGCCGCGCTGGCTTTCGAGCAGCGCGAGCATGTTCAATGTATCAGCATGATCGGGCTGAGCTCGAAGGATCTGCTCGTACATCAAAAACGCCGCGGCAAGATCGCCGGCTTGATGCCGCTGAACGGCGAGGTGGTGGGCTTGTCGGAGGGTCAAGGTTGCCATTGCGATGTGCGCATTCTCCCTCTCCCCTGTACTCAGGGGAGAGGGTTGGGGTGACGGGACGAACCGCAGACTTGCGAACCGCGCCGTATTGCGACCGATGTCCCCTCACCCTGCCCTCTCCCCTGAGTACAGGGGAGAGGGTTCTGAACGCAAACCACGCGTTCTTTCCATTATCAAATGCCGCCGGTTGATAGGCGGGTGCGGCGGGCCATGCCCGCCCTACGAGCCGCTTCATCGTAGGGCGGGCACTGCCCGCCGCGTCCACGTCTTCACGTTTCAGAACCATAACAAAAAAACCCGGCCGAAAAATCGGCCGGGTTTGAAAGTCTTGCAGATAGTCGCCAGCGGATTATCGCTTGGAGAACTGGAAGCGTCGGCGAGCGCCGCGCTGGCCGTATTTCTTTCGTTCCTTCATGCGGCTGTCGCGGGTCATGAAGCCGCCGTTGCGGAGGGCGCCTTCGAGGCTTGGATCATACTTGGCCAGCGCGCGGCCGAGGCCCAGGAGGATGGCGCCGGTCTGGCCGGTAGGGCCGCCGCCGGTGGCGTTCACCAGCACATCGAGCTTGCCGCCGGTGTTGGTGACTTCCAGCGGGCCAAAGATGACCTTGCGGTCGCGCTCGTTGGTGAGGTAATCGTTGAGCGGGCGGCCGTTGATTTCGATCTTGCCGCTGCCCTGTGCGATGCGCACGCGGGCGACGGCACTCTTGCGGCGGCCGACGCCCCACACATACGAACGGGGCTTGGCGGCCTCGGCGGCCGGCGTCTCGGTTGCTGTTGCGGTGGCTTGTTCTGACATACTTTGGGTTCAGGGTTCGGGGTTCAGGGTTCAGGTCGGGAACCAGGTAGATTCTGGTTAAATCGCGCGGACGCCGGAGCCGAACATGTCTACCTTGAGCGGCTTGGGCTGCTGAGCGGCATGCTCGTGCTTGTCGTCCTTGTAAACTTTCAGCTTGCCCAGGATGTTTCGGCCCATCTTGCTCTTGGGGAGCATGCGACGGACGGCCAGTTCGATCACCTTCTCGGGGTGCAGCTCGTTCATCCGCTTATACGAATAAAGATGCCGACCGCCGGGGTAGCGGGAATAGGTGTCGTACTCGATCACCTCGGCCTTGGCGCCGGTGACTCTCACCTTCTGGGCATTGATGACGATCACAAAATCGCCCGTATCCACGTGCGGTGTATACGTAGGCTTGTGCTTTCCTTGCAACAGCATGGCAATGCGAGATGCCAGACGGCCCAGCACTTGATCGGTGGCGTCAATGACATGCCAGTTGGCGGCAACTTCGCCGCGCTTGGCAAAATACGTGCTCATGAGCAAATTCCTTCAGACTATTCGCCGGGCGCCGCGCAACGCGGATGCCCCGAAAATAAAGAACGAGGCAGTTTATCGGGGAGCGGAGGGATGTCAAGCTGCTGACGACACTTCAACGAATCTGGATCACCTGCTGATCGAGGATCCATTCATCGGATGCACTGTTCTGGCTGGCGTCGCCGGGCTGACGCCATCTGAGCTGATAGGAGCCTTTGACGGTTTTGCCGCTCTCCGTCTGAATATCCAACGGCCCTTCGGCTGTGAGGAAGCTCACGCCGTCGGAGACGTTGTAATTGGCCGACATCGAGCGCGGCGACCCGACAGCTGCGGTATCGTGGGCAGGCACGTGCTGAGTGACCACGTCCTGATATTGACCCTCCACGAATTGCTTCATCTGAGGACTGATGGGAATCTGATGAACCGCCGATGACGAGCAGCCGATCGCGGTGGTGCAAAAGACGATAAACCCCAGCGCGCAAAGAGCGCGGCGTGCCAGAATTGAAGCGCGTTGTCGCATATCTGAATGGTCTTTCCGGGAGCCCACGTTTAAGGTAGCAGCATCGGGCCGGCAAGACAAATTGTTGGCGTGCGGCCGTTGGCGGTATGGGCAGCAGATTAAGTGACCTAGGCCTTGAACAAGTGTGATTTTCGCGGTCGTCGCTGATTGTGCGCAGAAAAAGACTCGAAACGCAGCCAATTTCGTGTATTCAGGTAGTTATCACGACCCCTGATCCGTACACGCAAGGAGGCGTTTCGAGTGAACTCTACTA
>DATBDZ010000278.1:0-26567 GCA_036276235.1 Humisphaera sp. | reverse complement strand
GCGAGCATGTCGCGGACTTCGGTCGATTCGAAAAATCCGCTTCCGCTGTCGGCATGAACGGGAATCCCCTGCGCGCGGAGAATCTGCGCGAACTGGCCGGCTTTGTATTTGGTGGCGCGGAGGAGGATGACGATATCGCCGTACTCCGCTTGTCGCGGGGAAAGCCCTTCCTTCTTGCCATCCTTATCCATCACGTGCATCGCCGGCTCACCATCGGCGCCGACGATTCGGCGGATCCGCCGCGCCACGAGCAGCGCTTCGCGCTCGGTGCGATCCAGGTCTTCGATCTCCTGCGATTCTTCCTCTTCATCAGTGTCGCGTTCGGGCTTTTGTTCCGCGCGGCCGCGCGTCGCCAGCACATGCAGCTCGATCGGCGCGCCGCTGAAGACGGGCGATTTTCCCGCGGGCGGATAGATCAACCCGGGTCGAAGTTGATGCGATTCGTCGTATTCGATTTCCGCTTCTGTCCTGGTCATCAGGCGCGCGAAGACGGCGTTGATCGCTTCCAGCAGCGGCGCGCGGCTGCGGAAATTGCTTTGCAGATCGATCACCAGCCCATGCGAATCCTCATCGCGGAACTGATGCTCCCGATCCAAAAACTGCCGCGGCTCGGCAAGACGAAATCGATAGATGCTCTGTTTCACATCGCCGACGCAAAAGAGATTAGGCACGACACCATCGGTGCCGGCGACGCACTCGCGGCTGACCAGATTCAAGATCGCATCCTGCACCTGGTTGATGTCCTGATATTCATCCACCAGCACGTGCGCAAATCGCCGATGATACCCGCGCGCGGTGGGGGAAGGCGTGAAGGTTTTGCCATCCTGTTGCTGAAGGATGTGAAGCGTCTGGCGTTCCAGGTCGGCAAAATCGAGCGCCCGCTCGCGCTGCTTGGCGCTCTCATAGCGCGATTCAAATTGGCTGATTAAATCGATGAACAGATCAACATGCGGCAGGATTTGCTGCAAGCCTTCCTGCCATTGCTGCGTCGTGAAGCGAAGCAGATCGCGCCAGGGGCCTTTCTTCATCTGATTGACGACAACGTCGATCGCCATTTTGATCACGTCGCTGCTGTTGTCGCTGGGCCGTCGGGCAAACTCGGTTGAATTCACCGAACGCGCGAGCCCGTCCAGTCCCTGCTCAAAAAAAGTCCGCGCCCAGGACTCGACTTCGTTTTGCAAGCCGAGCAGATAATCGACCGACTTGTGATACCCGAGGCGGCCCGCCTGCCGCAGCGCGCCCTGGCAGGCGCCGCGCATTGATTGAAGGCCTTCGCGAATGAGCGTCCAGAGCTCGCGGCCCAGTTCCGTATCCGCCAGCGTTCCAAACGTCGCCGAGGCGATGCGCCGCCGCGCCTGGCGGAGCCAATCCTGTGGGTCGGCGAGGCTGGTCATCAAATCATGCGTGCGCAGAAGATGGCGGAGAATCTCGCTTTCATTTCCTTTGCCGTACCCATCGACAAACTGATGAAAGATCCCTGAATCGTCGGATTCGAATCGATGGCGCAGCAGGTCGCGACCAATCTGGCGGCGAAGCAGCAGCGATTCATCCGCGTCGAGCACGCGGAAGTTTGGGTCGAGGCCGATCAGGTGAAAATTCTGGCGCAGCAGCCGCATGCAGAAGGAGTGGAGCGTGCTGACTTGCGCCTGATCGACCAGTGCAAGCTGCCGCGCCAGGCGCGGATCAGCATCGCCGGCAAGACGCTGGCGCAGCGCGGAAGTAATACGCGATCGCATCTCCAGCGCGGCGGCTTCGGTGAACGTGACGATCAGCAGATCATCCACATCGCAAGGCTCTGCCGCATCGCACACCAGATGCACGCAGCGCTGCGAAAGGACAGAGGTCTTCCCCGCGCCCGCGGCGGCGGAAACGAGCAGGCTGCGGCCGATCGTCGTGATCCCGCGCGTCTGCTCCGCTGTCCATGGCCGCTGTTTTTCGCTCACGGTGCGTGACACCTTAGGCTGCTCCATTCTCCCTCCTCCGGTACTCCGGGGGAGGGCTGGGGTGGGGGTTGTGTTGAAGGTGCGCCACTCGCAAGAACCCCCTCCCTAACCCTCCCCCGGAGTACCGGGGGAGGGAACAAGACTTGCCGCCGAAGTTTTCACGCACCCTTTCGCTCACGATTTCCCCTCCTCGCAAACCCGCTTCAACACTTCCACGCGCCCCATCGAATCAAGTCGATGATATCGATTCACCGAGGTCTCAAATCGACAGACGCTTCGGTAATCGCAATTCGCGCAGGGCGAAAGGTCATTCAATCGATACGGAGTGATTGCCACATTGCCCGCCAGAATATCATCGGCAATCTTCTGCAATTCCTGGCGAACATGCGTGAGCAGCGCGGCGAATTCATGCTGCGCGGCGTCGTCGTTTTTGTTCTGATTCCCCAGTTGGCCGTCCTTCTTGCGGAAAGCAGCAAACGCGAGGGATTGGCCATCGGCCAGTTCACTGTCGAGCGCTTGGATGGACGAAGCCGCAAAAATCCCACGCGGCGGCGGCTTCAGAAGGCTCTTTGGGTCTTCCGGATCGAGGACCTCATCGGGATGCGCAACATCTTTGAGCGACCGAAGCAGGGGGACATCGAACGCCGCCACGGGTTGTAGTGATTCGCCCGCATGGCCCCGTGCGCCGGCAGGAGTCCTATCCCCTCCCCCGGTACTCCGGGGGAGGGTTAGGGAGGGGGTTCGCGCGAGCGGCGCATCTTCTGCAAAACCCCCTCCCCAGCCCTCCCCCGGAGTACCGGGGGAGGGAGCAAGCGGCCCAGCGGTGAGCAGGTTTCCAAGCTCGTCGAGCACCAGCAGGCTGACGAGAAGCTGCAGCGCAAGGCCATGATAAGCCTTCGCCAGCGAGACCTTGCTCGCGGAGAGTCGATAGTCGATGGCAACCGCCGCGCGGCCATCGGGCAGAACATCGATCCGATCAATTCTCCCGCGCAAGTGAACGTGATTCCCGTGCGGCGTTTGCAGCGCCAGAGGCGGGACATCGGTGTTGCCGCCGAACGAGACGCCGTTGCTTGCGGGGCGGAATTGATAGCGGTTCATCAGCTCGCGCTGGCCGGCGATGAATTGATGCAGCGTCCGCTCGATGCGCGACAGCAAATAGCGGCTTCGATTGACGCCGAGCATCATCTCGCCCGCGAGAGTTTGTCCGGCGCGCATGACGGCGGCGTGGATCATCTGGCCGCTGATCGGGAGCGCGGTTTGATCTGACTCATTGCGCGCAAGCACCTGGCCGATGAGTTGATCCAGCGCACGATGATAGATGCGCGAGTGGTCGCCCATCGTCACGCCCGGCGGGGCCGGCGTCTCCAGGCCCAGGCCATACCGCACGAAATGCCGGAACGGGCAGGTGGCGAATGTTTCAAGCTGCGCGACGCTGGCCTCCAGCGGCGAATGGAAAAGCTGGCGACTGGCCGACTCTGAAATTGTCGCGGCATTCGAGTAGCTCAGCGCGGGCCAGGCGCGCTGCAGAAGATCCGTCAGAGCGGAATTTATTTGCCCTTGCGATGTCGCCAGCCATTGATAAAGCGCTCGCCACGCGTCGTCCGCCTCGGCGGTTTTGGGATCGTCGCAGCCCGCGAACAAAAAGCTGCTGCCGATCGGCCGGACATTGCGCCGGCGAATCCATTGCATCAGGCCGCCGATGAGCTGCCGCGCGGTGGAGATGTGCTGCACATCGCCGGCCCGGGCGGCGGCGAGCGAGATTGTCTTCACCGTCGGGAAAAGTGTTTCCAGCCGATGCCAGAAAAGCGATGGGAACGTCTGGCGGTTGCGATCGTCGCAGCGCGCCCGGGTGACGATCAGCTTGTGCGAGGCGCGGGTGAACGCCAGATATCCGAGCAGGGATTCATCGAGCACGCAACGAGTGGAATCGCGATCCAGATCCATCTTTCGCTGCTTGAGCTCACGCCGCTCGCGATCAGAGAGCACCGACTTATCGCCCGATGCCGCCGGGAATTCTCCTTCATTTAATCCCATCACGATCACCGCGCGGACCGGCGGCGCGATGGTGCGATCGATCTGGCCGACGAGCACCTGATCGACCGTTGCCGGCGCGATCGCCAGATCAAAGCAATCCAATCCCGATTCGAGCACATCGACAAAATCATCGAGCGACGTCGGCTGATCTCCCAGCAGCTCGACCAGCTCATCGAAAAGCTCGACGAGCCGCGCCCACACCTGCTCATGCTCGCCGCTCTCTTCGATGCGGGCGGCGGTGCGATCGGCGGAAGAAACGTCCATCCAACCGGCAATCGTCTTGCGAATCGAGAATCGCTCCAACAGCGCGAAGATTTCCGTGGCGATCTGCCGGACGTTCATCGGGCGATCACCCTGCAGCGCGCGCACGAATGGGGAGAGGCGCTGGGAAATCCGTCGGCGCAGGCCGTCGATGCGCAGAGGATCGGCTCCGCTAGTCGCATCCTCCGGATCGCGCAGTAGATCCCGTTGGTAGATCCACTGAACATCGGAATCCCAGGCGCTGCTCCGCAGATGATGTCGGCAGCAATAGTTTTCCAGCTCATCCGCTTCATCGGCGCTGAGCAGCGCCAAACCCGTGCGGGCCAGGGCCATCACCGATTCCTGCCGCCAGTCGAAGCGCGCGATCTGCAGCGCGGCACGCAAGAATTCGATCAGCGGATGATGCAGTGCCTTGCGGCGGCGATCGCTGAAGAACGTGATCTGATGCTCGTCAAAGCAGGTATCGATGAGCGGCTGATATTTCTCCAGATCGCGAACGAGGACGAGAATCTCGCGCTGGCGATATCCGCCGGTCAGCAGCGAGCGAATCCGCCTCGCCGCGGCATCGACTTCGGACGTGCGATCGGGGGCTTCGATGCGCTCGATGGCCCAATCGTCTGGCGCACTGGCGCCGGCTTTTCCATTCTTCTTTGCGCGCGGCGTGGCGGCGCGCGGGTCAAACTCGCGCTCAAGCCGCGCGAGCTGCGGTGAAGCGAAGCGCGTCGAGGGCGACGATTGCCCACGGCGCGGCTGATTTTCCCCCTCCTCCGGTACTCCGGGGGAGGGCTGGGGTGGGGGTTGTGTAGAACCATCGTCTTTCGCGACCGGCCCCCTCCCTAACCCTCCCCCGGAGTACCGAGGGAGGGGACCAGAGCGCAACCCAGATGGCACCCATTCTCCCAGCAGCACGGGTTCATTAATCGTCACCCGCTCCTGCGAAAACGCGAACCAAAGCCGCCGATAGGTTTCCTCGGTTCGGCAGAACAGGCCCATCTCCTCGGGGTTCAGATTGGGATTCGCGAGGATCGGGCTTTGCGGATCCATCAGGAGCGTGATCTCGATCGTCGCGCCGGTTTTGGCGATGGCGACTATCATCCGCCGTTCGAATTCTGTGAAATCCAGGAAGCCGTCGAGGTAGACGGTTGCGGTTTTGAAGAATGCGCAATGCTCGATCGAGTCGAGCACCTGCAACAGCCGGCGATGGGGGTCGAGCCGTTCCTGGCCGAGGAATTCTGTGTAGCGTTTATAGAGCAGGTGCAGATCGCGGAGCTTTGCCGCGAGCGGGCGTGCATCAGAATCATGCGATCGATCGCGCTCCAGCTCCGCGATCAGTTGCGCCAGATCGTCGGCGGTTTTTCCGGCGCGCTCCAATTCGTCAAACGTTCGATCCAATTCGGCGGCCAATCCCGGCTGGCGGGCAGCGCTGCCGAAAAATTCCAGTTGTGGCGCGAGCTCGCGCAGCAGTCGACCCAGGATCATCTGGCGGCCGATGTCGGTGATGAGCGGCGTCGCGCCGCCGCCGCATTCGTCGAAAACGTCCTGGCCGAGCTGGCGAAGGGAGAGAACTCTTGCGCGGCAGAATCCCGGAAGGCCCGACCCGCAGGCTAGTTGCCGCTGCGCGGTAAACGTCGCCTGTGGCGGAAGCAGCCAGTAAATCCGCGGCCCCAGCGGCCGGCGCTGCATCTGTGCCACGATGCGCTCAAAGCATCGCCGCGTCTTCCCGCTCCCAGCGCGGCCAATGACGAAGGTGATCGACATTGTTAGGAAGGGAAAGGGACGAAGGGACAAAGCGACGGAGGCATGAAGGGACAAAGCGACGGAGGCACGAAGGGACGAAGCGGCGGAGGCACGAAGGCACGTAGGCACGAAGGCACGAAGGGAAAGGCGCAGACAAATCCCTTCGTGCCTCCGTGCCTTTTTGCCTTCGTGCCTATTTTTTCATTTTTCATTTTTCATTTTCAATTCGTCCCCGTGCCTCTCAATAGATGCAACTTATTATCCGCCGTCACGTAGCACAATCCGCCGGTGACGGGTTGCCAGGTGGGGAGGATGCCGGCGGGGTCGCGGACGGTGAACTCGAAATCCAGGCGGCCGCTTTCGGCGGGATCGGTCGCGGAGATTGCCGTGCGCCGGAAAAATTTGAGGTCGTACGCCGGGATGGGCGTCTTCGCGGCGGCGGGAACGGGCGGCAGGTTGGCCGGCTGCGCGCCGCCGCGCGCAACGCCCAACGGCTGCTGCAGGTCTTCCAGAATAATCACCAGATGCTTCTGGCTGATGATGATGTCGTTCACCGCTGATGTTGAAAGCGTTTCCGGCGGCGTCGCCCAGGTCTTCTGCTCCGGATGATCCAGGTTATAGCCAAACACCTGGCCCAGCCCGATCACATAAAGCCGCGGACCGACGACACGCAACGTTGTGCTCCAGCTCTTGCCGGCGGTGAGGCGCAGATCGATCTCACGGACGCCGCCCGCGCTGCGATAGCGCAGCGGGATCGGCTGGCCGGTCTCCAGCGAAAAGAGATTGACGTATTTTTGATCGCCGTTGTCGGCCAGCGCGAGGATGCGCCCGTCGGCGATCAGAAGCTGATCCGGCCCGCTGGCGCCGATATAGGGCAGCGTTCCCGAACCACTGACGATGTCGCTGCTCGTGTCGTCCGTCCAGGGCTTGTAAAGATCCTGGCGGCAGATGCGATCGGTCAGCGTATAGACAAGCGTTCCATCTGCGGCGAGCACCATGTTGACCGGCACATTGCCGCCCGAATTTCCGCCGGCGAAGCCCTTGTTGCCGCGGACTTCTCCGGTGGCGGTGTCGATCGCCGCAAGGCGGACAGTTGTGTCGTCGTCGGTCAGACGGACGACGATAAAATCATCGTTCGCGACGATGCGATCGACCGGGCGATCGGTCAGCCGCAGTTGCCAGGCAACGCGTCCGTCGCGCGCATCCAGCGAAATCAGCCGGCCGGCGGTGGTCGAGAGCAGAAGATAATCCTGCACGGCATGCACTTCGGTGATCTGCTCGGGGCCGCTGCTTTCCGGGCGAAGCGGCGGAGGATTATTCACCAAAATGTTCTGAGCCACATTGAAGCGGCCCATCGCGCCGCGCCGACGGCCGGCGAAGGCGTTGGGCTGCGGCATGATGATCGGCTGCTGCTGCGCGTTCATCTGCGCATCGACGTTGCCGCCGCGGACGATCGGCGTGTCTCCGGTCAGACGTGCGATCTCGATCTGCGAAAGGCCGCTCACCGCAAATCGCCAGGCGGGTTGACTGTCGGTGGCGTTAAAACGCGCCGCGTAAGTGTGGCCCCAAACCACCAGTGAATCGCCGATCCATGCGCAATTTTTTGGCTCTTCCTTGAAGGCGTCGCTGGTGAACAGCGGCGTTTTCTTGCCCGGCTCCAGCACCATCAGCAACCCATCGCTCGTCCAGGTCACCAGACGATCGAAGCGGCGGAAATCAGCCAGCGGCAACACCAGCGACTTGACGTTGTCAATCACTGAATCGGGCGTGGGCGGCAGAAACGCGGCGGCGGGTTTCTTGCCGGCGGCGCGATCCTCCAGCGTCAGCGGTGGGAGAATCGGAACATTCAGATCAACCAGCGGCTTGGCCAATTCCTGCGAGCGCAGTTTACGTACGACATCCAGCGCCGAGGAGAGCGGCGTCGCAGCCGCCAGAACGTTTCCATCCGGAAGTTTCAGCGGGCGATTGAGCTTGGGATCGCCCGGCAGGGCAGCGGCGCGGCTAAGGGCTGCTGTCGCTGCTTCTCCACGATTGGGCAACGCGAAATAATTGCGCGCCATCGATTCAAGCATGCGCGCCTTTTCGGTGCCGTCGGGGTATTTGAACCACATCTGCCGCAATACGCCGATCGCCTGGCGCGGGTTGCCGGCGGCTTCGTAGGCGTCGGCGGCGGCGAGCATCGCCTGGCTGGCAACGGTCGAGTTGGGATAGGTCCGCGCCACTTCCAGCAGACGCCCAGCAGAATCCGCGCCGGGGCCTTGCGCGCTCTTGAGCGCCGCATCCGCCTGCGCTTGAATCGGCCCATAAACCGAAGGCGCGGCTTTGATCAGCGCGGCCAGCGCCGATTCGGCAAGAGCGGCCGCCTGCGCGGGCGCGCCGGTATTGCTGTCCACCATCGGAACAGTGCGCATCGCCGCATCGGAAAGGATCTGCTGATACAGCAGCGCCGCGTCGTTCACATGACCCGTGGTGATGGCAAACTTGCCGCGCGCGATGCGATATTGCACCTGCTGCATCGGCGTATACGCCGCCGCCGCGGCGCGGTCATAGAGCTTGGCGGCGCGAGCGCGGCCGTCGCCGGCGGCCTCGGTCGATTGCTTCTGCGCAAAGGCCAGCGCATCGGTGAAGACGCGGGTGCGGCTCTGCCCCGGCTGCATCGCCGCCATGCCGCCCAGGAGCTTGATCGCTTCATCGAGCTTGTCGATCGCCAGATCAGATTCGCCCGCCGCCAGCATCACTTCCGCATAACGAAGATGCGGCTGCGGATCGCCCGGCGCGGAAGCGACTTCCGCATCGAGCTTCGTTCGCGCCAGCGCCAGATCGGTGTAGACGTTCAATGAATTCGCGCCGGCGACGATGACATGCTCGGCGGTTGCGATCACATTGCCCGGCCCTTCGGTTTCCTCCCATCCGCGGTCGCCGCGCGGATAAAAATCAACCAGCTTGCCGGCGGCCACGTCGATGCGATAGAGCCGATCGGTGCACGGGACATACAGCGATTTGCCCGCGATGAATCCGCGCCCGCGCACTGGAATCGGCAGCGGCTCGGGCCAGAAGACGCTGTTTTCATTGTCGTCCGGATCAAACTTAACGCGATCGTAGTTTTTCCAACGAAGGCAGATGACGCCCTTCTTGCCGGAGAGCAGCAGGCGGTCGCCGCTCACGCCCAGAAGGACGTCCAGGTTCTCCATCGCGTCGGGGGCGATGGTGGTGCCGTGCTTGTCGTGCCACTTGGTGTTGATGTCGGCCAGATCGATCCGCTTGAATTCCTGGCCGGTGCCGGCGTCGTAGATGAAGAGATATTTCGCATCGGTCGGCATCGTGAAGACGTATCCATCCTTCACGATGACCGGGTTGTAGCTCGAGGGCTTGCGCGGCGAGCGCCCGGCCAGGTCGGCGGGAATCACATTGTTGAACCCCGGCCCGCGGAAGCGCCCCATCGCCGGCTCGGGGGTCGGATGATCGGATGGATAAAGATTCACCCAGGCGATGCCGCCGCTGTAAGCGTCCAGCGCCGCCAGCGCGCCAAGATTGGTCTGAACGTAAACGCGACCATTGGAATAAGCCGGATGCGAAGCGTTATCTGAAACCGGCGGCGCGATCGCGCCATAAACGACATTCGATGAATTGGCCGTGCAAATGTATGTGGACCAGCGCAGCTTGCCGGTGTTCAGATCGAGGCAGATGGCATAAGCATCCTCAAACCCGGACTGCTTGGGCGCGCTGGCAAAAAGCAGCACGCCTTCGCCCACCACCAGCGGAGAGCCGGCGATCGTGAGCGCGCGCTCAGCATCAGAAAGCCCCGCGAGCTGGCTGAGGGCGGTGATCCATTTGGCCTTCCCGCTTTGACGATCGAGGCAGACGAGCTTCGATTCAGTCTTCGGAGCGTAGTTGCGCACGAGCCCCATGTGATCGGTCTGCCCCATGATCGCGAGCACTTCGCGCTCCGTCAGCGTGACCGACAATTGCTCCATGCGCTGCGAGCCAACGGTGCCGGCCAGCGTGAAGACGCCATCCGGATAAGTTTGTGCCCAGCCCGATAGCGGCAGGCCGCTTTCCAGATTCAGCGCGAAGAGTCGCGTTCCATCCTGGAAGAAGAGCTCGCCCTTGTCGGCAACGGGCATGATGCCCAATGTCAATCCCTGCTCTTCGCTTCCTTTGTTGGATTGCTCGATCGCCAGGCGCTGAGGCCCGGTGTACTGCTGCCACGCGGGCTTGGGCAGCGTGATGCCATAGAGGCGCGCCCCGGGTTTTCCCTCGGCCGGGGAGATTTTTCCGCGGCTGACGTCGCCGCCCACCATCGGCCAGGAATCAGATGCGAAGGTGTTGGCGCTGGTGGGAGCAATCGCCAGATCCTGCGCGAGCGATTCGGCCAGGATGACATCCTTGCCGCGCACGATGCCGCGGTCGGTCGGGAATTTTTGCTGCATCGTCGCCAGCCGCTCGGCGGCGGCGGCGTGGTTCCCGCTGAAGTGGTACGCCAGCGCCGTGCGATAGAGCACGGCAGCGCGTTCGGCAGCGAGATTCGGATGAATCGCCAGCAGATGATCGCCGATCCAGGCGGCGGCGGGGAATTCGCCGGCCTCGGTGTACAAATCCATCAGCCGAATCCCCGCCTGCTTGCCCGCATCCGTCACGAAATAGAGGTTGTAGACCTGATTGAGCGCCGCCGAATCATCCGGCCGCGCCTGGTTCAGCAGATTCGTCGCGGGAATTTCGTAACGCTGCCGGTAGACATCCAATCCTTCCGGCGGCCAATGCGCCAGCCGCTCCTGAACGGCAGTCGTGACCGTCGTGTATTGGCAGATGCGATCGCTGGCACGATCGAGCCGCGAAGGAACGACGCGGTCGGCATATTTGGTGAGCACTTCCTGAAACAGATCCGCCGACTTGTTCCACTCCTTCAAACCTTCCATGCGCTTGGCCAGCGCCCATTTATCGATCGCGCCAGCGGGATCGCGCACATAAACGCCGTCGATCGGCTCCTTGCCCTCAAATTGCCCGCCGGGCTCCAGCGCCGCCTGCACCGTCTTAGGCGGCTGATCCTGCCCCGGCAAAGGCGCGCAAAACATCAACGCCCCTGCCAGCGTCACGATCCAAACGCGAGAACCCGACACAGCGCGATCAATGCGCATAACCAACTCCGTGGGAAAAAGTTGCCAGTTGCCAGTTGCCAGTTGTCAGTAAAACAAAGCGCACGATCTCGTTCGTGATGGCATTTACTGACAACCGGCAACTGGCAACTGGCAACTCATTTCGTATTTTCCTCAGCCAAAGTATTCCATCCACAGCGGCGAGAGGAGTTCCACCTGCTCGCGGGGGATGCGGGTCTTGTCTGACCAGATCGCCAGCTTCAGCGCCTCGTGCGCCGGGCAGTTTGCCGCCGCCCCGGGGTCGCGGGCGATTCGCTCGATGACCCGGCGGATCAAGGCCATCCCATTGTCCGACGCCGCCCGCAGATTGGCAATGATTTCCTTCAATAACTCCGCGGAATCCGCCGGCGGCGCCTCGGCGTTCTTAGCGGGCGGCTTACGCCAGCAATCATAGTCGGTCACCAGCGCCACCAGCGCATAACTGATTTGCGCCTCCCGCGCCAGCTTCGCCTCGGGCATCGCCGTCATCCCGATCAGATCGCCGCCCCACAGGCGATGCATCAAGCTCTCCGCCCGAGTAGAAAACGCCGGCCCTTCCATGCAAACGTAACAGCCGCGATCGTGGATCGCGAAAGGGTTCGGGGGAGGGTTCAGGGTTCGGGGTTCAGGGTTCAGGGGTTGAGATTGCTGAATCACAGATCCCGGACCTCGCGCATCGGCATTTGCATTTCCTGAACCCTGAACCCTGAACCCCGAACCCTCCCCTGAACCCTCCTCCAAAAGTATTCGACGCATCACAGGGCAAAACGGTTCCGCAAATTCCACATGAACGGCGGCCTGATCATAAAACGTGCCGGCACGCTTTGACGTCCGATCGATGATCTGATCCGGAATCACCAGATCGCGCGGCTTAAACTCATCCCGCAACGACCCCACCGCCCCCGACGCGATGATGTGCGTAACGCCAAGCTTCTTAAGCGCGAAGATATTTGCCCGATACGGCACCTGCGAAGGATTCAGCAGATGCCCCGGCCCATGCCGAAGCAGAGTAAAAACCGGCAGCCCCGACCAATCGCTTTCCACGATCGCATCACTAGGCGACCCAAATGGCGTATCAACCGCGTGGCGCGTCCCCTCCGTCCCCAGCGCATCGCCCAACCCGCTCCCACCAATAACGCCGATCTTGATTTCACTCATTCAGGAAACAGTAACGCCAGCGGCGAAATGCCTCAACGCCGAACCCGTCATTGCGGTCCACCTTTTGAACTTCTCGTCGGCAGCGCTCGGAGAATCCGTGCCCTCGTTACACTCGTTCACGACGTGGCGAACGTATTCGGCGCGAGACGGGACTGTCCGACCGCGATCAATCATGTCACGCGAAGCGACGAAGAGACGAAGCAAATCAAGCGCAATCTCCTTCGCAGCTTCGTCTCTTCGCGTGACATCTCTTGGAGATTTGGCCCATACCGGCGATGAAACGTTTCGCACCAGCCAAAATAAGGGGGTCGGGAGTCCTTCCCGATATTAGAACCACCCGCGATTGGCAGGATCTGAAGTGTATAGCGCTCCAGGGGTGGACGCCTCTCGCAGAACTTCAGAAGGACTCCCGACCCCCTTCGTCCGCCCGTGCGCTTGACGCGTTTTCCCAGGAGCCGCTACCGCGAGAGATCGAGCGCGCCGGGCGCGTGTTGGCGCGTCGTTGGTTTTCTTCTTCGAACCGGAGCGCGAGGAGAATCCGTGCCCTCGCTTAGGCTTGTTCACGGCGTGGCGAACGGTTCTCTTCGCTCGAACGATTCTCTAAGGACAGAAACCTGTTCACCACGCCGATTCGCATGCTGAATGTAGCGCACGGCGAGAGCGCGCTACATTTCCCGCCATGGCTTTGGGGACGGCGTAACCGGCTGGTGTCCATTGGTTTATGTCACAGCGCATTTCAGGGAACATGTAGGGCTACCTGAGCGCTACATTGGGGTTGGTCGCTGTAAGCGTCTGCCGTGTCGGGGGATATAGATTTTATTCGCAATAAATTGATAAGCAACGGCAAAAGCGCTACATTGCGCTACAATGCGCTACATTATCCCGTCGCGTACACTGCGGCCGGGCCGGCTATGGCGAATCTGCCTCTCAAACAAACCCTCGATCGGATTCCCGGCGGCATGATGCTTGTGCCGCTTCTGATTGGCTGCATTGTTTCAACGTTTGCGCCGGATGTGCCTAAGCGGCTTGGGTCGTTTTCCGGCGCGCTCTTTACCGGGGCGATACCGATCCTTGCGGTCTTTTATGTTTGCATGGGGGCGACGGTCGAATTTCGGACGACGCCTTATGTGCTTCGCAAGGGCGGCGTTCTTCTGGCGACGAAGATCGGCTGCGGGCTTCTGGCGGCGTTCATCCTGCGGGGATGGATTGGGATTGCGCCGGTCAGCAGCGGTTGGTTTGCCGGCCTTTCGACGTTGGCGGTGGTTGCCGCGATTAATGATACGAATGGCGGACTTTACATGGCGCTGATGAGCCAATACGGCCGCCCGCGCGACGCGGCGGCGTACTCGATCATGTCGATCGAATCCGGGCCGTTCCTCACCATGCTGACGCTCGGTATCGCCGGGTTTTCTTCCTTCGACAGGCTCGCGTTGCTGGGGGCGATATTGCCGCTGCTGGTTGGGATGATCCTGGGGAATCTTGACGCAAAGATGCGCCAATTCCTGGGGGCGGCGGTTCCGGTGCTGATCCCGTTCTTCGCCTTCGCGCTGGGAACGACGATCGATCTACACAACCTGGGGCGATCCGGATTGCTCGGGATCGGCCTTGGCCTCTTCGTCGTCGCTTTTACTGGGATCGCGCTTTTCACGATGGACCACATCAACGGGGGCAACGGCGTCGCCGGCCTGGCGGCGGCATCAACCGCCGGCAACGCCGCCGCCGTCCCGGCGCTGGTCGCCGGCGTGAACTCCGCCTACGCCCCAGCCGCCGCCTCGGCAACCGTGCTGGTGTCGGCGAGCGTGATGGTCAGCGCGCTGGTTGTGCCGCTGATCACGGCGTGGTGGGCGGGGAGAGTTAAAGCCCAAGTTTCCGATTAACGTCGGTCCAATTCGACGCCTTTCGGCTTTTGCGATATGTCTGCAATTCGCGAACAGCTTCACGGGCGAACTCGGGGCGCACAGCAGCTTTTCCGGCGCGTCTTTGCAGGCGTAAGAAGTCTTTTTCGGGCACGACGACGAAGCGCCGCTTGCCGATAATGAGCGTTTGGGTATTCAAGTGTTGCTGTGCACGTAGTGCGTAAGCCAATCTTACCCCAGCTGGGGCTTCTTGAGAAGCTAGCGACGGTTCGGACGGCGCAGTAAGATATTGGGCATGTCAACAGTTGCCGAGCTCGAACGTGCCATCGAGCGGCTGTCGCCCGCGGAATTGCGGGCATTCCGCGAGTGGTTTGCTGCCCATGACGCCACAGAATGGGATCGTCAGTTCGAGGCGGACGTGAATGCCGGCCGCTTGGATGCGCTAGCCAAAGAAGCGTTGGATGACTTGCACGAGGGGCGGTGCGGCGAGCTTTGACACACCGCGCCTCACGCCGCTTTTGGGGTTGCTATCAAGCATTGCCGCCGGACGTCCGGCGGCTTGCTGACGCCGGATATCAGTTGCTCAAATCCGATGCGCGCCATCCATCGTTGCAATTGAAGAAAGTTGGCCGCTTCTGGTCTGTACGTGTTGGACTCCACTATCGTGCGCTGGCGGTCGAGGAAGACGATGAGCTAGTTTGGTTCTGGATCGGTCATCACGCCGAGTATGATCGGTTGATTGGTGGTCGTTGAGTTGTCGGCATCCTTCTCGCTCGCTGACTGTTGCGGTCCGTGAAATCGAGGTCGGCGTCTGATGGCCTTATCAGATTCTCGCACGAATCCACTTCCGCTGATCGCCGTCACCATGGGCGATCCTGCCGGCATTGGGCCGGAAGTTTGCCTTCATCTTTTGGCGGATGATCGGGTGCGCGAGTTCTGTGTGCCGGTGATTTTTGGGGATGTCGGCGTGCTGGAGCGCGTCGCGAAGGCGACGGGACTTGCAACGCCTCTTCACGTTCTATCCGTCGATCAGTGGCCAGTTGCGGACCCTTCATCGCAAACTGCCGGCGTTCTAGATTTGAAAGCGATTGATGCTTCCTTGGTGAAACCAGGCGTCGTCAGCGCAGATACTGGCCGCGCGGCTTACGCATATATCGAAAAATCGATCGACGCCGCGCTGGCGGGTGAAGTGGCGGCCGTTGTCACCGGGCCGATTCATAAGGAGGCTCTGCGGGCGGCGGGGGTGCCGTTCCCGGGGCATACGGAGATTTATGCCGCCAAGACCGGGGCGAAGCGGGCTTGCATGATGCTCACTTCATTGGAGCTGACGTGCAGCTTTGTGACGGCTCATGTGGGGTATCGCGATGTGCCGGCGCTGCTGAGCGTCGAGCGGATTTTGGATGTGATCGAGCTGACTGCCGACGCGATGCGGCGGCTGCGGTCTTCGCCGCCTCGGCTGGTGGTGTGCGGATTGAATCCGCATGCGGGTGAGCATGGGCTCTTTGGCGACCGCGAGGAGGAGCGATTCATTGTGCCCGCGATCGAGGCGGCTCGCAGCAAGGGGATTGCGGTCGAAGGCCCGCTGCCGCCGGACACGGCGTTTTTGCAGGGCCGGCGAAAGAGCACCGACGCCTTCGTCTGCATGTATCACGATCAGGGGCATATCCCGCTCAAGGCGCTGGCGTTCGATGAGGCGGTGAACATCACGCTGGGATTGCCGATCATCCGTACCAGCGTCGATCATGGCACGGCTCTGGATATCGCGTGGCAGGGGAAGGCAAATTCAAACAGTTTGTTTGAGGCGGTGAAAATCGCCGCCAGGCTGGCGGGGGGATCGGAGTGATTGCGGTCATCGCCGACGATTTCACCGGGGCCGCCGAGCTGGCTGCCGCTGCCGCTGATGTGGGCCTGTCGGCGGAAGTGCAGACGCGATTTGATCCGTCGTCCGATGCGAAGGTGATCGCTGTCGATACCGACACGCGAGCGATGGATGAATCGCTGGCCGCGAAGATCGTCTCAGATCTCTCGCGCGACATTCTGCGGCACGATCCCGATTGGATCTACAAGAAAACTGACTCCGTCCTTCGCGGCAACGTGCGCGCGGAGATCGAGGCACTGCTGGCCGTTACCGATAAGCGACGATGCCTGCTCGTGCCGGCGAATCCGTCGAAGGGAAGAACCATTTGTGGCGGGGTCTATTGCATCGATGGTAAATGTCTCGAACAGACAACCTTTGCGAACGATCCACTGCATCCGCGGCGATCGTCGAAAATCGCCGAACTACTGGGACATTCGATTGTGCAAATGGGGCTTGCCGAACCAGCGCCGGGCGAGGGGATTATGGTCCCCGATGTCGAGAGCGAAGCTGATCTGATGCTTCGTGCGTCCGAGTGCAACTCATCTACACTCGCCGCCGGAGGTGTCGAGTTTTTCATCGCATTGTTGCGATGCAAGGCGATGAAGCAGATCGCCATCTCTCCGCAGCCACGGCTCGCGTTGAAAGCACAACGAAGTCTCTTCATCTGCGGCAGCGCCCAAGCCTGGAGCCACGGCCGCGCGGAGGAATGCCGACAGCGTGATGTGCCAGTTCATGCGATGCCGGAGGAGATACTTTCGGCATCGAGTGATGCTTCCGATCGCTCCGTCCATCAGTGGGCGGACGCGATCGCGAGATCTCTCAAAACCCACGGCGCGGCAATGGCGGCGATTGGCCACGAGTGCGTTCCATCGCTTGCGGCCACCCATCGGCTGACCGAGTCGCTCGTCGCGGTCGTCATCGATGTCTTGAATGGGGATCGTTGCGATCATCTGTATGTCGAAGGCGGCTCGACAGCCGCCGCGCTGACTCAGGGAATAGGCTGGACACGATTACAGGCAATCCCGGCGCAGCTTGCGGGGGTGGCTTGCCTGCGGCCGGTTGGAAGAGAATCGCCGCTGCTTTTTGTGAAGCCGGGAAGTTATCCGTGGCCGCAAGGGGTGTGGCCATCGACCCCAGCGACAACACAATCGGCGGGATGAATCCCGCCCTACGTGGCGCCTTGATGTAGGGCGGGACTTATCCCGCCGTCTTTTGTGACGATAGCCGGAGCGGGCCGTCCCGCGCTCCCATCGGCGAATGCGCGCAGCGCTTGCGGCTTAAACGTCAGCCGATTGCGCCCGGTGCAAACGATATTCTGTTGACGAAGGTGTGTGAGCGCGAGGCTCACTGTTTCGCGAGCCGCGCCAACCGCCTGCGCGAGTTGGCGATGGGAGATGTTCAGCGTGACTTCGCCATCGGCTTGCTTTGTCGCGGCGGCGGTGGTGGAGAAGTTCAGCAGCGTGCGAATCAGCCGCGCGTTGGTGTCATCGGAGACCAGGCGGCCGGCGTCTTCCCGCGCCGCCTGCAGCTTGGCGGCAAGTTGATGGATCAGCTCCATCGCCAGCCGCGGCTGAAGCTCGAGCAAGGCGCTCAACCCTTCGACCGGCAGTGCCCACACCGCCGTCGGTGCGGCGGCAACGGCGCGGGTCGAAGCGGTCGGCGTGCCCGTCAGGGCATCGATCCCGAACCAGTCGCCCGGCCCGAGAATTTCCAGCAATCTGGCGCTGTCCTTTGGGCCGGCGAGATACGTTCGCACCTGCCCCTCGCGAATGCAGTAGAGCGCGTTCGCTTCCCGTCCCGGTTCGTAGATGACGGCTCCGCTCGCAAGCTCCAATCTCCGGGCCTCCGCGCCGGGCTCATTGAAAAACATCCCCATAATCGACGAACCGACACCTTCACGCGTCGAATCCGACATACCGGCTCCCTTGTGGCTCTCTGCAGACGAAGATCCGCGGTCCCGCCACTGGAAGTGATTCGTCACAAAACAAATCGCGACGCGGATCTTCGATCGATGTGTTCAAAGAGCCATCCATGAGTAATCACAAAACAGCAGAGTCGTTGCCGGGAAAAAAATGTGATCAGGGATTTCCCTGATATGGAATGGATGGGACCGCTTGGATTCATGACTTGACCTGCATCGCCAGGATTCGGGCGATCGCCTCACAAATCTCGCTCCGATGGATGCCGCCCAAGGCCAATGCGAGCTGCGTTTCCATCAGGCCATACGGAATCCCCGTGTCGTAACGTTGCCCGTGTGTGATCAGCGCCCAATACCGATCGCTCGTCTGGCGAAGATGCTCCTGGGCGCCGGTGAGCTGAATTTCGCCACCTTGGCGAAGATCACTTTTGATCAGGTATTCCAGTGAATCAAAGATGGCCGACGAGAAGACGTACATCCCAAAATGCGCGAGATAATTCCCCATCGGCAGCCCCGCGGTCGCCAGCTTTTCGCGCGCCACTCCGATCGACGGCTTTTCGATAATCAGCTCGGCTTTATAAATCCCGCGGGCCAGATCCAGCGGCGTGCCGCGGAGAGCGCCGAACAGATGAAGCTGCCGTTCCATCGTCGGTTGAACGGCCGTGACGGCGGCGACATCCGATTGTTCGAAGACGCGGATCAATTGCCGCGCGCAGCGATCCTTGATCTCGCTCATGTAAATGTGATCGCCCAGCAGAAGCAGGAACGGCTCATCGCCGACAAACGTTCGCGCCTGGTAGACGGCATGCCCGAAGCCATCTGGAGTCGATTGCTCGGCAAAGTGCAAACGCTCCCCGAAAGCCGCCAGCTTTTCTGATTCGATAATCGCCCATTCCTTGCCACGAAACGACTTGAGCATGGCGTCATCAATGCGCCGGAAATAATCGCGATAGATCTTCTCCTCGCCCGGCGCGGTGACGATGCAGATTTCCTCGATGCCGGAATCGATCGCTTCTTCCCCGATGATCTGAATGACAGGCTTGGTGAGGCCGTCGCGATCAACCAGCGGAAACATTTCCTTCTGCACGGCGCTCGAGGCAGGATATTGCCGCGTCCCGCGCCCGGCGGCGGTGATGACTGCTTTTCGGACTTTGGGCATGTCGATATGCTACCTCAACATGAAACGCGCGCGCCAAATCGTTTGGCTCTTCGGCGCCGGACTTTTGCTGCTGATGGCGTCCCTCTGGATCGCCACCACGCGGCATGCTTATGTCCTTGCCGTGCGCGATCCGTCCGGCCATCTTGCCGGCGCGGCGGCGGAGCGGAAGGGGATTCTCTTCGTCTTGACGCAAATCGATTTCGACGGCGAATTCGGCCCTGATGATTCGGAGAACGATCTTCGCGGCAAGCGATTCTCCTTCATCACCGCATCCGCCGACGAAATGCTCCCGCTGCACGATCAGATCTTCGATCCGGCGTCGATTGTCTGGTCGATCTTTGGGTTCAGCATGTCCGGCGGAACGCTGTCGATCGTCGCGCAATCCTCGCCGCGCTATTCGGCGATCATTGTGCCGTATTGGTTTCTCGTGCTGCTGACGGCAGTGCCCACCATCGTCGCCGGGCGGAGCGCGATCCGCCGCCGGCGATGGAGGCGCCTGGGGCTTTGCATGGTTTGCGGCTACGACATCCGCGCCAGCACATCGCTCTGCCCCGAATGCGGCTCAAGCATCCAGGTTCATGCAAAATCGTAAATCTGTACGCCCACGGCTGCCTCGCCATTCTCGGAAACAACCCCAGCCGCTCGCTGCGAAACAGCTTTAGCTTCACTGACATCCCTTGTTGCGCTTGTTACGTGACCTCGTACACGCCTTCATTTTCAGCTGCGCGAGGCGGGCATAGGGCGACCGCATTCTGGGCAAATGCCGCCTGAGATGCCGTTAAGACTATATCCACAAAATGCGCAGGCCCCGGCGCGAATTCTTCTCGCTTGTCGATGCCGATCAATTGCTAAAAGGATCACCCAGCACAGCGGCGCCAAGGCCGTGCATCCCACCAGCCACCATCCACTCGCGTGCGCGTTTCCGATGTAGATCTGCTGACGATATCCAGTAGAGCGACTAATAACTATCATTGTCCATGAAGCGATAATTCCTGTGCCAATTGATAACACTGACAATACCGCGAGGAAATGTCGCATAATCGTACCATATCATCGTTTTACAACGGGGGTCATTTGAAGATAGTTCTTAGGTTTCCGCCCCACGCGCCAGTCGCGTCTATACGCGTATATAGGGTGCAGCTCCATGGGCCGATTGACAATACCTGCTTGACGTTCACGTATCCCGTGGCGTCATAAAATGATGCGGCATACGTGTCGCCAAACATTCCAGACGCGTTTGCAACTGTCGAACCAGTTGTAGGCGGAAAATTAAAATAATGATAACCCGTGGGAGTGATGGATTCGCTGACCGTCACGCCGGGCATCGGTTTTCCGTATTGGTCCGTTACGGTTAAATTGAACCCAATCAAAACCTGATCGAACCCCGCGAGCCCCATCCGAACGGTGAGTGACTGGCCGACAAAAGCCTTCACGGGTGTCCGCGTGAGGATGTATGGCCGCGGGAGTGGCACGGTCGCCGGCTGGGTTGCAGAAACAGGCTGGCTTGCGGGCGGTGTCGGCGAGCTGGGCGCCGAGCCGGCGTGCGCAACGCCGGGCGTGGCGGATAACGTGAGGTGCACCCGGTCGTAGTCTGTCTGGTTCACGCCCAGGATCGCCAGGGATGCCGGAACCGTATCTGTCCCAACCGTCCACGTGCGGCTGTTCGTACCACTACAGATGATGTCGGCGCTGCCGAATGAATTCGGGTTGCCCGTCCAAATTTGAATGTCTGCCGCGTCATCGGTGGATAGAGTCACCGTAGACCCGATCGGTATGTCGGACGGGACTATCAGGTAGATCGTCGAATATTGCAGCTGTGACGTACCGGATCCGTTGTATGGAATCGTCGCGCCCGGATCGCCGGCCGATGAGCCGCCAATCGAGAGGGAAACCGGCAATGCCTCCGTCTGTACGTACCCGCTCACATATCCGCCCGGAACCGTCGCTCCGGTGCTACCGCTGACGCCGTAGGTCGAGAACGTGAAGACATCTGGGCCGACGTAGCCCGTACTTGGGGTGTAAGTAAAATCTCCGCTGGTGGCGTCGAAGTTGAGCGTGCCGTGGGCCGGCGCTTGGATGAGCGAATCGACATGCAGGCTTTGTCCGGTCTCGCCATCCAGCAGTTCGGTGCCGCTGCCTTGCAGGCTGCCGTTTTCGTAGACGCCATAGTCGCGGTTCGCCCCGGGAATAACGTAGGGAGCGTAGACGATTCCGGTGCCGTTGCTGTCGGGCGGACCGGCGGTCGAGTCGTAGCTCCAGCCTACGATCAATAGCGAGGCAGTGTTGCCGTTGAAAGCGCCGTCGCTCACGTGATAGGGAATGACCAGCGTGCCGCTGAAAGCCGAGCCGGGCGTAAAGGCGTATTGGCCGGATGAGGAGCTGAGGCTAAAGCTTCCCTGGTCCGAGGAGATCGCGTCGGCGGAAAAGGCGACGGTATCGCCGTTGATGTCGCCCCCACTGAGTTGTCCGCTCGCGTTTGTGACGGAATAGGATGGATCGGAACTGCCGCCGTAACCGTCCCCATATCCATCTCCATAGCCGTCGCCGTATCCATCGCCGTATCCATCGCCGTACCCGTCGCCGGGGCCGTCGTTATATTGCCAGCCAACAATTCCAACCTCCCATCCGGCGGCCGGCGCATCATCGGTGACCTGGATGCTGACCGTCGCCGTGTTGCTGGAAGCGCCGAGGCTGTCGGTGGTGGTGTAAGTAAAGGTATCCGTTCCGACGAAGTCATTGTTGGCGGTGTAGCTGAAGGTGCCGTCGTTGTTCAGCGTGAGGCTGCCGTGCGAAGGGGCGCTGTGCCATCCGACGTGGGGGCTGTAGCCGTTCGGATCCACGTCGTTGGCGAGGACTCCGCTCGTACCGGTGCTTGAACCAATGACCAATGTATGCCCGTGAGCGACGGACAGCAGACCGTAATAGGAATCGTCTGAGAGTTCAATCGCAGCGATGGGCACGACGCTGGCCGCGCCTGTGGGTGCAGACTCGCCGCCGCCGTCGGCGGTCGATACCCTGTAATAGTTAGTGGAGCCCTTGACGGCATTAATGTCCGTGTATGAATCCGTATCATCGGCCACACTATCGATAAGCGCGAAATTGCTGCCGTCGGTCGATCGGTAGACTTTGAACCCGGCGGCGTCCTGCGAATTGTCGATCCAGCAGAGATTAACCGCGCCATTGTCATTGGTCGCAATGAGAGCGGTAGGCGAAGCCGGAAGGCTCATGCCAAACGCCGTATCGTCTGTTGGATCGCCGCTGCTGAAAACGGTGTGCAACCGGTAAAGGTATAAGGAAGCCTCGTGCAATCCAACGTCGGCGTAGCTGGTTGCGGCTGCCGATAGTGTTGCAAGGGTCGTGAAGTCGGCCCCGTCGTTGGAGCGATCAATCTCGATGCTCGTCGCCCCGCTTGCCGCAGCGGGCCATGATAAGTCAATCTCGCTACCGGAAGCTGCTGTCGCTGCGAGGCTCAGCATCATGCGCCGCTCCAGCGGCTCGATCGTGGTTCGCGCGGCGGCAGCAATGCCAGGCGCGCCTCGACTCCCTCTCAGCGGCCTATACGATTTTTCGATTGATGGAAACAGCCGCCAAGAGATGGACCGCAAGCTCATACCCGTATCCTCACCTTCCCGGATGACGGCATCAATAAGTGCCAAGCCCGCCGTGGCGGCTCCGGCGTCGCCCGCCCCGATCAAGCCAGACAGCTTAGCACCCGCCGCTGAGCATCGCAACAGATTTCGATTTGCTTCTCCGAAAGCGCGAGCCGCTCAAATCGCCCTAGATTCAGCGGGGCATCACTCAAAATCGTAAATCTGCACGCGCTTCCAATGCTCCTTGTTGCGCGCGATGAATTCCTTGTGAAGCGGATGTTCCTGATAAACATCATGACCGGCAATATCGTCAAGCACGACGGTCAGGCCGACATCATATGATGCATCGACGACCTCGCGGCGCGGCGTCCCGCCGGCGGGCCGGCCCACAGCTGCCGCACCACCGGCACTTTGCCCAGATACGCGGCACAATCCTCAACCAGCTTTCGCTGCACGTCTTTACCCGAACCATCCTTCAGCCAGAAAAACACCGTGTGAATCAACATTGCTGAGCGTCTCCGCCTATAAAAGTATCCCAGGAACCACTACCATTGGGGGTGCGAGATAGTAGTGGAAAAGGCCGATGACATTCAACGGCGCGGCCTCTTTCCTTATGGAGTAGTCTGCATAAGATTCGCCAGAGATGATTCCAATTCTGCGGTATTCCGATCCTGAAGACCATCGCCGAATCGTGGGGCTGATCCACCGGTTGCGACTGGACCCCATGGACCTTGGCATCGCCAAGGGCGAGAACGGCACGCGCGAGATGGGCACGGTGATGGGCATCGTCGCTGACGTCGCCCGTCGCGGCGACGATGCCGTCGTCGAGCAGGCGCGCAAGTTTGATGATCCGGCTTTCACCGCCGAGCAAATCCGCGTCACGCCCGAAGAGATGGCGGCTGCCGTTAAGCGGATCACACCGCAGCAACATTACGCACTTCAGCGCGCGATCGAGCAGCTTCGCGAATATCAGATGGCGATGATGCCCGCCGACCCGGTGCCGCTGGTGCGGCCGGGCGTGACGCTGGGCATGCGCTTCACCGCCATCGATAGCGCCGGCCTTTATTTCCCCGGCGGCAAAGCTTCCTATCCATCCTCGCTGATTCATTTAGCGGTTCCCGCGCAGGTCGCCGGCGTTTCGCGCATCGCGGTCTGCTCGCCGCCCAGCAAATATGGTCGGACCGATCTTGTACTGGCGGCGTGTCACGAGCTTCAACTCACTGATGTCTTCCGCGCCGGCGGCGCTGCCGCCATCGCGGCGCTGGCTTTTGGCACACAGAGCGTTCCCGCCGTTGATAAGATCGTCGGGCCGGGCAATCGCTGGGTGCAGCTCGCCAAGCGATTGGTCTCCGGCTACGTCGGCATCGACGGCTTCCTTGGGCCTAGCGAGATTCTCGTGCTCGCCGACGAGACGGCCAATCCGCGTTTTGTCGCCGCCGATCTGATTGCGCAGGCCGAGCATGATCCGGGAAGCTGCTTTCTGCTGACGACATCCGAAGCGTTCGCCACGCGCGTGCAGACGGAAATCGATCGCCAGGGGCGCTGGCTCAGCCGCTCGCTTCCGCTGGAGAAGGCGCTGCGCGAATGCAGTGCCGTGATCATTCATGAATCGATGGATGATCTGATCGAGCTGGCCAATCACTTCGGGGCGGAACACGTGAACATCCAGGCGCGCGACGAGAACTATATTCTCTCGCGGCTGCGCCACGCCGGCGCGATCTTCATCGGGCCGTACAGTCCCGTCGCCGCCGGCGATTACGTCGCCGGGCCGAGCCACTGCCTGCCGACCAACACCACCGGCCGCTTTTCCAGCGGCATCAGCGTTTACGAATTCCTCAAGCGCAGCAGCGTCGCCAAATACACCGCCGAAGGCCTTGCCAAAGACGCCGACGCCATCATCACGCTGGCCAAATCCGAGGGCCTCGACGGCCACGCCGCCAGCATCAGCGTCCGCGCCACACCCGGCAATAATTCCAGCGAAGACGAACGCCTGCTAGACAACGTGCGGCCGCTGTAGGATGCTGATCAAGCATCATGAGCAAGCAAGAAATATCGTCTGAAGGAAGCCAGAAGCCAGAAGCCGCAAGCCAGAGGGAAGAAGGCTTCGCCGAGGCAGACCGTAGCTCGGGCACTGCCCGCCGTCTTCCCCTCGCAACCAGCGGCTGTCGTAGGATGCAGAACCTCTCATCGTGGCATGGGTTTTCAACCCATGCTGGCGACGCAAATATACGACAAGCCGCTCCTTCGCAATCCACCCCACAAACAACGTCGTTCACACGGGTTAAAAACCCGTGCCACATGAACGCCCTCCGTAAAGCGGGCACTGCCCGCCATCTGTTTCTCGCGATGATCGGATTGATTCTCCTAGCCGGCTGCAACCACAGCGATGCGCTAACCGCGCAAACCTCGGCATCAACCGCACCCACCTCCCGCCCGTTCCAGGACCCGCGCGAAGCCGCAATTCTCGTCAATCCGATCCAGCTCACCCGCAACTTCGACCGCGCCGGCGAAGCGTACTTTTCGGCGGACATGAAATACATCATCTTCCAGGCCAGCCCGCATGGCCAGCCGCACTATCAGATGTATGTCGCGCCACTGATTTACGAGAATGGTCGGATCAGCGGCGCGGGCGAGCCAACGCGCATCAGCCCCGAGAATAGCCGCAATACCTGCGGCTTCTTTTCTCCCGATGGCCGCTCGATTCTCTTCGCTTCCACCGCCGGCAAGGAAGTACCCGACGAAAAAGAGGGCGGCTATCAGCGCGAAGGGCGCGATTATCGCTGGTCATTCCCCGCCGGTATGGAGATCTACAGGTGTGACGACTGGCAGCGCGCTCTGATCCTCAGCCACACCGACACGCCCAACGGCCCAATAACGATTTCGGCCCATCTCGCCCGCCCGGCTCTGACCGACAACAATGTCTACGACGCCGAGTGCGCCTTCTCGCCGGACGGCAAATGGATATGCTTCACCTCGATGCGCACGGGCGATGGCGACATCTACGTCATGCGATCTGACGGCTCGCACGTCGTTCAGATCACCGACGCCCCCGGCTACGACGGCGGCCCTTTCTTCTCCCCCGACGGCAAACGCCTCGTCTATCGCAGCGATCGGCAGAAGAACAATCTTTTGCAAGTCTTCGTCGCTGACCTCGCGTTCGACGCCGACGGCAACATCACCGGCAAATCCGCCGAGCGGCAGCTGACTCACGACGTCAACGTCAACTGGTGCCCCTTCTGGCACCCGGACGGCAAACACCTCATCTACGCCACCAGCAAGGAAGGCCACGCCAACTACGAGCTCTTCGCCATGCACGACGACGGCTCTCACGAAACCCGCATCACCTACACCCCCGGCCCCGACATCCTCCCGGTCTTCTCGCCCGATGGGCAATACATGATGTGGACCTGCAAGCGCTCCCCCGACAACACCACGCAAATCTTCGTGGCGAAGTTTGTCCCGCCGGCCGGCTGGTAGGGAAATGAGTTTCAGGTTTCGGGTTTCGAGTTTCGAGTTTCGAGTTTGGATGCGGTCCTCAGGTTTGGAACCTCCGCCGGACTACCAAGAACTTTCCCCGAGGCGAACTACGGTCACCACGCCGTGAACGAGTGTAACGAGGGCACGGATCCTCCTTGCGCTGTCATCCAGAATCATGTCACGCGAAGCCACGAAGAGACGAAGTAGAAATCGATGTGATCTCCTTCGTCGCTTCGCCTCTTCGCGTGACACCTCATAGCTGATGTGCGATGTTCCGTTGCGGAAGCAAATCCGCGGCGGGGCGGCGTTGCGCCGCTCGTCAAGCGAGCGCCCGCCGGCGCCGCTCTGCCACGGCGTGGATGGGTGGATTGGACCGCAAGACCAGGCTGATCGGACGCCAGGAGAGGGGGCGGATCCTCAGTGGGCGCATGGAGAATCCGCCCC